>JAMCZP010000163.1 GCA_023485185.1 Gammaproteobacteria bacterium
CGAATTTTCTTACCGTCCTCTACGGTCTCTTCAATCACTTCAGTTTCACGCAAGAAGGCACTAGCCAAGTCCTCGTTACTGATCACTTCTGGCTGTTCAATCTTCTCTGATTGGGTAGAGGCTGACTGACCTAGATGTGACTGATCAGAGTTTACGGGCTCTTGATCGCGAGCGTCCTGTGTCATAGGTTTCATCCATTAAAAGTAAATCACGGGAACAGTGGTCGTTTTCATTCTACACGGTGAGTGCCGCTCGGCCAGCCAATTACAGCTTGGCGTAGGCAAACATAAGTACAAAGCGAGCCCCCATAGCGGCTACCCATAAAAAAACGCCGCCCCGTTAAAGGAGCGGCGGTCGAGGCTTATATTAAGCGCTTTACGCTTTTAGTAAGACCTTTTACCTAAAGGGATAAGACCTTATCACCTCGGGCGATTCCCGATACACCAGTGCGCGCAACCTCAAGAATACCTACCGGCGCCATCGCCTGAAGGAAGGCATCCAACTTGCCAGCATCGCCAGTAATCTGCACGGTGTATAGGCTCGGCGATACATCGACAATCTGCGCACGGAAGATATCTACCGTGCGCTTCACTTCATCCCGCGCCGCACCGAGTGCTTTCACCTTCACTAGCATCAGTTCGCGCTCAATGTGGTTGCCTTCGGTAAGATCCACCAATTTGACCACATCAATCAGCTTATTGAGATGCTTGGTGATCTGCTCAATCACCCGATCATCGCCTACGGTGGTGACCGTTAAACGCGATAGAGACGGATCTTCCGTAGGTGCCACGTTAAGCGTTTCAATGTTGAAGTTACGCTGGGAGAATAGCCCGACTACACGTGACAGCGCACCCGGTTCGTTTTCTAACAGAATCGAGATGATATGACGCATCAGGTACGCTCCGTTTTAGACAGCAGCATGTCGCGCATAGCACCTAACGGCACTTGCATCGGATAGACGTGCTCAAAAGGATCGACCTTCACGTCAAGAAACACCAGTTCGTGCTTATTGGCAAACGCACGCTCAAGCGCTGGCTCAAGCTCGTCAATCGTGTTGACGGTAATCGCTGTGAACCCGTACGCCTCAATCAGCATATGGAAGTCCGGCAGCGACTCCATATAGGAGTGTGCGTGACGGGACTTATAGTTCAAATCCTGCCACTGACGCACCATACCCAGTGACGCATTATTCAGATTGACGATTTTAACGCCCACTCCATACTGCTTACAGGTAGACAGTTCCTGCATCATCATCTGGAAGCTGCCTTCGCCGGTGACGCATACCACGTCATCATCCGGATAATTCTGTTTGATACCCATCGCTGCTGGGAAGCCAAAGCCCATGGTACCCAAACCACCTGAGGTAATCAGTCGGTTGGGTTTATCAAACTTATAGTACTGAGCGGCAAACATCTGGTGCTGGCCCACATCCGTGGTGACATAAGCCTCACCTCGCGTCACACGGCAGAGGGCTTCAATAACTTCCTGTGGTTTCAGCGCTTCTCCTGCTTTTGAGGGCTCATAAAGCTTGCCTTCACGGCCAGCGCGCCAACCATCAATCTTCTCCCACCACTCAGACAATGCTTCAGGATGGGCGGTTTTGTGCCCCTGCACCAAGCTAATCATCTCGTTTATGACGCTGGAGGCAGGCCCAACAATGGGCACATCGGCACGTACTGTTTTAGAGATTGAACTTGGATCAACGTCGACGTGGATGATTTTCGCAGTAGGGCAGAATTTCGACGTACTATTGGTGACGCGGTCATCAAACCGCGCCCCAATGGCAATAATCAAGTCAGCATGGTGCATGGCCATATTGGATTCATAGGAGCCGTGCATACCCAGCCAGCCTAAACACTGGCGGTCACTTTGAGGATACGCGCCAATGCCCATCAGTGTAGTGGTAATGGGATAACCCAGTTGCTTGACCAGATCAGTCAGGCCTTCGCTGGCTTTGCCCGTTACTACGCCGCCGCCGGTATAAAACACCGGCCGCTTGGCTTTGAGCATCAGCTCTACAGCTTTCTTAATCTGCCCAGTGTGGCCGCGGGTTACCGGGTTATACGAGCGCAGCTTGACCTTTTTCGGGTAGATGTACTCGTAACGCTCGGTGGGTGCGGTCATATCTTTAGGGATATCCACCACAACGGGGCCCGGGCGACCGGTAGAAGCTAAATAAAACGCCTTTTTGAGCACTTCTGGAATTTCAGACGGGTGACGAATTGAGAAGCTATGCTTCACAATAGGACGCGTCACACCGACGATATCGGTTTCCTGGAAGGCGTCTTCACCGATCAGATGACTTGCCACCTGACCACACAGCACTACCATGGGGATTGAGTCCATGTAGGCGGTGGCAATACCGGTGACGGCGTTGGTGGCTCCAGGCCCTGAAGTCACCAGCACGCAGCCTGGCTTGCCCGAAGCGCGGGCATAGCCATCGGCAGCATGCGTAGCCGCTTGCTCGTGACGCACTAGAATGTGCTTCACCTTGTCCTGACGGAATAGCGCATCATAAATATGCAGCGCTGCACCACCAGGGTAACCATAAATGTATTCGATGCCCTCATCTTGCAAGAAGCGGGCGATCATATCTGCGCCGGAAAGCAGTTCCACTGTGTATCTCCCCTGAAGGTCTCGAGTGCGATCCGCAGGACATCCTGCGGTGTCGAGTGCGGCGGTATGCCGCTGCCGGCCTATGCCGGTACCTGATGCCAAACCCTGGCATGTGACCCGGTTAGGGCCTGCACTCTCATCACGGCGGATCGCCGTGTCGGGGCGTTGGCCAGGTTGGGCGGTTAGCCCAAACCCGGAAGTCCTTCGGCGGGTAGAGGCCTTCGCCTACCCTTCGCGCGGGAGTTAGGGGTTGCCCGTAGAGTCCGCGCCCGCAAATCAGGAACCGACAAGATTCCATTAGCGCCCTCAGCCTGTCAACCTCCTATCAGCTCAAACGCAACAAAGGTCGCAGAAAGCCATTAAAAAAGCCTCGCCAGCGTCGCTAGCGAGGCTTTTTGCCTACTCAATTGCGCAAAAGTGTTGTCATCAGTTACGAGCTAAACACCAGTTTACCCTCTTCGGCCTTGATATGAATGGTGTCCCCCGGGGCAAACTTACCGGCCAGCAAATCATGCGCCAACGGGTTTTCAATGCGGCTTTGAATCGCCCGTTTAAGAGGCCGCGCCCCATACACAGGGTCGAAGCCGACCACTGCTAGCTGTGCCATGGCCTCAGGGCTGATCTCGAGTTTCAGGTCATGCTCGGCAAGGCGTACTTTCAGGCGTTCCAACTGAATGCCAGCAATGGCCTGGATCTGCTCTTGACCAAGCGCATGGAATACCACCACTTCATCAATACGGTTAATGAGTTCAGGTCGGAAATGATTACCCACCACCTCCATGACCATATTTTTCATCAGCTCATAATCCCGATCTTGATCACCACTAGGGTCGCCCCCCATGCGCTGAATAATGTCAGAACCCATGTTAGAGGTCATCACGATCACGGTATTCCGAAAATCAACCGTACGCCCCTGGCCATCGGTCAAGCGACCATCTTCCAAGACCTGTAGCAGAATATTAAAGACATCAGGATGGGCTTTTTCCACCTCATCCAGTAGCAGCACCGAATAGGGCTTACGGCGCACGGCTTCGGTTAAGTAGCCACCCTCTTCATACCCCACATAGCCGGGAGGCGCACCGATCAAGCGGGCCACGGAGTGTTTCTCCATAAACTCCGACATATCGATACGCACCATGGCCTCTTCGGTATCGAACAGGAAGTTGGCCAGCGACTTACACAGCTCGGTTTTACCCACCCCGGTAGGGCCGAGGAACAGAAATGATCCGTTAGGGCGGTTGGGGTCGGCAAGGCCTGCCCTTGAGCGGCGTACCGCATTAGCCACTGCCTCGACCGCCTCCTCCTGACCGATCACCCGCTGGTGCAGTGCCTCTTCCATACGCAGCAGTTTATCGCGCTCGCCTTCGAGCATTTTGGAAACCGGAATGCCCGTCCAGCGAGAGACCACTTCAGCGATCTCCTCTTCAGTCACATTGGAGCGCAACAGCTGATGGCTTGAAGTATCCGCCTCACCTTCACCGCTTTCGGCAATTTTCTTCTCGAGCTCAGGAATCTTGCCGTACTGAATTTCAGACATGCGCCCCAGGTCGCCCTGGCGACGCGCCTGTTCAAGATCAATACGCGCTTGCTCCAAATCGGCTTTAAACTGAGCAGCCCCCTGGATACTGGCTTTCTCCGCTTTCCAGATTTCATCCAGGTCGGCGTATTCGCGCTCTAGCTCGTGAATTTGATTATTCAGCGCATCAAGGCGCTTTTTGGACGCCTCATCGGTCTCTTTCTTAAGCGCCTCACGCTCCATCTTGAGCTGGATTAAGCGGCGATCAAGACGATCCATCGCTTCCGGCTTAGAGTCCAGCTCCATACGAATCCGCGATGCCGCTTCATCAATTAGGTCAATCGCCTTATCGGGTAGCTGGCGATCGGTAATGTAGCGCGTCGACAGCTTGGCCGCGGCAATAATCGCCGAGTCGGTGATGTCTACGCCGTGGTGCACTTCGTAGCGCTCTTTCAGGCCACGTAGAATCGCCACGGTGTCCTCTTCGGAAGGCTCATCCACCAACACTTTTTGGAAACGGCGCTCCAGAGCGGCGTCTTTCTCAATATACTTGCGGTATTCATCAAGAGTCGTTGCGCCCACGCAGTGCAGCTCACCACGCGCTAAGGCAGGCTTAAGCATATTGCCCGCATCCATGGCGCCTTCGGCTTTGCCAGCACCGACCATGGTGTGCAGCTCATCGATAAACAGAATCACTCGCCCCTCTTCCTGGGAAAGCTCTTTAAGCACGGATTTCAAACGCTCTTCAAACTCACCGCGGAACTTCGCACCGGCCAGTAAGGAGCCCATATCCAGCGAGAGCACGCGCTTATCTTTTAAGCCTTCCGGCACTTCGCCGTTAACAATACGCTGGGCCAACCCCTCAACAATGGCGGTTTTACACACACCGGGCTCGCCTATCAACACCGGGTTATTTTTGGTGCGCCGCTGCAGCACTTGAATAGTGCGACGAATTTCATCATCGCGCCCGATGACAGGATCAAGCTTGCCGTCCAGGGCTCGCTGGGTAAGATCCATGGTGTATTTATTGAGCGCTTCACGCTGATCTTCAGCGTTAGCATCATCCACGGTGGCACCACCGCGTAGGCTGTTAATAGCGGCTTCAAGGGATTTGCGGGTTATTCCGGCCTCTTTCAATAACTTGGTAATCGCCGAATTCATCTCTAGCGCTGCCAGCAGCACTAGCTCACTGGCAATAAACTGATCGCCGCGCTTCTGCGCTTCGCGGTCGGTTAAGTTGAAAAGTTTGATGAAATCCCGCGATGGCTGAACTTCACCATCGAACTGGCCTACCTTGGGTAGATTATCCAACTGCTGCATTAAGCCATCGCGCAGGCGCGAGGGGCTGCCCTCGGCTTTTTCAATCAGGGCTTTAATGCCGGTGTCTTTGGTGTCGAGCAGGGCAAGCAGCAAATGTGCTGGGTCTAATTGATTGTGGCCGCGACCTACGGCCAGCGACTGCGCCTCAGCAATCGCACTCTGGAGCTTGGCGGTAAATTTATCAAAACGCATGGAATTCCTCCTGGGGTAGCCATGCGTTTTGACGCATAGCGTTACCCGATAACCTGTCGTTAGACGTGCTAATCACTATTAGCTTGACAAGTTAAATGGCGTCAGTCCTGCGTATTTCAAGTGCTCAGCAGCTAAACCGCCGCCTTATAAAACCGTTTTATGAAGATTAATTGATCCAGATCACGCTCGCCATGCGGCCTGTCTTGCCACCATCACGACGATAAGAGTAAAACCGCGACTCACAGGCAGTGCAGAAATGGCCACCGCTAATGTGATTAACGCCTAGCGCTTCTAGCCGAAAGCGTGCCAACCGGTAAAGGTCGGCCATATAATGGCCTAGTCGGTAGGGGCTGTGGTCAAAAGCTTCGGCGGTATCTGGATGAACTGCGACAAAGGCACCGTACACTTCCGGCCCCACCTCAAATTGGGCGTTCGAGATCGCCGGCCCCAGCCATACGAGAATATCGTCAGGATCCGTGTTCATTGCAGCAATCGTTGCTTCCAGCACCCCGCCCGCTAACCCACGCCAACCAGCGTGGGCAATCGCTACCTGAGTACCTGCCCGGTTGCAAAACATCACCGGTAGGCAATCGGCGGTCAATACCACACAGGCGTACTCATTAGAGGTTGCAATCGACGCATCTGCATCGGCAGGATCAGGCTGATACCCCTGCTGCACACGGGCACCATGGGTTTGATTAAGCCAGAGTAAAGGCCGTTCGTCGCCAATCTCTTTTTGCAGCAGGCGACGGCATAGTGCAACGTGGTCTGTATTATCGCCCACATGGGAAGCGGGATTAAAAGACGCAAAGTCACCCTGGCTCGGCCCACCTTCGCGGGTCGTCACAAACGCTCGTACATTGGACGGTGCAGGCCAATCGGGAATTAAAAGCGTTGGCCGCAGATTAATGGCATCGCTCATCGCATGGTCTCATTATCTTCACGCAGGTAATCTAACAACATTAACAAGTCATCGGGAAGATCTGACTGAAAGGTCAATGTTTCACCGCTTACCGGATGCTGAAAAATCAGCTTTCGAGCGTGCAGCGCCTGACGGGGGAATTCCCGCAGAATTTCCTTTAACGGTTCCGCCGCCCCTGGCGGCAACTTGGCGCGGCCGCCGTAAAGAGGGTCACCAATCAGTGGGTAGCGAGCGTGGGCCATATGCACACGGATTTGGTGGGTGCGCCCGGTTTCCAATTTACAGCGCACGTGGGTATGGGCGCGAAAGCGCTCGACTACGCGAAAATGTGTAATCGCAGGCTTACCAGATGTGGTGACGGCTTGGCGCTTACGGTCTTTGGGATGCCGCCCAATGGGAGCATCAATGGTACTGCCCGACACCGGCTTACCAATCACCACGGCGTCGTACTGGCGCGACACGCTTCGTGCCTGCATCTGCGCCACTAACGCCGTTTGTGCGGGCAGCGTTTTTGCCACCATCATCAAGCCGGTGGTGTCCTTATCCAAGCGATGCACGATGCCCGCGCGAGGAACTTCAGCAATCGCCGGATGATGATGCAGCAATGCATTTAAGAGCGTGCCATCAGGATTACCTGCCGCAGGATGCACCACCATCCCCGCCGCTTTATTGATCACCATTAGCGTTTCATCTTCATAAACGATATCGAGCGCAATATCCTGCGCTTCAAAACGCGTATCGTCTTCAATGGTCGCCTGCAGCGCTAGCACTTCGTGACCGTGCAGTTTGGCTTTTGGCTTAGCCTGGGCGCCATCCACCGTTAGTTCACCGGCGTTAATCCACGCTTTTAAGCGCTCGCGGGAGTAATCACTGAACAACTCCGCCGCTGCTTGGTCTAACCGCGCACCGGCCAGTGAGGCGGGCACGCGCTGCGTGTCTTCAACAATTCGGGACATGAAAAACCTCTTTAAAACGCAAAAAAACCTTAGCTTGTACTTTTGACGACACCCGACGAAACGTCGCTAAGCCTGCGTTTTGAGCCGAGGTGTTTTATAGTGGGCTGACTGCGACCTATTCTACCATTTCTACTTATGGCCATCGCCGCTTTTTGGTGATTGAGGCTTGTTAGCAACGAGGATGATGATGCGCGTTTTTTCCCTTTGGGGCGCATGCCGAGCAGGCCCAGCTCGAACTCATTTATGCCTACTATGAAAATAGAGATTGGGAAGAAGCCCGGGCAGCAGCAAGTCGTTTTATTCGCCTCCACCCTGACCACCCACAAGTGGACTATGCCTACTACCTGCGCGGTCTTTCCGCCTGGCAAGCAGGCCGTTTCAGCTTAGAACGCTTGCGCTTGATTGATATTTCAAAGCGTGACCTGGGTGCGTCAAGGGATGCCTACAACGACTTCCGCGAGTTGATTCAGCGCTATCCGCAAAGTGAGTATGCCGCTGATTCTCAGCAGCGCATTGTCTATTTACGGGAACTGTTGGCCCGGCATGAGCTGCATATCGCTGATTACTACTTACGCCGAGGAGCGTATTTAGCGGCGGTTGAACGAGGCCGCTGGGTGGTCGAGAACTACCCCGAGTCCAGCGCTACCCGGGATGCATTAGCAACCATGGTAGAAGGTTATCAAGGTTTAGAAATGGATGACCGCGCCAGCGAAGTACTCGCTGTGCTGCGTGAGAATGCGCCAGACCATGACCAGCTACAGGGTAGCCGCTTTATTCCAAAGCATTTAAACGCTAACAACTAAACTAAAACGCATAAGCCTAGCAACTCTGCCAAAAAAGTTGTACAATTACCCCCGCTTTAAAACCACGCTTCGGCGTGGTTTTTTTATTTCACCATGACTCCAGCACCGTACTTCGCTGGACTACGCCTAAGCTCGCTACAGCAGGTTTATCAATAACTTAGGCTAGTTCATCATATGCCGGTGCTTTCCGAAACTTGACCCGGCTTCCATCCGCTTGGCTCCTAACAGGCTCCTGGAAACGGGTCTTTCCAAGGAGTCAGCTATGGCCAAGATCAAACTCACCAAGTCCGCAATTGATGCGGCAAAGCCCCAGGCGCAGCCCGTCGAGTTGCGCGACACTCTCGTCCCCGGCTTCCTGTGCAAGATCACGCCGGCCGGCCGCAAGGTCTTCATGCTCCAGTACCGGACGAATGCCGGTGAGCGGCGTAAGCCAGCACTGGGCCTGTACGGAGAGTTGACTGTCGAACAGGCCCGTTCATTGGCGCAAAACTGGCTGGCCGAGGTTCGCCGAGGCGGCGATCCGGGGGCCGCCAAGGCCGAAGCGCGCAAGGCGCCGACAGTCAAGGAGCTGTGCGTAAAGTTCATGGAGGACTACTCCAAGCACCGCAACAAACCCAGTACGCAGAAAGGCTACCAGGGCAACATCGACCGCAATATTATCCCGATCCTGGGGCGGATGAAGGTCCAGGATGTGAAACGCGCTGACGTGGCCGCGATGATGAAAAAACTGGATTACAAGCCGGGTGAGGCAAACAAGGCGCTATCTGTCCTACGTAAGATGTTCAACCTGGCTGAGATTTGGGGCTATCGACCTGATGGCTCGAACCCGTGCCGACACGTTCCGCTGTATACCGGGGGAAAGACCACTCGCCTCATTACAGACGAAGAAATGGCCAAGCTATTCAAGCACCTTGACCAAATCGAGGCCGAGGGCTTGGTGCCCTATGTCGTCCCGTTGGCGATCCGTCTGCAATTCGAGTTTGCTGCCCGGCGCTCCGAAATCGTGCTACTCGAATGGGAATGGATTGACCTGGAGAACCGCCGGGTGGTCTGGCCCGACAGCAAGACCGGTGGTATGTCCAAACCCATGAGCGAGGAAGCCTATCGGCTGCTTTCCACGGCCCCTCGGCAGCCCGGTGCACGTTATGTCCTGCCGTCGCCGCGCAACCCGCTTACCCACTTGACCTATGGGGAGTACTACGGCGGTTGGACCCGGACGCTCAAAGCGGCTGGCGTACCTCACGTTGGCACCCACGGCATCCGCCACCGCTCGGCTACCGACATCGCTAACTCGGGTATCCCGGTCAAGGTCGGCATGGTGCTGACCGCGCATAAGACGGTGACCATGTTCATGCGCTATATCCACACCGAGGATGATCCGGTGCGTGAGGCAGCCGAACTGGTGGCAAACCGGCGCAAGACGATTACAGGGGCTACACACGCCAAGGCGGCTTCCGTATGAACAGGCTGAGTATCCCGGCGTTCGGGTTTGCCGACCCAATAGTCGCAACAACGTTGCGACTATTGGACATGGACGACCTCTGGGGATGGGTGGCTACTTGCCACTTGCAAGGGCTAGACAATCATGCCCGTTACGGGTATAGTTTTGATGGTGGACGGGTATGAACGTCTTGAAGCGAAAGGACTTTGCGCGGTGGCAAACTGCCGAGAAACTGTCCGATACAGCCTTGTGCAAGGCAGTCCAGGAAATGGAGAGTGGGCTGATTGATGCCGATTTGGGTGGCTACCTTTACAAGAAGCGGGTCGCCCGCCCTGGTGCGGGTAAGAGCGGTGGCTACCGCACCTTGTTATCAGCCCGTGTTGGCCACCGTTATGTATTCCTGCATGGGTTCCCGAAAAGCGACAAGGCGAACATCACGCGGGACGAGAAAAAAGCGCTGCAATATGCCGGCAAGGTATTTCTAGAGCTATCGGCCAAGGAGTTGGTGAAGGCTTTGCAGGCTGGTGTTCTACTGGAGGTGTGTTGTGACGAGCAAAATCATTGAATCCCTGCGCGGTGATCTGGCCGCATTGCACGACGCCGGCGCGATCAGCAAAGTGACGATGCGTGAATTCGACGCGATCTGCCCGCCGCCGGTGCGCGAGTTCAGCGCCGACGACATCAAGCGTCTGCGTGAAGCGCTGCACTTCAGTCAGCCAGTGTTCGCCCATCATCTGCACACCACCGCCTCGACGGTACGCAAGTGGGAACAGGGTGAAACGCACCCAGCCGGCCCGGCGCTCAAGCTGCTCAACGTCATCGCTGACAAGGGCTTGCAGGCCATTATCTGATGAGTGTAAGACGGAGATACAGATAGTGGCGTCACAAATTGCCCCGTTCAGCTCCCAGCACCTGGAAGCTGCCTGCCGCGTTCTTGCCGACACCGCACAAGGCCTGACTGGCACGCAGATCGGGCGGTTGTTACAAGAGATCCAGGTAGCCGACTCATCCCCGGACATGACCAAATGGAAACGGCTGTTCAATGCGTTGGCTGGCGCTCAGAACCAGCATCAGGTTGGTAACCATCTCATCATGTTCATCAATCGAGCGATGAATCCCGTGAGCTACGCAAGCAATCCTGGGACATTTGCCTGGCGCCGCGATGAACTCAATGTTGTTTTGGCTTTCTCGGGTTTCTATGTGCGTGAAGATGGCAAAGTCGGATATGCCGATAAGGCCAATACGCTGGACGAAGCCCGTGCACGAGCCGGGCGACTCAAGGCGGCGCTGGAAAGTCGCGCTGTGCATGTAGAAGTCCTGAACTACTGTCGCGCAGAACTCATGGACGAGAACTATTTTCACGCGGTATTTGAAGCGACCAAGGGCGTTGCCGAGCGGATTCGCCAGCTCTCGGGTCTGAGTGGCGATGGTGCTGACCTTGTGAATAAGGCATTTGGCGGTCAGCAACCTGTACTTGTCTTGAAGACACTGAGTACGGAGTCTGAAAAAAGCGAGCAGAGAGGCTTTGTAAACCTGCTGATCGGTCTGTTTGGGGCGGTACGCAATCCGCTTGCCCATGCCGCGAAAACGAATTGGCCTATGTCCGAACAGGACGCCTTGGACATCCTGACGCTGGTATCGCTGGTTCATCGTAAGTTGGATAGCGCCACGAGACTAGCTGCCGTATCGGCGTAACCGGGGAAGAGAAAATGGACGAGGCGATTGTAGTTTTCTCCCGGAAAGGAGTTTTCCAAACCACAATCCTGGCACGTGGTGTACGCAGCCGTGAACATGCGCGCAAGCTTTGGCCATTAGTCTCTCCCGACGGATCGCGACAGATGGTGACGTGGGTCAGCCCCTCTTTTGAAAATGGAAAATTGCGTCGGCGATCCCATTTTCGGGTACTCCCTGCCCAACACACCTTTAACCCTAAAGCGCACTTCGATGATGAAGAAGCCAGCCGGTGGCGTGTTGTGCAAGAAAGCCCCGAGCACCGGCGGGCGAAAGAACTTGTCGCGGACGAACTCTCAAGGCGCTTGCGTGCTGGGCTTGCAATGCCCTGGTCGTTCAAGGATGTGGACTCATCGGATTATCCGCTGGAGGGGAACTTGCTGCTTGGCGCCGACCGAGTGGCAAATGAACATCCCCTAGAGACGCCTTTTGGCAGCAAGTTCCGGCTCGACGTGGCTGTGCTTGGGCCGCCGGTCCAGGCTGAGCCGATGGTGCTTGGCGGTGTTGAAATCGAACTTGGCCATGCCTTTGACGGTCGCAAGGCGTTGATCGGAAAGTCACTCGGCTTCCCACTCATCTCCATCGATATCACCGAAATGACCCTGCCCGAACTTACGCCGGAATGGGCACAGCGGGTATTGACTGCGACCACCCGCAGCCATGAGCAAGGGCGCCGCCAGACCTACATCTATCTCCATGACTTGCTATACCCACTCTATGCGCAATTGCCGGCATTTCTCGACGACGAGCAGCGCCATCAGTTTCTGGTGTTTGCCGACGATAAAACGCTGAACAAACTGGTGAACTGGATGAATCTACTGGCTGAAAAGCTGGAGTATTCGAAGGGAACTGTTGCTGTGGCGATAGTCAATGGTAAGAACGACCAGGCCCGTAAGATGCTGGAGCGTGCCGGGCAGGTTGTTGGGCCTGACTGGAGGGACTTCAATGATCAGAAATGTCTTCGCCTGACGCTTCCTCGCCCCAAGGGGCCAGCAGATCTTCAGGCGCACCGTTTTCACATGACCATGGCCCGTATCCTGCTATCGCATACCGATGCACTTGTTGGCTACAAGTATTGCAACGGAGTGGACAACAATCACCCCGAAGACGATATATGGGTTGCGAAGCGCTGGATTGCCAATGAAAAAAATTTTCCGAGCATCGTGTATTACCGAAACGATTGGCCGAGCCGGTCAATAGGTTGATCGCCGTAGTTTCAGATCTCAGACATAATCGCACAGCAGCCCGCCACGAGGTGTGAAACCCCTTATGAGTACTCCGGCGTAGCCAAGCCAGGCTTCCTACGTGACTGACGTTGCATGGTGCTTGGCACCATGCGAGTGTGGCATACAGAACACTATTTGAAATTTATCCACACCCAAGATTTGCATCCCGGCGTGCCGCCGTCGGGCTCGCGGGCTACGCCCCGCGCTTCGTTCCGAATCGCGGCCATCTGGCTTTGATCCCTGACGCCTCCGATCCATAAGGGCCTGCGCGCTCCGCTTGCCAAGGGCGAGTGTATGTAGTGGGTAGGGTATGGGCGGTCTTGCTGTTCCCTTCACCGTACCACGGCGTTCTCGCCGTCAAGGGCTGCGCGTGCTCGCACGCTTGCGGTCATGGCCGTTCATGACCCTGTGACAGCTTGCGCTGCGCCGTGCTGACGCCGGTTCCGGGCAATTCCGCCCGAGCAACCGGAGCACAATCATGACACAACTGTCCTTTTCCTCGTTCGATTCCTCTCTGCTGGTCCGTGACGCACAAGGGCGCTACCTGCCGGCGTCGGTAGATCAGATTCTTGACGCCGCGCGTCAGGTCATCGACCAGAAAATACAGCGTGGTATGTCCTTCACCTCACCAACACTTGTCAAAGAGTACCTGTGTGCCAAGCTGGCTGGTTTCGAGCACGAAGTCTTCGCAGTACTGTTCCTAGACTCGCAGCATCGCTTGATCGAATACACCGAGATGTTCAGGGGCACCATCGACAGTGCTTCGGTGTATCCACGCGAGATGGTCAAGGAGGCCCTGAGGCTCAATGCGGCGGCGGTGATATTCTCGCATAATCACCCCAGCGGAAATTCCGAGCCGAGCCGTGCCGATGAAGCCATCACCAATCGGCTCAAGGAGGCTCTGGCTCTGGTGGATGTACGCTCGCTGGATCATGTCATTGTCGCCGGTAGCGATACTATGTCCTTTGCCGAACGTGGCCTGATCTGACCCAGGGGGCTTCGGCCCCCTTTTTTGCTTCGCCGGACTTTGCTACTTGGCTCCACTGCGTTCACGCTGCCGGAATCGTTTGATATATGCATCATCGACCAAGTCGTCGGGGTCAAGATCCAATGCGCAGTTGCCTAGTGAGGCCAGTGTCCGGTCGGAAAGCTTGAAGCCGTTTGGTAAGCGGCCGTAATTATCGGCGCAGTTCTCCTCAATAGCGGCGAACAGCGCTTTGAAGAAATCTGCCTTGGATGCACGGACTGCCGCAGTTGCGGCAGCGGTCAAGGGATCCGTTGCAGTCGTGTTGGCGGTCTTCGCATCTAATGCTAATACCTGCAAAAATTCGCTCAGTGAAGGCCAGTACTTGAGGTCAAATTGTCCTCTCAAAGCATCCAGGTGATCTTGTACATAAGACGTGAATAGATAATTGTGCTGGGAGGCCGCCTCAAGCACGTCGCAGACGTGATAGTGAGTATCACTACTAAAGCCAGATGTATTATGCAGGTCAGAACGTCGCTCCAGCAGCATTGTTAGTTCGGCCGCCTTCTTTGCAATTTGGTGATTGGTCTTGGTGAGATCGTCTCGCGCAGTTCGTGCTCTCTGTATTTTCTCCGGGCTCCAGAAAGCGGCTGCACTCAGAACCAAACCAAGGAGAAGCGAGAGTGCTGGTGGGTGCAGGTGAAGCTTTTCATGCAGTTCTTCATAGACGTGCTTCATCTCAATCCCGCGATCTAGCAGCCGATCCGCGACGGCGCTTTCGCTTGGCAGGATATGATGTTCGCTGTTGTAACGAATTTCCTTTCGGAGAAAGTCTTCGCAGATCTGCTGTGGATTCATTGTTCCTGTTGAACTCATGGTCGATCCTCAATGTTGTAGTGCTCCACAGCATATTGAGTCAAAGCGAATTCGTCGGTATCTCAGCAAACACTATTTAATAGACGTTGAGGTACCTCCATACCACTCACCAACTACACTATGATCGCCCTCATCGGTTCGAGTGGGCGACTACGGGGAAATTGGCATCTGTTCCTGCTCGCGCTCCGAAGTGGTCTGCAGTGGTAACAGATCCATGACATCACAAAACAACGCTCGATTCTTCCAGTCGTTTCTGTCGCCAATCACATAGAAGCGTCGTTTGGCGCGAGTTGTCGCCACATTCAAAAGATTCGGCTCCGAAACCGCCCAGTTGCGGGCTCCCGAACCAGCCGTATTACCGCCCAGCACCAAAATAACGATAGGCGCTTCCTTGCCCTGCATGGTATGGATTGTGCCGGATACCATCTTGTCAGAGAGCATGCCTCTAAGATTCTCTTGAACGGCTTTGAACGGAGTGATGACCGCAATGTCTTCAGCCTTCACGCCATCCCTATGCAACAGCGCAAGCAGGTCCTGAAGGGCTTTGCCTTCGGCTGGTACCCAGTTGTCTTGTGACGTTCCGCTGGCTTGAATCCATCCGGTCAGGAAGCTGGCAGGTGTTTCCTTGTCGGGGCGCGGTGTGAGGGTTCCATACACCATCGCTCCGTCATAGGCGATGCGATTAGCGAGCGCATACATGGGTTTGTCGCAGCGTCGGTGAACAACCAACGGTAATCCTACCCAAGTCTTGCCATCGGTCGGTCCAGCAATGCGCCCCCAGCGGGTAGCTTCATCAGCCAGTGTCTGTGCGGATTGTCGATTGGGGAGCCAGTGTGTATCGACTTGGTAGCGTGTACGCATATGTTCGAGCACGGCATCGGAGACGGTGACGATCGGCTTGAGTTGAAGCGGATCGCCCACCAGCAATGCACGCCGGGACCGCCATAACGCGCCGACAGCTGCTTGGGGTGATGCCTGGCCAGCCTCGTCCACCAACAGCCAGCCAATATCGCCGCCCCCCAACGAGCCGAATGAGCGCGCAAACGACGCGAAGGTGCTACTCAATACCGGCACGACCATGAACAGGGACGCCCAGGCAGAGCGAATAGCGTCACGCGAGATGCCGTGGTAGCGGGTGCCAGTCAACATTCCGTTGATGAGAAACAGATTTGAGCGCATACGGGATGCTTCCAACTCAAAGAACACCCGATGAAGCTTGAGTGCCTGAATGAAGACGCGGGCCCGCGCTTGGCGCCAGCCTTCAAAACGCCAAGGCTCGGCCAGCTCGATGGCATCGCCGCGACCAATAGCGCCGTCTTCCAGCCATACGAGCAGGTGATCGGCTTGGCCTTCCCTTGCCACGTCGATGGCATCTTGCATGTGTGCTTGGCATTGGCTGCGCAAGCGTTGAAGCGCACGTCGCGTATCGGCGGTATGCTTTTCTAAGCTCTCCCGCGAAGCACCCAGTTGCTTGGTGAGGCGTGCTATCCGGCTAAACTCGGATTTGGCCAAGTCGTGGTGGCTTTCGAGCCGTTTCCGCTTAGCATCCCAGTCTCGCTGCGCGCCCCAAAAACTGAAAACTTTCGCCCAAAATCCCGGCTTTCGTGCTTGATGCTCCTCAAGTTCATACAAGCACTGTTTCAGCGCCATGCTAGCTGGACGGCTCTCTTCGGTATCCAGGCGAGAGAGTTGCTTGACCGCATCGGCCAGATTACTTTCGAGAGTAAGTAGCGCTTCAGATTGTTCCGCGACCTGCTTTCTTGTCTTGCAGAGGGCTTGGATCAGCTCGCGGATGCGATTGGCAGCAGCACACGTTTTGCGCACCTCTGTCTTGGCAGCGTCATAATCGACGATGGCTTGCTGCCACAAGGCTTGGCGTTGTTCCGGGGAGCGAGTCTTGTTGACCTCAGCGCATGCACTGAGCCATCCGAGAAAGCCTTTCGGTCCTTCTTCCTTGTCAGACGGTGCCTCGTCGTTCTCCTCGCTTGCACCAAACTTCTCCTCTGCCGTGGAAGGCGTAGAAAACAAGGCATTTACAGCATCGCCAAATTCATCATCTAATTCGGCTTCCTCTTCGGCGTCAGGGCCTGCCTTGTCGTCGCTGCCGAACGGGCGCTGACCATAGAAGTAGCGCTCCACGAACTTGGTTCGCCGCGTTTTGCTACCCAGCGCACCGGAAATCAATCCCCACGCAGGTTTTCCACTCACCAGTTCGCCCAGCTCGGCAAAATACTCCGCCTCGGGCAGCCAGCTCTCGTCAATCTTGTCGCGCTGGGGTAATTCGAGCGTGACGTTTTCCACCGCGCCGTTATTGGACGAAGCCACAACGATCTCGAAGCCATACAGAGCTGGATCGAGTTTGAAGCACGACTGTTCCTTACCGCCATCATTGGCTGCTTCGCGTCCGTTTCGGACAAACCCATCGGAGGCGCGGGGTAGCTTGGCGAGCACATCGGCCCGGTTGGTAACAATGGCGGCAATCAAATCACGCAGCAGCGTCGTCTTGCCTGTGCCTGGGGGGCCATTGATACCCAACAGTCCTTGGCTATTGCCAAGCGTGGCGAGGATCGTATTGACAGCCAACTGCTGGGAATGCACCAGTCCCAGATGCTGGTCCGAGGGCCAGCAGCTCGCGGGATAGGCGTCTGGCATCAATCGATCGATTAATGGGAGCGATTCGCGATCATCGTCTATTTGCAAACGTAGTCGTGCATCGTGCTGGTATAAGTATTGATCTAACGGATTGTTTTTTCCTCCTTTGCTGATGCTGTCGGCGACGTTGGCCAGATCTTCGAGCAGGAAGCTATTGAGTGGATCGTCTTCCGACTCTGGTTTGTTGGGATTGACTGGCTGGGAGCGAAAGCGAAATACATGGCCGTCCATGTCACCAAAGAAACCCGCTACACCGATGTATTGGAGAATCCAGTGTGTCAGTTCACGCAGCGCTCCGCTGGATACCTGACCTTCGAACAGCACTTTCACCTGTTCGCCGATGGCTGTTTGGTCCTCCTCAAACCCTCTGGTCCAATCCTTTCCCGTCAACACCCGCCCCAGAAACCATGCTTCGCTGGAGAGCACGAAACTGTCATCGACGAACTGACCAGTCATAGTGAATTTCGCTGCGAACAGGGCCGACTCTCGATACTGTGGCTCACGATAGCCCTGATCAGCGCCATAGACTTCCTTGAGGTGTTCAGTGATACGCCGGCTGTCATAAATATGGGCAAAGAGTGTGTGGCTCCAGACGCGCCGCTTGGGCAAGTGTTGCTTTGCAACAATACTTGCCGTTGACCAAGGAGGGATAGGATTCCCTATGGGCGTGTTGTGAATGAACGCACCGTAGGAACTGCTGCGTTTCTTCAACTTAGGGGCAGACTGCGGTTGCAGCAATTCAACGGCATGCCAATACCGGACAATGCTTTCCTGTACTTTCAAAGCTCTTTCCTATTCCTACAGTTGGTGAGGCCCTTTGCGGTGGAGCTTACGACTCCATAGCGCGGCAGTAATCGGCTAGTCAGTAAGATAGCTTTCATCCATCTCGGGATGAGATTCAAACTTTTCCGTTCCGATGTAGATCAAGCCCACTTCCTTCGGAAGAGCATCCAATCTTTCGATTGCCTTGTTGATCCGAGAGCATTTCTCGTTATTGATGTAAAACCGATGGTCGTCCAGCCAGTTCCGAGAGTCGTGATAGTTGTCCAGTGTCGCCGCTTCTAACCGAGCTATATGCTGTTCTATCTTCGCACGGCTAACCAGCGGTCGGAGCCGAGGAATAATATCGACGGTGCGATCATCAGATACGACAATGGCAAGCCTTCTGGGACCGCTCGCTTTTACGTAGCGAACGCCGGAATTGTATCGAGAGCCCCTTGAAGGCATACATTGATCGGTCGCCTCGCCATCGAGAATGATCCCGATGGCATGGCAAAAGCCAGAGGGGTCGAGCAGTATGGTACCGTCGATTCCACTGACACTCTGCATCAACGATTCAGAAAGCAAGGTTGGATCTATACAGGTACCCTGCTTTCTAAGCCGTCGCGCTTCGCTGGCCGCGTCGGCAGCGACGACAATCATGCTGCCGTACTCTTGTCTAGTCTGGGCCAGCAATAGGCTCCATAGGTGCAACCCATCTTCCTGTGAAGCTTGTGGAAACAGGCGAGTATAGTTTGAGAGGAAGGCAGCCTTGTCGAAAGGTTCCTGCGGAAGCTTGGGCACAGCATAGTGACTGCGCAGCAGTACTTGATTGCCACAACGCAGCTCCCAGTGATAGTGATCGATAAAAGCTACTGTGAACGCATCCTGTGCGCTGAAATCGTGCGGATCCCTCAGCTTACCAAGTCCGTAAATGCGCTGACTGTCTGCAATGATGCCAACACCTGTTGTCGCCATCTGCAAGACCTTCCGCGCCCATCGTGGCTCACGAAAAGGAACCGGCTGAGCAAACTTTGCTAGGAATTCGATCGCATCGTTCTCGGGATCGACGAGAGTAAGCTGGCCAACACCTTTCGCCCCTTCATACATGAGAGATGAGATAAGGTTCATTACATCGAAAAGATCGGCATGAATATACCGCTTCTCGATTGAGAGTCCTGGAGTATGCAGGAAATTCTTCGCAGCAATGCGTACGATTTCTTCTGCATCTCTCATACTGTTTTGGATAAATCGTCCAGGCTGAGGGTTCTGCAACTCTTCAGTAGCCTCATGAAGAACTGCATACATCGCTGCATGTATCAAACTGCGAAGCCCACTTCCTTGTTGTCCTTCATCAACAGGCTTGGAAGGCAACGGCGGGAACTGCACAAAAGTTGCTTTTGGAATCTGTATGACCGGGGTAATGTAGTAATCATCAATGCGTCTGACTTCGCCACAGAACGAAGCTACGTCGTGCTCGGCATCGAAGACTTTGAGAGCCTGCCCAACAGATATGCGTACCGAATCTCGGCGCATCCATTCAGGCTTGTCCCGCATACTTGCCTCGTCACCAAAAAAAAGGTTCTGCATATCGTGGTTGCGGTAAGTCGATTCGACTGAATCGAGCAAGCCATCGAATAGCGACAGGGGCCATTTTCCATCTTCTGGCTCTACGCACACCGGGCTCGGGTCTTCGCTATTGGGGCTGCGCGCTCCAACAAGGAGCACCTCCGCCTCCGTCGGCGCCCCCAAAGCCTTGAGGACATCGCGAGCGAGTATTTGAAGACTTATTCTGTAGTGCTCTTGGTATCCCCACATGAAAAGGTTGATGACTCGACCACCCATACTTAGCTCCACCTGCTTGCAGGCCGCACTGTCTTCACGGCGAATTCCTGTTTTTTGGCATCCCTCACCAAGTATTCCAGAGATCAATGCTGGCGTTGATAAATGTCTCCGCGTCAGAGCTTTCCCAACAAGTTGGCGTTCCACTACGGAGCAGGTAGTACTGCTCATTGGCACACACTAATTTAGTCTTGTCCGCTTCATTCTGGATCCAATTTATTGCGTTGACGAAGGAGTCCGCATAGCTGGAACTGAATTTGTCGCTCGGCACGTTATAGAGCAAGCCTTCAAGGTAGTATGATGGGGCGATTCCAGGTTGCAATGTGCCGTTATCAACGAGCTTGCTTCGAATATTCTTCAGGACGCGAACCATAGGTTTGAGCCATTGATTGCTGCCCTGATGCTTAACGGTCAGGTTTTGCGAATGCTGCTTCGGATAGTTGGCAATGAGTTCTCCTGCTCCATTGAAGAAACAGATACCCTCGATGTACTGCGCGTCATGGATGCTCTTGAAATTCCAATAACGCCGGAACTGCATCGCCGTGATGACATCGGCTTTCCGTCTGCTGCCATTCGCCGCTACGGCAATGGCCTTGTCTCCGACCTTGACGTCGGAGCCAAAACGGTCAGTAAGCGCCTTTATCACATCCTTCTTGTACTGGTCATATGCGTAAGTGGCCGGAATACGTGCCTGGTCATATATCGCTTTATCTTCAGGTGAAAGCGATGTCAGATCGCTGTAGTAGACATCGTCGAGTCGTATAACTACATCCACATCACTTTCCGAGTAGATGTTCGTATTGTTTCCATAGGAGCCTTGCAGGAAGACCTGATAGTTCTTTCCGTTATACGTAGCACTCGCGGCTTCCAGTGCATCTTTGATGCTATGGTAGGTTGCAGCTGACTGCTTGATAGATCCTTGGTGGGACCAGACTTCGAGCTGTGACTCAGGTATTCCCATGCTCTGCCTCCCTCACATCAAAAACTCCCTTAGCTGTGCCTCATGCGCTGCGAACGATTCACTGCCGCGCTGTCGAAGGAGATTCAATTTATCAAGGTCGTGCTCAAGCAAGTCTGTCGCCATTTCTGGTCGCTCGAAGGTATCGCTGACACGAATTGTTGGAATGTTATTGAATAGAATGCTGCGCAACTGATCCATTGATTGCGTGTTAATTTCAAGGGTCTTCTGAAGCAACTGGACGGCAAGCCATTTTTTGGCTATCCGCATCAGTAATCCCGGCTTTGGTTCAGGGTAAGTACCGACGCCGACGTTCACGACCCGAATATCTTTGCGTTCCATTTCTAAGGCGACAGTCGCGTCTGCTACTGCAAAAAGGGTGGGATTGTTTGCGCAATAGCCTCCATCGATCAATTCGATCTTGTCGCCGGCTGCAGTGACGACCGTCTTCCTATTGAAAAATGGATAGGCCGAGCAAGACGCTTGCACTGCGTCAGCAATGCTGACTCCGAATCCAGGGCTGAAGGTT
>JAMCZP010000074.1 GCA_023485185.1 Gammaproteobacteria bacterium
GCTTTGACTATATTCAGTCAGGCTCCTGGTGGATCACCTTGATTCCTGGGGCCGTGCTGGTAGTGCTGGTGCTGTCGATCAATCTACTCGGTGATTGGCTACGTGATGTCATGAACCCACGACTCTACAAAGGCTGAAGACACCATGGCACTACTCGACGTTACCAATTTAGATGTCCGCTTTGCGTTGCGCCAAGGTGAGGTACACGCTTTACGTGATATTAGCTTCAGCCTTGAGCGCGGAGAACGCTTAGGTATTGTCGGTGAATCCGGCGCAGGAAAATCCGTAGCGGCATTCTCACTGCTGAACCTAATTGCCAAACCAGGCTTTATTGCTGGGGGCAGCATTAACTTTGATGGCCAAGTCCTTAATCGCATGTCTGAACGTGGCCTGCGCAAGGTACGCGGCAATCGCATTTCAATGATCTTTCAAGACCCGATGATGACACTGAACCCAGTGCTCTCCATTGGTGAACAGATGCTTGAGTGCTTGAAAGCGCATCGTCGCATCTCAACCAAAGAAGCACGCGCGATTGCCCTGGATAAGTTGCGCCAAGTGCAGATTCCATCACCTGAAAAGCGCTTGGAACAATATCCTCACGAACTTTCCGGCGGCATGCGTCAACGCATTATCATCGCCATTGCCCTGCTGCTTGATCCGGACATTATTATTGCCGATGAGCCCACAACGGCCCTCGACGTAACGATCCAGGCCGAGATCATGGCGCTGCTGCTTGAACTCTGTGAGCAGCACAACGTTGGGCTTATTCTGATCACCCACGACCTGGGCGTGGTAAGCCAAGTCACCCAGCGCATGCTGGTGATGTATGCCGGTCGAGTGATTGAACAGGGTCCCACTCGGGAAATCATTAACGATCCCCAGCACCCCTATACCCAAGGGCTAATAAATGCATTGCCGCAAATGGCAACGCCTGGCGAGAAGCTCAATCAGATTCGCGGCAGCATGCCCTCGTTATCTAACCTACCAAGCGGCTGTGCATTTCATCCGCGCTGCGATTTTATTAATCGTGCCGATGGCCAACCCCGCCCCGCTTGCACCCAACTCGTGCCAGAGTTCGTCGAATCTGGCAATTGCCAGGTCGCGTGTCACATGGTGGCTGAAATGCTTGAAGATCGCCGTTTGAAGGAGGAAACCTTATGAGTGCGCAGGCTGAGGCCATACCGGTCAACCGCATTCCCACGCCTAGTCAGAATGAGGAGAGCGCTGCGTCACTGCTGCAAATTCGCAACCTCAAAAAGCGCTTCTCGCTTTCGGGTGATTTCCTCGATCAGTTGCGTTTCAAAGGCGGCAAACTGGTTCGCCATCAGGAATACGTCCACGCTATTAATGGTGTTAACCTCGATATTAAACGCGGTGAAGCACTATGTGTGGTGGGTGAATCTGGCTGTGGGAAATCCACCGTGGCGCGCACGGTAATGGGACTGCTTACCCCATCCGAAGGTCAAATTAGCTACGACGGCAAACGCATCGATAATTTGAGCTCGCGTCAGCTGTTGCCTTATCGCAAGCGTATGCAGATGATTTTCCAGAACCCTTATGCATCGCTTAACCCACGCATGACTATCCAGCAGACCCTTGAGGAGCCCCTGCGCCTTCACCATCCAGAGTGGAAACGGCAGCAGATTCTCGACAAGGTGGAAGAGGTCATGCGCTCAGTTGGCATCGACCCCGACTGGGGAAAACGCTTTGGTCACGAGTTCTCCGGTGGTCAACGTCAGCGCATTGCGATTGCTCGCGCCCTCGCCGTCGACCCTGAGTTTATCGTCGCTGATGAGCCCATTTCCGCCCTGGATGTCTCGATTCAAGCACAGGTACTCAACCTGTTAATGGATGCTCAGCACGAGCGCAACCTTACCTATCTGTTTATTACCCACGATCTAGCCGTTGTTGAGCACTTTGGTACCCGTGTGGCGGTGATGTATTTAGGTACGGTATGTGAAATTGCTACCACGGCTACCCTGTTTGAGAAGCCGCGTCATCCCTATACCCAAGCGCTATTGTCAGCGATCCCTCGTTTAAAAGATGACCGCCCTCAACATATTCGCCTATCCGGTGAAGTGCCTACCCCGGTTAATCTGCCGAGTGGCTGCGTGTTTCATGGTCGCTGCCCTTACGCTAATGCGCGCTGTAAACAGGAGATTCCCGTGTTAAAAACCCAGGATGACGGAACGCGTGTGGCGTGCCACGCTGTAGAAGAGGCGCGCCTATGAACGGGGCACTAACTATTGCACAGCGAATCAAGGCGCGAAGAGGTAGAGCATGGAAATTCGCTGGCTAGAAGATTTTATCGCCCTGGCCAGGACGCGGCACTTTTCTCGCGCAGCAGATGATCAGCATGTGACTCAGCCTACTTTCTCCCGGCGTATTAAGCTGCTTGAGGAGGAGATGGGCGTCACGTTGATTAATCGCCAAACGCTACCGCTCTCACTCACCCCCGCCGGGGAGGAGTTTTTAACGCTGTGCGAGCAAGTGACCGAGCGGGTGAGATTAACGCGTGACCGGGTGCGCGAAATTAATGCCGGCCAGCAACGGCGCATTATGGTGGCGGCACCGCAAAGCCTGCTACCACACTTTTTACCTGAATGGCTCGTATCAACAGGTTGGCAAGATCGCGTACAGCCCTATTTGCGCGCGACAGGCTGGGTGGCTAATGACTATTTTTTAGCCCTGGCACGCGCTGAGTGTGACCTGGCGATTTGCTACTGGCCGGTTGGACGCTGCGATCTCGACATTGACACCAGTGCCTGTACCTACCGAGTGATTGGTCATGAAAGACTGATCCCCGTGACAGGACTTACGACCACGGGTGAGCCCTGCGCACTGCTACCTGGAACGCGCAATCAGCCGGTGCCATGGCTGGCTTATCCCAAGCGCGGTTTACTTGGGTCTGCCGTTAAAGCACATTTGGCTCGATTACCTCAAGGCACTTATTTAACGGCTCAAAGTGAAAATCTTTACGCCGCAGGTATCAAAGAGTTAGTCCTACTCGGGTACGGAATGAGCTGGTTGCCGGAGCGGAATGTTGCAGCTGAACTTGCTGAAGGTACGCTGGTAAGAGCAGGCGACAGCCGCTGGGATGTTCCTATGGAGTTACGGCTATACCGTCACCAGAGCCAACACCACGCCGAGCTGGACAGGTTCTGGAGTGAGCTCGCCTCTCCACGTACTTGAATCCAGATTTGAGAAAGCTTATTTGAGAAAGGGCACGGTTTGCATGTCAACAACTCTGTTTAATCTACAACGCGATCACATAGCCCACTTAGCGCACGCTTATGCAGATATAATGGCGCGTCAAGGCTTTGATAGCCTAGCTATTTATAGTGGACATGCCAATGTTCACTTTGCTGATGACCATACGCCTACGTTTCAAACCTATGGGCATTTTATGCACTGGGTCGGGTTAGCCGATGTGCAACATAGCTGGCTGATTATTCAGCCTGATGAGCGCCCTCAACTCTATCTATATGCCCCTGCTGATTTTTGGCATTTACCCACACACTTACCGGAAGAACCCTGGGTAACAGCATTTGATGTACATCTATGCAGCGACAAAATCACGCCTCAGCTCACAGGACGCGCTGCGATTATTGGCGATATAGGTAGTCTTACGCTAAACACTCAACAAGCACTTACTGTAGACAAGCAGCCTGCCGCCCTCATTAATGCCCTTGATGAGCTGCGGATGTTCAAAACGCCTTATGAAATTGCCTGTTTACGTGAAGCTAACCGCTTAGCCATGGCGGGCCACCAGGCAGCTCAGGCGGCCTTTATTGGCGCATCCAGTGAATTGGATATTCAGTTGGCCTACTTAGCGGCCAGCCGTCAGCGTGAATCCGCCGTTCCTTACCAAAATATCATTGGCCTTAATGATCACGCCGGGGTCTTGCACTACCAACATTATGACCTCAATTCCTCAAAGCAGCGCTTCAGCTTATTAGTTGATGCTGGTCGTCGGTATCGGGGCTACTGTGCGGATATCACCCGCACCTACGCGGGACCAGATGCGCCCACAGAGTTTGGTGAGCTAGTGACAGCAATGCATGGCTTAAAGGGCGAGTTGGTAAAAGCGGTGGCGCCCGAGGTTAGCTTTTTGAAGCTACACGAGCAAATGCATCACCATTTAGGTGAGATTTTAGTGGCTCATGACTTGTTCAAGGGCACCGTAGAGCAAGCCGTTGCAGAAGGCGTGACTCGCGCATTCTGCCCTCACGGGTTGGGACATTCACTAGGGCTTCAAGTACATGATGTCGCGGGGCTACGTCACCCAGATGGCACACCCTCGCCAGCACCAGAAAGCCACCCTGCTTTGCGACTAACACGCACACTACGCCCAGGCATGGTCGTTACCATTGAGCCAGGTTTGTATTTTATCGATATGCTCTTAGCCCCACTACGAAATACCTCTTTACCCATTAACTGGAAACTAATCGATCAGCTCTCGCCCTGTGGCGGCATTCGCATTGAGGATAACGCGGTCGTAACGGAAAGCGGCTT
>JAMCZP010000070.1 GCA_023485185.1 Gammaproteobacteria bacterium
TTAAATCAGCTGCAGCCGCTTATTTTATCGCAATGCGATAAATAATAACTCTTGCCGATAAATAAAAAGTCACCTAGGCTCTGAAGTGATGTTACCGAACAGCTTTTATTAAGGCGTAAATAACAACCCCCAACATTCTCAATGGTGACCCAATGAAACCTAAATCCGACTGCCAGCCTCTTCTTCACTTTAAAAAAGCGATGCTACTACCAGCCGTACTCGGCGCAGCTTTATCGCTTGGTGCTACAGCAAACGCACAGGAAGTGCTGAAAGCAGGCGGGACGCCAAGCGGGATTCCGTTTACGTTCCTTGATGTGCAAACCAATGAGATCACCGGCGCGATGGTCGATCTGGTCAATGCACTGGGCGAAGATATGGGCTATGAGGTCACTATTCAGGAGTCGCAGTTCAACGCGCTTATACCCTCCCTCACTGCTGGCCATATCGACATCATTTCGGCAGCGATGCTTAAGACCGAAGAGCGTGCCAAACGGGTCGCGTTTAGTGACGATGTTTACCCCTACGGCGAAGGGGTGGTGATCAGGCAAGACTACGAAGGCGAGATCAATACGCTAGAAGATTTATCTGGAGAAGTACTGGGCGCTCAGGTAGGCACCACCTACGTAGAGCAACTCAATGCCATGGGCATCTTTCCTGAAATCCGCAATTACGACTCCCTGGCAGATATGATGCGCGACGTCTCATTAGGGCGAATAGTGGCAGGCGTGGGCGATGCCCCCATTATGAGCTACCAGCTTAACCAAGACCGCTTCCCGGAACTTCAATTAGCCGATAACTACGATCAGCAAATGGTCGGACAGCTAGGCCTGGCCGTCACACTTGAAAATACCGAACTGCTGGAGGAAGTGAACGCTTCCCTTGCACGTCTGAAAGAGGATGGCACCGTCGATGCCATTTTCGCCCACTGGGGCTTATAACCCCCTGGCACTGCGCAGGCCGCCTTTTTACCCTCCCTGCAACTAACCACCTAGACACGAAACTGCTGCCCTGCCCAGGGCAGCGGGAAACGTGCATGAAAAATAAAGGGTTACCATGGAGTTTTCAGACATAACGACTTTTCTGCCCATTCTGTTAAAGGGCGCACTGATCACGGTACAAATCACCATCGGCGCACTGCTGCTGAGTACGCTGCTGGGCCTGGTATTAGCGTTAATGAAGCTTTCCCCGGTCAGAGCGCTGTCGGCCACCGCTAGTACTTTTATCAATGTGGTGCGCGGCTTACCGATTATCGTCCAACTGTTTTATATCTACTTTGTGCTTCCTGAACTGGGCATACAGCTAAGCGCTTTTCAGGCCAGCATTATTGGTCTCGGCGTGGCTTACAGCGCCTATCAAGCAGAGAACTTTCGTGCCGGTATTGAAGCGATTGAAGCAGGCCAGATTGAAGCCGCTCGCTCCATCGGCATGAAAAGCAAACTGATTATGCGCCGGGTGGTGCTGCCCCAGGCGATCCGTATTGCGCTGCCCCCCTATGGCAATACCGCCGTCATGATTCTCAAAGACTCTTCGTTAGCCTCCACCATCACCGTGGCCGAAATGACCCGCGCCGGACAGCTCATCGCTGCCTCCACCTTCCAAAACACCACGGTCTACACCATGGTGGCACTGATGTACCTGTGTTTAAGCCTACCGCTGATTTTTGGCGTTAACCGCCTGGAGCGCTACTTTGGCAAAGCGACCAAAGGGGGTAAATCATGATCAACATCAACGCTATTCACAAATCCTTTGGGGAGGTAGAGGTACTTAAAGGGGTCAGCCTAACGGTGGCAAAGGGTGAAGTGGTGTGCCTGATTGGACCTTCAGGATCTGGCAAGTCGACCGTGCTTCGTTGCATCAACGGCCTGGAGTCCTATGATCAGGGCAGCATTACGATCAACGACCGCCAAGTCGATGTGGCCAGCAAAGATATTAACGACCTGCGTACTCAAGTCGGCATGGTCTTCCAGCGCTTCAACCTGTTCCCTCACCGCACGGTGGTCGAGAACGTTATGGAAGGCCCTATCTTCGTTAAAAACGAACCCCGTGACACCGCCCACGCTAACGCCATCGCACTGTTAGAGAAAGTCGGGCTAGGCGACAAAGTCGACGCCTACCCACAGCAGCTATCCGGCGGCCAACAGCAGCGCGTTGCCATTGCCCGAGCGCTGGCCATGCAGCCCGACGCTATTCTATTCGACGAACCCACCTCCGCCCTAGACCCCGAACTGGTGGGCGATGTGCTCACCGTGATGCGCGACCTGGCCAACGAAGGCATGACCATGGTGGTTGTCACCCATGAAATGGGCTTTGCCAAGGAAGTTGCCGACCGCGTCTGCTTTTTATATGGCGGACAGATTGTCGAATCCGGCGATGCCCACACGCTGCTTACCCAGCCTTCCCACGAGCGCACCCAGGATTTTCTGCGTCGCGTGCTCAACCATTAACGGAGACCAAGGATGGCAATCTCACCTACTATGCCCCCCTCCCTGTGGGCTAACACAGCCCCCGCAGGCAGAGACTACCCAGCGCTGCAGGGTGCCCAGCGTTGCGATGTGGTCATTATCGGCGGCGGTTTTACCGGCCTTTCCGCCGCCCTGGCACTGGCCAAACGCGGCATAACTACCGCCTTACTGGAAGCCGAAAGCATCGGCTGGGGCGCGTCAGGCCGTAACGGCGGCCAAGTGATTCCCGGCCTCAAATACGACCCGGATGAACTCATCACCCGCTTTGGCGAAGAGCGCGGCCAACGCATGATCGCGCTCTCAGCCCGCAATGCCGATGTGGTGTTTGATCTTATAAAGCACCACCACATTGACTGCGACGCCCAGCAGCGCGGCTGGATTCAACCCGCCGTCACCCACGCCAGCCTGAAAGCCATTGAATCCCGAGCCTACCAATGGCAATCCCGTGGCGTAGACATCACTTGGCTAGACCAGCAACAGTGCGCGGAGCGTCTCGGCACCTCAGAGTATCTTGGCGGCTGGCTAGACCCCAGGGCCGGCGGGCTGAATCCGCTCGCCTACGCCCGTGGGCTGGCAAAGGCAGCGCACGAAAGTGGCGCAACGCTGCATGAACACACCCGCGTTACCTCGCTGACCCGTGCCGAAGGGCGCTGGCGCGTCACGGCGGAAGGCGGTGGGCAAATTCAGGCGGAACGGGTGCTACTCTGCACCAATGGCTACAGCGACGCCCTGCAGCCCAAGCTCGCCAATAGCCTGATCGCCGCCAATAGCTACCAGATCGCCACCCGCCCGCTTAGCAAAGAAGAAGGCAGCCGCATTCTACCCGGCGGCGAAGTTGTCTCAGATGCGCGCAAGCTGCTGCTTTATTTTCGAAAAGATAGCGAAGGGCGGCTACTAATGGGCGGCAGAGGCTCCTTTAACGACCCACGCAAACCGAGTGATTTCAGGCATCTGGAAAACGCGATTGGCAAACTCTACCCCCACCTCAGCAACGTTGAGATCGCCTTTCGCTGGGCGGGGCGTATCGCCATTACCCAAGACTCACTCCCCCACCTACATGAGCCACAGCCAGGCCTGAACGTGGCGCTGGGCTATAATGGCAGAGGCGTTGCCATGGGCACCCACCTGGGAAAACGGCTGGGAGAGCACCTCGGCGAAACCACGCTAAATGACGCGCTGCCCTTCCCCATCACACCGATTAAACCAATCCCTTTGCATGGTCTACAAAGGCTGTATGTTGAAACGGTGGTCAATTACTATCGGGCCAGAGACTGGCTGGAGCGCTAAACCACCCAGACGCTTCCACACCAACACACAAGATGTTGATACGCTCCCCTTGCGGTGTCGCACCCAAGGGGAACACGTAAGGAACCCTATAAAAGCATGAAGCACGCCAACGAACCACGCTCGCCGCAGTTCAATCAATCGCTTGCGAAAGCGTTTGACCTGCTGGAGCTGTTTGATGCTCAGCACAGCGAGCTTAGCCTCTCAGAAATCGCCAAGTTTTCAGGGTTAAGCATGGGCTCGGTGCAGCGCATCACCCACACGCTCGAACAGCTCGGCTATCTGGTCAAAGCGCCTGCCAGCCGCAAATATCGGCTTGGTATCCGCTTGATGACCCTATCCGCCAACTATTTAGAAGCCAACTTACTGGTCGATTGCGCCAACCCCTACCTCTCGGAACTGAGCAACAGCTGCCTGGAAACCGTCTCGCTGACTGAACCCTGCGGGCTCGATATGATCTACATGGCCCGCTTTACCAGCCGCCACTACATTCCTATTCACATGCCGGTGGGCAGCAGTGTGCCCATGTACTGTTCGGCTTCCGGCAGAGCGTTTTTATCCGCGCTGGACGACACCCGCATTCACGAGTACTTAACTGCCTGTGATCTAAAAGCGCACACCCCCAATACCATCACCGACATTGACGACCTAACAGCGCTCATTCAAGAATGCCGCAAGCTGGGCATCGCCTGGAATAATGCAGAGTATTTTCTAGGTGATATCAATATCGCAGCGCCGATACGCA
>JAMCZP010000131.1 GCA_023485185.1 Gammaproteobacteria bacterium
GCGAGAAGGTCAGCTTTTCAGGTACCATTTTGGAAGCGGCTGTTGGTGCTTGATGGATTGGTTAGGTTCTTGAAATCATAGCACTTTCAGCCGCTTTCTTTTATACCCTGTGAGAAATCCGGGCTAGCAGTTGGTAATTCAGCACATGCTGCATATCAACTGAATATTTCAATAGCATTAAGCCCTCAAGATCCTATTGCTCAAGCAATAGTAGATGCTCAGCAAGCCATTGAGGAGCGTTCTGAAGGAGAGCTCACGATTCAGCTCTTCCCTAACAGCCAGCTTGGCTCAGATGAAGATGTGGTGGAGCAAATCCGTAGTGGTGCCAATATTGCGGTCCTTATTGATGCTGGGCGCTTATCGGAGTATCAGCCAGAATTGGGGATATTAAGCGCACCTTATTTAGTTGAAGACTATCGCGATTATCATCAAATCACCAATTCACCTCTTTACCTGGATTGGGTGGAGAGCTTGGCCGACTCAAGCGGGTTGCGGCTGCTTAATTACAACTGGTTCCAGGGCACTCGGCAAATGCTGACCCAAAAGGAAATTAACACTCCCGACGATTTACGCGGAGTGCGTGTGCGCACCATTAACTCGCCTGTATGGGTGAATACCATTGAAGCCATGGGTGCTACCGCCACCCCATTGCCATGGTCGGAGGTTTACTCCGCTCTACAGCTAGGCTCCATCGATGGTGCAGAAGCGCAATTGACAGGTGCTGAAGGGCAAAATCTCCACGAGGTAATCACCAATATAGCATTGACGAATCATATTCACTTACTGACAGGTATGGCCACCTCTGAGCAGTGGTATCAATCTTTGCCTGAAGAGTTACGCATCATTCTTGATGAGGAGTTATTAAAAGCCGGAGAGGTGGCTAGTCAGGCGACGGCCGATGAACAAGAAGGCGTTCGCGAGCGCATGGAAGCCGCAGGCGTAACGTTTAATGAGGTTGATCTCGACGTTTTTCGCGAACGCGTTGGTAGTGTTTATGAGGCGCTAGGTTACGACCAATACCGTGAACAGCTGCTAACTGAGGAGTAATCAGCATCACCCCCCATCTGTTTTAAGGTGGGGGTACTTTCTTTTCGCTAGTTTCTAACAATCCGCATGCCCCGTGGGGTGAGGAATGCTGTATGTGGTATTGGTACGATAAAGGTGAGGAGTGGCTAGCCATTACGCTACTCGGTGGGACGTCTCTTTCCATGTTAGTAAGTTCAACAGCTAGAGCTATTGGGCAGCCCTTTGCTGGTGGTGCTGAGCTTGCTCAATTTCTATTTATCTGGACCGCGGTATTAGGCGCCGATATTACCTTGCGGCGCGGCGGGCAGGTGCGAATCGATGCATTTGTCGTGCGGATGCCTGCCAAGCTGCAATGGGTCGTGACAAGCCTTTGCCTTGCGATGATGGCACTCTTTCTCGTTCTTCTCATATGGTATGGCTTTGCTTTAGCCACCTCAAATTGGCAGCGGCCCATGGGGGTAGCAGGGCTGAGCTACGGTTATATCACGCTAGCGTTGCCCGTCGGTGCTTCATTAATGTTGCTAACCCTAGTACGTCGGGTTGTCGCAAACGGAGTCATCGGTAGCTTGGTGACTGACGATGATGAGATTGTGGAGGAAGCACTATGACAGCTGTTTTACTGCTGGGCTTCGGCTTACTCCTCATGGCCATTGGCATGCCCGTTGCTTTCGCCATTGGTATTGCTGGTTTTTCTTACTTTCTACTCCCAGACACCTTTTTACCGACTAGTATCGCGGTGCAGCGGATAGTCTCATCAACGCAATCATTTCCCCTGCTAGCCGTTCCGCTATTTATCTTCATTGGCCACCTGATGAATGTCAGTGGTATTACGCCCCGCCTGGTTCATCTTTCCACCTTACTGGCGGGATGGATGAGCGGTGGTTTAGCCCAGGCTAGCATCGTGTTGAGCACCTTGATGGGTGGCGTCTCAGGTTCGGCCGTAGCGGATGCCGCGATGCAATCTCGGGTGCTGGGTAAGAGCATGATTAAAGGGGGATATTCACCCGGATTTACAGGTGCTGTGCTCTCAATAGGAGGGTTAATCACTGCAACGATTCCACCTAGTATTGGCTTGATTCTATATGGCTACCTGGGTGAAGTTTCCATCGGACGTTTGTTTATTGCAGGTCTGGTGCCGGGGTTCCTGTTAATGGTGGCGCTCATGGTGACCACGTATATTGTGTCCAAGCGGCGTGGATATCTTCCAGTAAGAGAGAACCTTCCCACTGGTCGTGAGGTTTTAAAGGCTCTACGCAACAGCATCTGGGCAATTCTTTTCCCTGTATGGTTATTAGTTGGTATTCGCTATGGCCTGTTTACGCCTTCAGAGGCGGGCGCGTTTGCAGTGGCTTATGCACTATTTATCGGTTGCGTTATACATCGGGAAATGGGGCTTAAAGAAATCCTTAACGCTATGCGTGCCAGCGTTAGAGATATTGGCATGATTATGCTGATTATTATGTTCTCAGGCATTATCGGTTATGTCGTCTCATTTGAAAGAGTGCCACAAACAATAGCTGAGCTAACCCTAGGTGTATTCTCTAGTCAAATAATGTTGCTGCTTACCTTGGCTGTGCTACTAATTTTTTTAGGCATGCTATTAGAGGCTACGGTCGTTGTAATGTTGTTAACACCTATTTTGGTGCCTGTTATTAAAGCAGCAGGTGTTGATCCTGTGCATTTTGGACTATTAATGATGACGCTGGTTACCTTTGGTGGCATGACACCTCCCGTGGGTATTTCAATGTATACGGTGTGCGGCATCTTACGTTGCTCTTTTTATGATTACAGTCGAGAGATACTGCCTTTTGCTTTAGCGGTATTTGCGGTAGTGCTGGGTATTATATTTTTCCCCAATGTAGTGCTCTTTTTACCCAATTTACTGCTGGGTTAAACTGCCTGTGAACTCACATAATAAAGGAGCAAAAATAGTGTTTAACGATAATATTGAGTTCATGGATAAAGACTTTCTGTTGGAAAATGAAGCAGCCAAGAGGCTTTATCATGAACATGCCGCTGTTATGCCTATTTGCGATTATCACTCACACTTAGATCCGGTTGAAATCGCTAATAATATCCAGTTCGATAATTTAACCCAGCTATGGCTTAAAGGGGATCACTATAAATGGCGTGCCATGCGCTGTGCGGGCATTGCTGAACAGCGAATTACCGGCGATGTCAGCGACCGTGAACGCTTTCAAGCCTGGGCGGAAACAGTCCCCGACTGCCTTGGTAACCCGCTCTATCACTGGACGCATCTTGAGCTGAAAAAACCGCTGGGAATCGACAATCTGCTGCTTTCGCCCCAGACAGCAGAGGAAATTTGGCACCTGTCTCAACAGCGATTAGCTACTCCACAGCTGAGTGCCCAGGGTATTTTAGAGCGTTTTAATGTGCGTACTATTTGTACCACCGATGATCCTGTCGACAGCCTGGAAACCCACCAACGCCATGCGCAGGCAGACACTGGGCCGACGATGTTACCGACCTTTCGAGCCGATGCGGTGCTTAAAATAGAGCAGCCAACCTTTGTTGACTATCTTGCCACGCTTGAAGTCGCCAGTGGCGTCAAGATAATGCGCTTCGATGACTTGCTGGCGGCCCTGTTCCAGCGTCTTGAACATTTCACCAGCCTAGGTTGCTGCCTTTCCGATCATAGCCTGGAGAAACCTGTCTTTGTCGCGCCTCCTTCGGCCCTGGAGCTTGATCGGATACTCGATAGCAGAATGCGTGGAAAAGAGCTGAGCCACGTTGAGGCTCACGGCTTTACCACCGCGGTATTGCTATGGCTTGGTAAAGAGTACGCTCGCCGAGGCTGGGTAATGCAGCTTCATATTGGCGCTCTGCGCGATTTAAGCCAGCGTGGTCGACGAGAAATAGGCGCTAACAGTGGTTTCGATGCGATTGGCGATATCACGTACGCAGAATCCTTGGCGGCGCTGTTGGATGCGCTTGATAGCGAGCGCCAACTGCCACGCACCGTGCTGTATAACCTCAACCCACGGGATAACGAAATGCTCGCTGGGCTGGCGGGCTCCTTTCAAGGCGATGGTATCCCCGGTAAGGTCCAGTTTGGCGCCGCTTGGTGGTTTAACGACCAGCGCGATGGTATGGAGCGCCAACTGACGACCCAAATGCAGTTTGGTCTGCTGCGTCACTTTGTGGGCATGCTGACGGATTCGCGTAGCCTGCTGTCGTTTTCCCGCCACGACTACTTCCGACGTATTTTTTGCCAAATGCTGGGCGCTCAAATGGCCCGCGGTGAGTTACCTAATGATATCGATCGTGTCGGTGAGCTGGTGCGTGCGGTGTGTTACCACAATGTGCAGCGTTACTTATTTGAGCGTTAATTTCTTATTGCTTTTTGCTCCTTACTCTTTGTGATGGATTTACCATGATCATTAGCGATGCATATTTAATCGTAACGTCTCCAGGCCGCAATTTCGTTACGCTAAAAATTGTTACTGAGTCCGGCGTGTACGGTATAGGCGATGCCACTTTAAATGGCCGTGAGCTGGCGGTGGTCGCCTACCTGGAAGAGCATGTGCTGCCCACCCTGATTGGCCGAGACGCCAGCCGCATTGAAGATATCTGGCACTTTCTTTACCGCGGTGCTTACTGGCGGCGGGGCCCGGTCACCATGTCGGCCATTGCGGCAGTTGATTTAGCGCTATGGGATATCAAGGCGAAAGCGGCAGGCATGCCGCTGTATCAGTTGCTGGGTGGCAAAAGCCGTGAGCGAGTGATGACCTATGCCCACTGCACTGGTAAGGATATTGAAGGCTGTCTTCGCGAAGTAGAGAAGCATGTGAAGCTTGGTTACCGCGCGGTTCGGGTGCAAGCAGGTGTGCCAGGCATTCCCACCACCTACGGCGTTACCAAAAAGGCAGGAGAGCGTTACGAACCCGCCGATGCAGAGTTGCCCAGCGAGAATGTATGGAGCACTGAAAAATACCTCAATCATGTGCCTAAACTATTTGCCGCGGTGCGCGATCAGTTCGGTGACGATTTACATATCCTGCATGATGTTCATCACCGTTTGACGCCCATTGAAGCAGCCAGGCTGGCTAAAGAAGTTGAGCCTTACCATCTATTTTGGCTGGAAGATTGTGTGCCCGCTGAGAACCAAGAGAGTTTTCGGTTGATTCGCCAGCACTCCACCACGCCGCTGGCGGTGGGTGAAGTGTTTAACTCGATACACGATTATCGTGAGCTACTGGAAGGGCAATTGATTGACTATATTCGCACGCCGCTTAGCCATGGTGGTGGCATTACCCATGTGCGCAGAATTGCTGATTTAGCCTCGCTTTACCATGTGCGCACCGGCTTTCATGGCGCGACGGATCTATCGCCGGTGTGTTTAGGGGCCGCTATCCATTTTGATACATGGGTACCTAACTTTGGTATCCAGGAGCATATGCCCCACGAAGCGATAGTGGATACGGTGTTCTCCCATGATTACCAGTTTGTCGATGGGCACTTTATTGTTGGCGAAACTCCTGGGCACGGCGTGGATATCGATGAACAGGTAGCCAAACAGTACCCCTATAAGCGTGCCAGCCTACCGGTGAACCGGTTGGAAGATGGCACTCTTTGGCACTGGTAAGGAGCGATCGATGCCGAACGTTGAACACTTCCCTTCTTCAAACGAGCAAACGAGCAACATAGCGATTGTCCACTTGGGCTTGGGCGCCTTCCACCGTGCCCACCAAGCGATATATTTAGAGCGCTATCGCCAACGCAGTGGTGATGATGAGTGGGGCATATGTAGCGCGAACTTGCGCTCAAGCGTAGGTTTGGTTGATAGCCTGCGTGATGCTAACTACCGCTATCAGGTAGCCGAGTACGCCGATAGCGACAGCGTTACGCTGCGCGAAATTGGCGTGATCGAAGAGACGTTGTTCTCCGGTCGTGATAGCTCTGGCAATAGTGCGGACAATAGTATGGCTAGCTGGGGCCGCGACCGGGAAGCGCTGTTAGCGCGAATGGCTTCCGCGGATACGCGAATGGTGTCCCTAACGGTGACTGAGAAGGGCTACTTTTTAAACCCTGCCAGCGGTGAGCTGAGGGTCGATGACCCGATGGTCATCGGTGATATTGCCTCGCCTAAGCAGCCGCGCACGGCCCCCGGGCTAATCGTAGAGGCGTTAGCTCGGCGGCGTGAAGCAGGTGTTGCCCCCTTTACGGTGCTCTCCTGCGACAACATGCCGGATAATGGTAAGCGTACACGCCAGGCGGTGATCCAACTGGCTGAGCGGCGCGATGCGTCTTTGGCGAGTTGGATTGCCAGTGAAGTTGCCTTTCCTTGCAGCATGGTTGATCGCATCGTGCCTGCCATGACCGATGAGGATTTCGAAAGATTGGCGGCGCTGGGGGTAAATGATCCCAATGCGGTGGTATGCGAGGCTTTTTCTCAGTGGGTAGTGGAGGATAACTTTCCCATGGGGCGCCCAAGTTGGGAAGCCGAGGGCGTTGAGATGGTTGCCGATGTGGCGCCGTTTGAAACCATGAAGCTACGTATGCTCAACGGCAGCCACTCTTTGTTGGCTTATTTAGGCGCATTAGCAGGCATTGAAACAGTCTTTGATGGGGTGAATCACACCAAGCTTCGCGCTTTATTACGCCGCTATATGCTTGAAGAGGCAGCGCCTACTCTTGAAATGCCAAAAGGCATCGATTTAGACGCTTACGCTGACTCGCTGCTGGCACGCTTTGCCAATGACAGTTTACGCCACCGCTTGCAGCAAATCGCCATGGATGGCAGCCAAAAGCTTCCGCAGCGCTGGCTCTCCGGCACGTTTAAACGCAGCGCCGCAGGTCAATTATCTCCCTGTATTGCGATGGGAGTGGCTGCCTGGATTCGCTACACACTAGGCGAAGATTTATTGGGAAATCGCTACACCGTCGATGACCCATTAGCCAAGCGCTTTGCCGACTTACATCACATCCATGGCGCCGATGCCAGTGTATTGGTCGCTACTTTTTTGGCCATGGACGATGTGGTGCCTAGCGCATTGGCGGCGGATAAAGCATTTTCTCAGTCTGTACTAACGGCTTATCTAGCGCTGACCCAAGACGGATTGGATGGGGCGCTCGCGGCGCTTGAGCGCAACGAATAAAAGGAGATCACGATGGAGCATACCTGGCGCTGGTTTGGCCCTAAAGATGCTATTCGGCTGGAAGAGATTCGCCAAACAGGTGCCACCGGTATCGTAACGGCACTGCATGAGGTGCCTAACGATCAGGTATGGCTGGTTGAGGCGATCCATGAGCGCCAGCAAATGATCGAAGCCGCTGGCCTGAGATGGTCAGTGGTAGAGAGCGTGCCGGTGCATGAGTCGATCAAAAAAGGCCTGCCCGAGCGGGATGTATTTATCGCCACCTACTGCCAGACACTGCGCAATTTGGCGGCTTGTGGTATCGATACTGTTTGCTATAACTTTATGCCGGTGCTTGACTGGACCCGTACCGATCTGACCTACGAACTGCCTGATGGGGCCTTGGCCCTGCGCTTTGATCAGGTGGCGTTTGCTGCCTTTGATCTATATCTGCTCCAACGGCCCGCCGCGGAGCAAGAGTACAGCGATGAAGAGAAAGCTCAGGCACGCCGCTATCTTGAGGGATTAGATAATGCTGGCCGTGATCCGGGCGTCAATACGCTGATCGCAGGGCTGCCTGGGGCAGAAGAGCATTACACCCTTGAACAGTTTGGCGCCGTGTTGGAAGAGTACGCGGAGATTGATGCCGCTAAATTGCGGGAAAACTTAGGCTACTTTCTCCAGGCGGTGATTCCGGTAGCGGAAGAAGTGGGTATTCGTATGGCGATTCATCCTGATGACCCGCCACGACCATTACTAGGGTTGCCCAGGGTGGTTTCTACTCGTCAAGATGCCCAGTGGATTATTGATCGCCTGCCTAGCCCTGCTAATGGCTTGACGCTTTGCACCGGCTCTTACGGCGTTCGTGAAGATAATGACTTGGTGGCCATGACCCGCCATTTTGCTCCGTATATTCACTTTATCCACCTGCGCGCCACGAAGCGCGAAGCGGATACGCTTTCGTTCCACGAGGCGCCGCATCTAGCGGGTGATGTCGATATGGTAGGCGTGATTCACGCGTTGGTGGATGAAGAGCGTCGCCGGGAACGCGAGGGCGGGGCGCGCTTGCCGCTACGCCCGGATCACGGCCATCAGCTTCTGGATGATCAACAGCGCAACACTGCACCGGGTTACCCGCTCTACGGGCGCCTGCGCGGGTTGGCCGAACTGCGCGGTGTGGAGCTAGCGGTGAGACAGTTAACGGCTAGATAATCTATCAAGGCATTACTCTTCAAAAACAGCTTTTCAAAAACAGCTCTTCAAAAATCGTTCTTCAAATTAGAAAAGCCTCGCTGATTAAATCAGCGAGGCTTTTTTTGCGAAGTAGCGGCTAACGATTAGCGCGGCGCAGAGGGCGCTTCAGCGCTGGTCAGTGTCGGTTCAGGCACTTGCTCCATACGCTGGCGCTCCTGGTCAAGAATCGCTAGCGCCTGCTCAGAGGTCACCCGTGAAGCGGGCGTGACCAGGCTCACTACTACACCTGCCAGCAGTGCTACCAGTACCGCGGGAATACTTGGGTTGCCCCAAAAGGCTGTCCAATCGCTATTGGCGATAATCGTTAACGAGGTGGCTGACGCGCAAATAAGCGTTGCGATAGCGCCCTGCCAGTTGTAGCGGGGCCAGAAGCGACCGAGCATAGCACTGACAAACAGCCCAGAAAGAATCGTCGAGATCATACGGGTGATGTAGGTGATCACGTTATCCGAAGCCAGTGCGAACAGCAGCGCCAGACCAATCGTTGCCACTAGGGCAATACGCGAGAAGCGTACTACGTTGCGCGCTGACGGCGTGCGGCCCGTTGCCAATACATACAAGTCGCGAATCAGGGTAGAAACACCGGCAATCGCATCGGAGCTGGCACTGGACATTGTCGCGGAGAGACCTGCCACCAACAGCAGCAGACCCAATCCTAGCGGCATTATTTCAGTGGCTAGAAAAGGGAAGGCGTAGTTGCTGTTTTCAAGCCCAGGGTTTAGCGCGTGGGTGGCCATACCGATAATGGCGGGAATGATCGAGAAGCCTAGATAAAGAACGCCGGTGATCAAGAACGAACGGCGCACCGAACCAACCGATTCACCCGAGTAAATCCTTTGGCGGAAAGAGGGGGTTGCCAATACGCCAATGGCAATAACAGCAGCTAATGAGAGCGCTGGTATTGCACCAATTTGTCCGATACCTAGAAAGCTAGTGGCGCCCGCATCCATACCTGCGGTCAAGCCTGAGAAGCCGCCAACTTCCACTAACGCCAAAATGGCCATCAAAATAAAGCCGGCGAAAAGCACAATGGCTTGAATAGTGTCGGTCCAGATAACCGCAAAGTAACCGCCTACAACACAGTAAATGCCAAAGCCTAATGCAACCAAAACGCGCGCAGTGGTTAGATCAATACCCGCCATCCAGGAGAGGTAGAGACCACCGCCAAGAATATGGGCACCCAGCCAGCCGATGCAGGCGATATAGATCAGCAGCGCGACCACATTGCGTACCAGCCGGTTCGCCCCGACGTAATAGGCGAGCTCTTCACTCATGGTCATAAAGCGCAGCTTACGTACTGAAGAAAAGCAGACGGCAAGTAACAGCACCCCAGCCGCGCCACCAATACCGTACAAAGCACCTGCCCAACCATTCGCATAACCAAACCCGACGGCACCCATACTGGAGCCGGTGCCTACCATCGTTGCCACCGTGGTGCCTACGGTAAGAAAGAGCGGTACGCTTCGTCCGCCGAGTAGAAAGTCGTCACCGTTACCGCGCTTGTGCCTTGAAACCCACCATCCAAAGGCAATCATGGCGACAATATAGAGCACGAAGGTGACGAGGAATATTTGACTGTTCATGTTAACCTCTTGTCGTTGTTTATCCGGCCGTTGCCGCGGCTGGAAATAGGCAATGGAAGCGATTGCCGCGAGGCTTTTTTATCCTAATCGCGCGGTAATCTGGCGCCGTGCCCTTGCCGGGGCACGGCGCTTTTTTGGGTACTTAAAATTGGCTGTTTAGGCGCGATCGGCGCGGAAACACTTCACATCAACTTCTACTTTGCAATCCACCACCAAGTCTTGAACGCTACAGATACGCGCCGGTGGGTTATCGCCAAATATCTCCTTGAACACCTTGTTAAACGAGGTGAAGTAGCGTGCATCGGTCAGTACCGTGGTGACGTGCACCACGTCCTCAACGCCGTAACCGGCTTCTTGCATAATGGCCAGGCAGTTATCGAAGGCGAGGCGGGTCTGCTCGACAATGCCCCCTTCAACCACTTCGCCATCGGTCATCGGCGTTTGGCCAGAGACGTACAGCCAGCCTCCGGCTTCAACGGCACGTGCAAAGGGCAGTTTTTGGCCGCCAGTACCTACGCCGCCTTCGGTGCCGTATCGAGTAATGCTCATGGGGTTTGCTCCTGATTGGATGGAAAAGGTGTAGTCGTTTGAGAAATACGTTCTGTTCTGCGTAGCATTCGGCCCGAGCGCTGGTCTGAAATTACCCCTTGGTGATAGGCGATCTTGCCGTTTACCACCACCAGATCGATACCTTTAGCGGCTGCGATGGGGGTCTCGTAATTCGCCGTATCTTCCAGCACCGCGAGATCAAAAAGAGTGAGGTCTGCGTAAGCGCCAATACGGATCTCACCGCGATCCGTTAGGCCGAAATTGGCCGCTGAAAGACTGGTCATCTTGCGCACCGCTTCTGCCAGAGGCATTAGCTTTAAGTCGCGACTGTAGTGGGCTAATACGCGCGGGAACGCACCCCAGAGGCGCGGGTGTGGATGCGGGTCGTTCGGTAAGCCATCGGACCCCACCATGGAGAGCGGGTGCGCTAATACCTGCTGCATATCCGCTTCACTCATATTGTGGTAAACCGCTCCTGCAGGCTGTAACTTCTGGGCGGCGTCTAGCAGAGGCACATTCCACTCGGCCGCGATCTCTTTAAGGGGGCGACGCGCCTGCTCCGGGTGAGGGGTCGACCAGGTAATCGTTATCTCAATCTCGTCCGTGACCTGGCCTAGGTCGAGGGTGGAAGAGCCCGCCGTGTAGGGGTAGCAGTCGCAGTGTGCATGCTGATGCTGAGCGGCACTTTCTAATTTGCTCAGCGCTTTTCCCGCGCCGCCCCAATTGCCCGCACCCGCGCATTTTAGATGCGAGATCACCAGCGGTACTTGCCCGTCACGAGCGGTGGCAAACGCTTCGTCCATGGCATCCAACAGGCCTGCAAACTCATCACGCAAGTGGGTGGTATAGACCCCACCTGACTCCCCAACGGCTGCCACCAGAGGCGCCATTTCAGTGGTCGGTGCATTTATCGCATTACGGTAGGCAAGCCCTGAACTCAGCCCCAACGCGCCTTCCTCAAGGGCTTGACGTAACAGGGCTTCCATTTTGGCGACTTCTTCTGCAGAAGCGGGGCGAGCAAAGCTATCCATAACCTGGCTACGCAGGCTGGTATGTCCTACCAAGGCGGCAACGTTAATGCTTGGTTGGGCGGCGTCTACCGCGTTGGCGTAGGCGGCGAAGCTTGGGTAGCGGAAGTCTTCTGCATTACCCAATAAATTCATGGGGTCAGGGACTTCGCTTGTGAGCGTAACCGGGCTTGCGCTGATACCGCAGTTGCCCACGACGACGGTGGTTACCCCTTGGGTCAGCTTTGGCAACATAGCAGGGGTACGAATCACATTGGTATCGTCGTGGGTGTGAACATCGATAAAGCCTGGGGCTAAATAGCGCTCTTCGGCGTCGATGATCGTCGTGGCGGTGGCGTAAGGCATGGTGCCGATAGCGCAAATACGCTCACCTTGGATAGCCACATCGGCACGGAAATGAGCGGCGCCTGAGCCATCCAGCACATTGGCGTTACGAATTAACACGTCGTAAACCATCTTAATCTCCTAGCGGCTGGCGGTTATCGCCGCCGCGGTGGTCATCAAGGCTTAGCTTGAGGCGACGCAATTTAGTCCGCGAGCGCTCGCGATGGCGCATGGCAAGCTCAAGCGCCAACACATCGATAACGGCGAGCATGGCGTAGCGAGAGGCGGAAGGATGGAAAATAAAATCGGTTTCGCGTGAGGTCACCGGCAGCACGATGTCGGAGGTTGCAGCTAACGGAGAATTCATCGCGGTGATGGCGATCACCTTGGCACCGTACTGCCTGGCAATCTGTGCAGACTCGACCATTTCAGGGGTGTAGCCGGTGGCGGATAGCACAACCACTACATCTTCGGGGTCAAGGGTTGATGCCACCATGCGGGGCAGCAGTGCTTGCGGGTAAGCGCTGATCGCATAGCCAAGGCGTACCAATCGAAACTGTAACTCTTGGCTAAGCATGCTAGAACCGCCACCAGTACCAAACACCAGTATCTGGCGTGCTTGATCCAGCTGTTCAACCGCGCCTGCTACGTTGGCCTGGGCGAGTAAGTCACGGTTAAGGGCCAAGGTCTGAGTGGCAATGTCATACACCACGCTTGAGTTGTCTTCTGGCGTTGCCTCTTGAATGAATCGGCGGCCAGCGGCTAAGGCGCGGGTTAAGCGCGTTTTTAAATCGCGCACGTTAGTGCAGCCGATAGCGCGAGCAAAACGGGTAACGCTGGCGTCGCTCACCCCGGCGCGCTGGGCAATATCACCAATGCTGGCTTCGGTTACAAATTCAATATCAGCGAATATCAGCTCAGCTACTTTCTTTTCAGCATCGCGCAGCGCGGCAAAGTCAGTGGTAATGCGTGACAAAATGTCTATTTCTTGGCTCACCGTAGACTCCTAATGGTTGCCTCACTTAAAAAATATGTTAGTTTCTAACTTGAAGTCAATGGTTGTGAAAATAACTAACATAATTAATTTTATTTAAATAGATAACTCGTGAGGAAGTGGGCGGATGCAGACGACGTCGTTAACGGTTGATAAAGGAAGTGTCGAACTGGGGCCCAACGTGCTGTGGGGTGTTAGCCTGCCAGCGGCGGTCGTCTATGAAGAACCGCTCACCCATAACGTAGAGTGGATGCAACGCTTCGCTGAAGCTCACGGTGCTCGCTTGGCACCCCATGGCAAAACTACGATGACACCTGCACTTTTCCACCGTCAGCTTCAGGCGGGGGCATGGGGTATCACTCTGGCGACCGCCCCCCAGTGTCGTGCTGCTTTCACTCATGGCGTCACCCGGCTGCTAATGGCAAACCAGCTGGTCGGTAAAGCCAATATGACCATCATTGCCAGTCTGCTTGAGCAGGGTGCTACGTTTTACTGTGTGGTCGATAGCCATAAGAACGTGCGGCAGCTTGGGCGCTTTTTTGCTGAACGTGGTTTGAGGTTATCGGTGCTTATTGAGGTCGGCGTTGAGGGCGGCCGCTGCGGCTGCCGCAATCAACAGGAGATTGTTTCGCTAGCGCAAGCGATTGCTGAAGAACCAGCACTTTTATTGGCGGGGCTTGAAGGCTATGAAGGGGTGGTTCACGGCGATAACCCTGAATCGGGTATTCGTGCTTATGCTCAATATTTAGTGGATGTAGCCGTGGAGCTTGAGGCCGCTCAGCGTTTCTCCGAGCCTAACCCAATAGTGACGGCCTCAGGCTCGGCTTGGTATGACTTGATCGCAGAGGCTTTTCGAGGGGCGCCGCTGCAGGGACGATTTACCCCTGTGCTTCGCCCTGGTTGCTACGTGGTGCACGACCATGGTCTGTATCGTGAGGCGCAGACCGCTGTTATGGCGCGCCGCCCGGATTTACAACAGGGGCTTGAGCCTGCACTCGAAGTATTCGCTCAGGTGCAGTCACTGCCTGAGCCTGGGCTTGCCATTGTGGCGCTGGGTAAGCGCGATATCGGCTACGACCAGTTACCCCTTCCCCTACGCCGCTACCGGGAGGGCGGTGAGGTTTCGCAACCGCTGCCAGTTACAGGTTGGGAAGTGACTAAAATTATGGATCAGCACACTTTTGTGCGACTTCCAGAAGAGGCTCAGGGTATTGAAGTGGGCGATATCGTCGCATTTGGCGCTTCGCACCCTTGCCTGACGTTTGATAAATGGCGCCAGTTGCTGCTTGTCGACGCCCAATTAAACGTTAAAGAGCACTTGGCGACCTGTTTTTAACTCGTTGGATCTTTTGATAGGCGGCCGCCAATAGCCAGCGTTAGGGCGTCTGCCAGCTCTCCTAACTGCTCCCGGCAGCGGTCGATGCTGGGAACTTCCCGGTGCATTGCTTCTGGAATCAGCGTGAGATAAGGGATGGTGATAACGGCTTCGATAACGTCATGAACCCCAAAGACGGGGAAGCTGATATTCGTTAACCCCTGGACTTGAGGACTTGGCCCCACGTGGTAGCCATGCTGGCGAATCGGATCAAATAGCGCCCGCGTTCGGTCAACCTCTTGTTGGGTTGCATCGCTGGCGGTAAGAATACGCTCACGGCGTTGCTCATCCAGAAAGGCCAGCATAACGGCCCCTGAGCCGGAGCCGCATATATCGATGTTGGCCCCCAGGCGCAGCCCAAAGCCCATCTTGTCGGGGTTTTCGTACTGAGCCACCACCAATAGATGGCCAGGACGAGCAACGCTAAGGTGACACGACTGAGAGATTTCATGGCACAGCTCTTCCATGCGCGGTAGCGCGGCCTGAACTAACCGCTTGGTGGGTGGGAAGCGGTGAGCCATCTCAAACATCTTTAGCGTTAGCTGATAGCGGCTACCGCTATCATCCATGCTGACGTAGCCACGATCCCGCAGCACCATCAGCATGCGGTACATCTCATTGGTTTTACGGCCGATCTGCTCGGCAATCGCTTGGGTGCTTAGCGGCTGGGGAGATTGGGCAAGCAGCTCCAAAATATCCAACCCTTTCTCTAAGGCAGGGGCGTGGTACTGCGTTTCAGCCTTCTCCTTCATTTAAGCTCCCTTACGTGATTGCCTATCGCTCGTTGATTGTGGCGTGAACCAAAATGCTTGGTTAACGTGCCAGCCAGCCACCGTCTACCGCCAGGGTATGCCCATGCACGTAACGGGCGGCATCGGAGCATAAGAATATCACAGCGCCGGCTAAGTCTTCTGGCGTGCCCCAGCGTCCGGCGGGGATTCGGCCTAGAATTTCAGCCTGGCGCTGGGGGTCGTCGCGTAACGCTTGGGTGTTGTCGGTGGCCATATAGCCAGGAGCTATGGCATTGACGTTGATGTCATGGCCCGCCCACTCATTGGCGAGTAGACGCGTGAGACCGAGAATGCCGCTTTTGCTGGCAGTGTAAGAGGGCACACGTATGCCGCCCTGAAACGACAGTAATGAAGCGATATTGACGATCTTGCCCGGTGCTTTACGCTCGATAAGGTGTTTGGCCACCTGTTGCGCCAGAAAGAAAGCGGTTTTCAAATTGACATCAATGACGTCATCCCAATCTTGCTCTGAAAACTCAACAGCCGCAGCTCGGCGAATAACGCCTGCATTGTTGACCAGAATATCCACCTTGCCCGCTTTCGCGATTGCTTGTGAGACAATCTCGCTAGGCGCTTGGCTGCCCAGCTCAGCCGCAATTTCGTAAAACTGGCGCCCTAGGGCTTCCACCCGCTGACGGGTTTCATCAGCAGGGCTGCGATTGACGCCTACGATGTTGGCACCCGCCTGAGCCAGTGCAATAGCAATCCCTTGGCCCAGTCCTTTGTTGCAACCCGTCACCATGGCAACTTGGCCGTTCAGCGAAAATAGCGTCATTAGTCACTCTCCTTGGCCTGTGGTTTAGCGCAGCTCTGTAGAGGCGATAAAGTCCATATCATCGTATGTCAGGTTTTCACCGCACATACCCCAAATAAAGGTGTAGCGGCGGGTGCCAAAGCCGCAGTGAATCGACCAACTGGGGTGAATCACGGCTTGCTCGTTGGCAACCACGATATGCCGAGTCTCTTGGGGTTCACCACACAAGTGAAACACCACATCGTCTTCACTCAAGTCAAAGTAGAAGTACACTTCCATGCGCCGTTCGTGGGTATGGCAGGGCATAGTGTTCCACATGTTGCCGGGCTCTAACTGGGTAAGCCCCATAGAGAGCTGGCAGGTATCTAGTACATCGGTATGCAAGTACTTATTAATGGTACGCACATTGCCGGTTTCAGGGTCACCAAGGCTGGTGGGCGAGGCATCTTCCGGGCGGATATGGCGAAGCTGGTAACGTACATGGGCAGGCGTGGAGTTGATATAAAAGCGCGCAGGCTTGGTCGCATCAAGGCTCTCAAAGCTGACTTCACGGCTCTCTTTGGGAATATACAGACCGTGGTGGGTGCCTAGCTCGACCGTTTCGCCGTCGACAGTAATACGTCCGGGCGCACCAATGTTAATAACGCCCATTTCCCGCCGCTCTAGAAAATAGTCAACGCCAAGCTCTTTGCCACCGCTCAGGGTAAGCGGCGAATCAGTGGGAACCGCGCCGCCAACAATAATGCGGTCAACATGGCTGTAGGTTAGCGACAGTTGGCCTGGCACCATAATCTTGGTGACCAGCATTTTGTCACGCAGGCCCTGAGTATCGAGGGTTTTAAAATGATCGCTATGAAGTGCTTGGCGAATATCCATATTAATTTCCTTTAATAGTAAACGTAAATGGGCTCACGAGAACAGCGTGAGCGGCCACAGGGTGATAGCCGGAAAGGCAATGATCAGCAGCATCACCAGCAGGTTTGCGAGCAGGAACGGCAGGGCGCCGCGGAAAATACGTCCAATCGAGAGGCCGGTGATGGATGAGCAGACGTTCAGACACATGCCCACCGGCGGCGTGACTAAGCCAATCGCTAGGCCGCTGATTAGCAGAACGCCAAATTGCACGGGTGAAATATTGGCCAGGGCAAGTACTGGCAGCACCACTGGAGTAATCAGCAAAATGGCGGGGGTTACATCAATAAAGGTGCCAATCAGTAGCACGGCAGCAGCAATGACCAGCAGGAGTAACAGTGGGGTAAGATCCAGCCCGCCTAAAAATCCTGCCAATAGCTGGGGAATCTGCTCCATCGAGAGAATCCACACGTACAGCTGGCTCATGGCAATAATGATCATCACCGTTGCGCTGGTCATGACGGCAGAGCGAAACAGTGCAGGCAGTTCACGCAGTTTGAGACTTCTGAAAACCACCATTGCTAAAAACAGCGCGTAGCCAACGCCTAACGCGGCGGACTCGGTTGCTGTCGCAACCCCGCCGACTACCGCTCCCACGACAAACAAGGGAATTAATAGTGCAAGCACGGCACGTTTTATGACACTGCGGCGCTCTACAGAGGTGAGTCCTGCGTGGGCACGGGGGTAGCCTTGCCGACCGGCCATTAGTGCAATGATCCCCATCATCAGCACGCCAATCAGTAAGCCGGGCACAAGGCTCGCCATAAACATGGTGCCGATAGACTGCTGCGCGGTAACGGCGTAGATCACCATGGGCACACTGGGAGGAATGATCATGCCCATGGTGGAAGAGGCCACGGTAATGCCACTGGCGGTTTCGACGCTGTATCCCTTGCGTGCCATCTCAGGAATCATGGCGGAACCCACTGAAGCTGTATCAGACACAGAAGAGCCTGATATGCCGCCAAAGATCATCGAGGTCGAGATATTGACGTGCCCCAACCCACCTGGAAAACGGCCTACCAGCATCAAACAGAAGTCGATCAAGCGCGCGGTAATGCCTGAGGCGTTCATCACTAGCCCCATCAAAATGAACAGCGGTAGGGCAATCATTGTGTACAGATCCATACCGGACAGTACTCGCTGGGGGAGCACGCCAATCAAGCTTGGCTGCATGATTAAAAAGTAGACCAGCCCCGAAAGCCCTAGGGAATAGGCGATGGGCGCCCCAATCAGCAACAGCACCATCAGGCTAACAAGCAATAAGATCATGCCTGGCCCTCCTGAGCGTCTTCTCGTTGAGCGGAGGGCCGCTCGCCACCCATTAGCACCGCCAAGGAAAATAGAATGACCAGTAGCGCGCCCATCGGAACGCTGATTTGTACTACCCAATTGGGCACATCCAGCACGGCGGAGCGGAAACGACCGACTTGCCCAATCCAATTGATGCTGAGCCATGCCAAATAGCCATTGAATAGCATCACGAGACAGTGGCGTAAGCGGTTCAGCCAGACGGCTATTGCCGCAGGCAGTGCATCCACCAGAACGCTGATACGAATATGCTCGCCGCGCAAGATGGCGACCGATGCGCCCAGTGCGGTGGAATACACAAAGAGAAAGCGCATCACCTCTTCAGCACCTGCAAAGCCAATGCTGAAGACGTAGCGTAATATCACCAGTGCCAAGCAGAGCAGCAAAACCGCCGCAATTAATGCGGCGATTAGGTTTTCCAGTAGGCTAGCGAAGCGGCGCATTACCCGCATCAAGACGGTATCTTCCGCCATCGGCTGCGCCAGTGGAGGTGGATTCATTACTCTAGTACCTCGGCTTGATCGGTCAGCGCGAGCACTTGCTCTAACTGCTCCTGGCTAAAGTCACCACGCTCAACAAAGTGCTCCCAGACAGGAACGACGGCATCTACGAAGCCTTGGCGGTGTTCGTCGGCGATGCCGTTAATGCTCATCTGCTCTCCTAGTGTTTCGAGGTAGTTGGCTTCGGAAGCGAGCCAAATTTCGTTGGAGCGGGTCATCGTCTCCTGAGCGACGTCGTCGACGATCATCTGTAGCTCTTCTGGTAGCTGGTCGTACCACTGGGCGCTGATAAAGAAGGGGTCAGGATGGATTTGCCAGTTCAGTAATGACATGTATTCCTGAGCTTCATGGAATTTCATATCGGCGATATTGGAGGGCGGGTTTTCTTGCCCATCGACTACGCCTGTGCGTAGCGCCATGTAGGTCTCGGTGTAAGGCACTTGCTGGGGGGAGGCTCCCAGCGCTTCAAATGCCCGCAACGTGGGTGCCAATGGTGGTGTGCGAATCTTCAAACCACGGAGGTCATCAACTTGATTAACGGCGCGAACGTTATTAGTTAACTGGCGCATACCACCGGCAACGCCGGTCACCGGTATGTGTAGCTGGCTTTCTCGGGCGCCTTCATTAATGGCCTGACCAAGCTCGCCCTCCATCACGTCAATGGCTTGTTCTGGCGTAGTGAACAGGAACGGCATCGTGTAGATCAGATAAGCGGGGTTAGCTTGGGCAAACAAACCACCACGATAACCTTGAATAAGCCCCATTTGGACTTGCTGAAGTACGTCCTCTTCCTTACCAAGGGTGCCGTTGAAATAGAGTTCGACGGTGATGCGCCCATCACTGCGCTCTTCAAGTGCCTCTTTGAAGTAGCGCATGGATTCAGATCGTGGTGCCTCATCGGTTTGCGAATGAGCGTATTTGAAGGTGAAGTCGGCTGCTTGAAGTGATGAGGTGAAGCCAATGGCGAGGCTGGCCATCATTAAGTGGGTTAGGCGCATGGTAGGTTCTCCGTTTTATTGTGGTGTTCTTGTTGTGATGCGGATATTTTTCAAATATAAAATCTGTTTTTATATTTGATTTAAAGCCAAGCTTAACGTCATTCCTGCGTAGGTCAATGCTTGGGCTATGCGACATTGGTCGCGATCGATGAGGAGGAGAAGGTCATAAATAGGCGGGCAAAGGCGTCTGCAGGCATGGGGAAACATGCCTGTCGAGATCCATTATTGATAAGTTAAAATCGTTTAGTGAGCGGAGGTGCGGCGCGAAGCCATGTGGCTAAGGGGGCTACTAGCAGCTTAAGCGCGCGATAGCGGCGGGAAGTTCGCTGGCGTGGTGGATACCAATCGCGCTCTCAGGGGTTACTTCTTCATTGGGGAAGTGGTTGAGATGAATCACGTGCATGCCTGCCGCTAACCCTGCCTCTACACCTACCGATGCGTCATCGATAACCACACACGCTTCTGGCGGGTAACCCATGGCGGCAGCGGCCTTACGATAAAGCTCTGGATCAGGCTTCCACACATTGAGTGTATAAGCGCTAAAGAGCTTGTCAGCAAAGTGGTGGCCTAACTCGGTGCTTTCCAAAGCGCAGCGAATTTTGCGCTCAGGGCCATTGGAAACGACGGCTTTAGGATGGCTGCTTAACTGTTCGAGTGCAGCGGGCATGCCAGGTATCGCTACAAGCTCAGCCCGCATGCGCGCTTCCATGCGTGCCCGCATATCTGCCTCAAGCTTTGAAAATTGGCCTTCTTCCAATGCTTGAAAACGGTCTTCCAGGGTTTGCACGATGGTATGAAAACGCACCCCGCGAAATTCATCCATATATTGGCGTGCTGAAAAGGGTAAGCCGAATTCAGGCAGAATATCGCCCATCACCTCGGCAAGCAGTATCTCGCTATCTACTAAAGTGCCATCGCAGTCAAACAGTAGGCAGAGAGGCGTTGGGGTGTGCTTCATCGATAGGTTTCCTCGTTAACTAAGCTGATAGGACGTTCACCCTGCAGCGCCAAGCGAATATTATCCACTGCTCGCTGAGCCATGGCATGGCGGGTTTCATGGGTAGCAGAACCTATATGAGGAAGCGCAACGACATTCGTCATTTTGGTGAGAGGAGATGTGGCGCGTAACGGCTCTTGCTCAAATACATCCAGCCCGGCTCCCTGAATAACACCGTTCTCAAGGGCCTTTATCAACGCAGCTTCATTAACGACTTTGCCACGGGCAATATTGATGAAAATGGCAGAGGTCTTCATCAGCGCAAACTCTTGAGCGCCGATCAAGCGTTCGGTCTCGGCGGTGAGCGGCACCGTAACACAAACAAAATCGGCTTCAGCCAGCAGCTCGTTGAGTTCTCGCCGCTCGGCGCCTAGCTTGCTTTCTACCTCGGGCTTGGGTGATGCATTGGAGTAAAGTACCTTCATGCCAAAACCCAGCGCACCCCGCTTGGCTACCGCCTGCCCGATGCGTCCAAAACCGACCATGCCGAGGGTTTTGCCATGCACATCGCTGCCAAATAGCGCGGGGCCAATGCTGGCTTTCCAGTTGTCGCTTTTAACTAGCTCAGCGAGTTCCACCACACGACGTGCGGTGGCCATGATCAGTGCAAAGCCAGTATCTGCTGTCGTTTCGGTAAGCACATCCGGTGTGTTGCACAGCATAATACCG
>JAMCZP010000217.1 GCA_023485185.1 Gammaproteobacteria bacterium
AAAGGTGATCTGATTACCTCAGATGTACCAGATGATAACTATATTCACCGTCATTTGGAGCGGCTATTCCCAGCGGTATTGACCGAGCGTTTTAAAGACGAAATGTACGATCACCGTCTAAAGCGTGAAATTGTCGCCACCCAGGTGGCTAATGACTTGGTTGACCATATGGGCATCGTATTTGTACGCCGCCTAATGGACTCAACCGGTGCGGGGCGTGCCGATATTGCCCGGGCCTATATTATTGCGCGGGATAGCTTCAATTTAGCGGGTTTGTGGGCGCAAATTGAGGCGCTCGATAATCAAGTGCCGAATCGTGTCCAGTACTCGATGATGCTTGATCTGATGCGTCTAACTCGCCGCGCAACGCGCTGGTTCGTGCGCCAGCATTTAGGTCTTTCAACGCAAGACACCATTGAGTATTTCGCGCCCCGCCTGGCGCAGTTGCAAGAAGGTATTGGCGAACTGCTGAGCGGTGAGGAGCTAAGCGCCTGGAGCATGCGCCGGGATTCGCTAGTTGAAGCGGGAGTGCCAGAAGCACTGGCCTCAACGGTAGCAGCTTCATCAAGCCTCTATGCAGGGTTAGGTATCATCCAGGCCGCTCGCCTAACCAACGAAAAACCGCAGCGGGTCGCGGAGGTGCTGTATGAAATTGGTAGCCGCCTGGAGTTGCCATGGATGATTCAGCAGGTCACACAGCTGGAAGTGCGTGATGCCTGGCAGGCTCAGGCACGGGAAACATTCCGTGACGATATCGAGCGTCAGCAGCTTGCGCTCACCACCAGCGTACTGAAACTCGATGCGGGTAGCCGCGATACCGAAGAGCGGGTTGCCCAGTGGTTGGATCAGCATGCCGATCTGCACCGCCGCTGGTGTCGTCTTATTGAAGAGGTGCGTGGCGGTAACGAAGGTGGCTTTGCGCTGTTTGCCGTCGCTGTCCGGGAACTGGTCGATCTCGCCGAGAGTGATAGCGAGGCTTAGCGCCAGATAGTGGCAACGCATAACCGTTAGAAAGCGCGCCCTGGTTCTCCACCAGGGCGCGCTTTATTGCGTTATACTGGCGCCCGTTTTCGGTTATTTGTCCTCTTTTGAGGGCTATATATTAATTATTTCAGCGATGGTTCGACACTTCCGCGAATAGGGATGTCAGTTGGAAGCTTATTGTGGGAGGGCGCTTCAGCGCGCGAAGGGTACCTCAGGTGCCCCTTAGCCTGATTAGGCTAGGAGCTTAAATGGTCGCGAGCTAAAGCTACCTCCCACTGGAGTACTTATTAGGCTGGCAGAATTAATTCCACATTGAGTAATGAGTAACTGTTTCCAACCACGCGCCCGTTCTGTCCTGATTCAAGAGATGCTAACCATGTACCACCTTGCCCGCTCACTGTTCTTTCGCGTTGATCCAGAAACCTCCCACGGCATGGCGCTAGGCGCATTGGATGCATTGCACCGTGTTGCTGGGGTGGAACGGGTGTTTGGTAAATCTGTGCAAGATCCTGTTGAGCTGATGGGGTTACGGTTTGCTAACCGTGTGGGATTGGCTGCTGGACTAGATAAGAACGCCGACCATTTGGACGCACTGGGCGCGCTAGGGTTTGGGTTTGTCGAAGTCGGGACGGTGACACCGAAACCCCAGCCGGGCAATCCCAAGCCCCGGCTGTTTCGTTTAGCACAACATGGCGCAATTATTAACCGCTTTGGCTTTAATAACAAAGGGGTGGAGCATCTTGTCCAGCAGGTTAAGCAGCGCCATTACGGCGGTATTGTGGGCATCAATATTGGTAAGAATCTGACGACGTCGGTCGACAATGCCTTGGATGACTACTTAGTCTGTTTAGAGGCGGTGCACCCATGTGCGGATTACATCGCCGTCAACGTCTCTTCACCCAATACCCCAGGGCTGCGCAGCCTGCAGTTTGGCGAGCAGTTGGATGCGTTGCTAGGCCCAATTCGAGCCCGCGCAACAGAGCTTGATGCCCAATCGGGTCGCAAAGTGCCCCTGCTGATTAAAATCGCCCCAGACATGAGCGTGGAAGAGGTAGCATTACTGGCAGGAAGCATTCAGCGCAACGCACTTGATGGCGTGATTGCCACCAATACCACGGTCTCCCGTGAAGCAGTGCAGAGCGACCCTCAGGCTAATGAGGCCGGTGGGTTATCAGGTAAGCCCGTGTTTGAAGCGTCCAATCGCGTTATTCGCCAGTTGCGAGAGCAACTACCTACACTGCCGATTATTGGCGTAGGGGGTATTGATAGCGCCACGGCGGCACAAGCTAAAATTGCCGCTGGAGCGGATCTAGTCCAGCTCTACTCAGGGTTGATTTACCAAGGCCCTAAGTTAGTAGGCGAGTGCGCAAGAGCGCTGGCCGCCGGAATGCCGGCCACCGGAACGCCGACCGATAAAAAGCCCACTTAAAAGTGGGCTCACTGGAAACCTTTCGTTTGAAATTTAGAAAAAACGCTAAGTCATAACCATGGGGTTTTTATGAATACCGGAGATGCCGGTCATACCATCCCATTGATCGCCGCGACCTTCACGCCAACCGCTCATCCAATATTCACGTAAATTGACATCTTGACTAGGACAGTCATCACGAGAACGACCCGATACACCCGCTTTATAGCCGTGGACATATGCCCGCTGGAAGCGATCACGTTTTTGCCGTTTCATTGGCTAACCTCTTTTCACGAAAGCCTTTGATAAGAAATAGGATGTTGAAAAAAATATGCATAGCAACATGCACGACATCCACAATTCCGAGAGCTTGCTATCAAGAGTGAGAAGCCGCATCGACTCAACTGTCTAGCACTCACGTGCTGAACGGGAAGAGCGGCATTCTCTAGCAAAGAAAACTTGCTAAGAACTCTCTTGCAAAGAAACTAACAAGCCATAGGTCTATTAGAAGAATATGTCCCTAAAAGACCCTGACAGGCAACGCATGCGTTTTTCAGTAGCTACTCTCTTATTGTTAGACCATGATAGGGGCATCTGTCGACTATCAATTTGTCATAAAACGTAAACTCTTTTGTTATATACAGGAATATCGCGCCCTTACGCGCCACCATTACCATGACCGAGTCGAATCAAAATACCCTGTTGAATCTGCTAGCCACTTGTCCCAAAGGCATTGAAGGCCTGCTTCACGATGAACTCATAGCGCTGGGGGCCACCCCGGGTAAAACCACCGTGGCTGGGGTCTATTTTACTGCCAGCCAAGCTATTGCCTATCGTGTCTGCCTTTGGTCGCGGTTAGCCAACCGGGTTATTTTAACGCTGGTACGCGAATCCATGATCGATACGGCTGACCAAGTGCGTGATGTGGTCGCGCGTATTGCCTGGAGTCGGCACTTAGCACCAGGTAACACCCTGGCGGTGGATTTTCACGGGCGCAGCGAACATATTCGCCACACCCGCTTTGGCGCGCAAACTGTTAAAGATGGCGTTGTAGACGCACTGCAGCTGGCTGGGCAAGAGCGCCCCAACGTTGATACTAAAACGCCACACCTGCGTATCTACGCCCACCTGCACCGCATGAATTTAACTATTGGCGTGGATCTTTCCGGAGAGAGCCTCCATCGCCGTGGCTACCGCCGCGATGTAGGTCATGCGCCGTTAAAAGAGAATTTGGCCGCGGCGTTGTTGGTGCGTGCAGGCTGGCCCGAGCGTTTAAAAGCAGGCGAGCCTCTGATCGACCCGCTGTGTGGTGCGGGCACGCTGTTGATTGAAGCCGCCATGATGGCTGCCGATCAGGCGCCTAATCTTAATCGTGAGCGGTTTGGCTTCCACGGTTGGGCGGGGCACGACGATATAGCCTGGAGTGAGCAAAAGCGCGAAGCTGAAGCGCGTGCCTCGATAGGTCGCAAACGTTGCAAAGCCCAGTTGCTAGGCTTTGACCAGAGCCCGGCGGCACTCACTGCAGCGAAAGCTAACGCCATGCGTGCGGGTATTCCTGCGCTGATTACCTTGCATGGACAAAGTCTTTCTCAACTGACCCGGCCAGAATCACTGACCGAAGAAAGTGGCCTGCTGATCACCAACCCGCCCTACGGTGAGCGTTTGGGTGAGCTGCCCGAGCTGGTGCGCCTGTATGCTCAGTTAGGCGAAAAAGCCAAAGCGCTGTTTCCCGGCTGGACCCTGGCTGTTTTTACCGGTAATCCGGATCTTGGTCACCGGCTCGGCATGCGGGCACACAAACAGTACGCGCTTAAAAACGGCGCTTTGGATGCCAAGCTGCTGCTGATGGAGATTGGTGGGGCAGAGCATCCGCCTGCCGTTAGTAATGTAACGCCCATTAAAAGTGAGAGCGGTGCTGAGGTAGCGGCCAGTGAAGGGGTTAGCGCAGGGGTTAGCGAAGAGCAAGCTGCGCATAAAAACCAAGATAATGCGCAGATGTTTGCCAATCGTCTGATTAAAAATCAGAAGCGCTTGAAGAAGTGGCTGAAGCAGAGTGGTGAAACAAGCTATC
>JAMCZP010000090.1 GCA_023485185.1 Gammaproteobacteria bacterium
TTTGGCCAAGATGAAGCGATTGATAGCTTGTCTGCCGCCATTAAGCTTTCCCGAGCCGGGCTTAAGTCACCTGATAAGCCGGTGGGTAGTTTCTTGTTTGCAGGGCCAACAGGGGTGGGTAAAACCGAAGTTGCCAAGCAGCTTGCGCATATTATGGGCATTGAGCTTGTACGCTTTGATATGTCGGAGTACATGGAGCGCCACACTGTATCGCGTTTGATTGGTGCACCTCCCGGCTATGTCGGTTACGACCAGGGTGGTTTGTTAACCGAAGCGGTCACTAAGCAGCCGCATTGTGTGCTGCTGTTAGATGAGATTGAAAAGGCGCATCCCGAAGTCTTTAATCTGCTACTTCAGGTCATGGATCACGGACGTCTAACGGATAACAACGGCCGTGAAGCTGATTTCCGTCACGTTATCTTGATCATGACGTCTAACGCCGGTGCTGAGCAGTCATCGCGGCGCTCTATGGGCTTCCAGCATCAGGATCACTCAACGGATGCTATGGAAGTGATTCGTCGCACCTTCTCACCTGAGTTCCGCAACCGCTTGGACAGTATTATCCAGTTCCATGCGTTACCTGTTTCAGTGGTGCGCAATGTGGTCGACAAGTTCTTAATCGAACTACAGGCACAGTTGGATGAGAAGCGTGTTCAGACTTCGGGATGCGCCTCATTCAAGAGAAGCTGAAGAAGCCATTAGCCGAGATGATTTTGTTTGGCGAGTTGGCTGATCAAGGCGGTATTGTGCATGTCAGCCTGGAAGAGGGGGAGCTACACCTTTCTACAGAGACTGAGATGGCCGATGCGCCCTGAAAAGGGCGCTAAGGCGCTCTAAAGCCAATCACGGATGTTTATATGCAGCAAAACGCAGCGCCCTGTCATCGACGGGGCGTTGTCGTTTTTAGTGAACAGCCATTGACGCTGATCGGTGCTGTCTTTCTGTGGCAACAGTTAAGATCAGCCGAACGCGTTAACGGTGCAACGACTTAGCGCGAACGGTATACGATACGGCCCTTCGAAAGATCGTAAGGCGTTAGCTCTACTTTTACCTTATCGCCGGTCAGGATGCGGATGTAATTTTTGCGCATTTTTCCGGAGATGTGAGCAGTAACAACGTGACCGTTTTCCAGTTCAACACGAAACATGGTGTTCGGAAGGGTATCGACGATAACGCCTTCCATTTCAATATGATCTTCGCGTGCCATATAGGCATTTCCCCACTTATGAGTTAGTAATTACAGGCTAATAATGTACGAGTTAATCAGCTACCAATACGTCAGGACTCAAGTGCCGCTAGGTGGGCGCTCAAGAAACAGCGCTATATTGTGCCGCAAGCCCGCCATCAAGGCAAAAAAGCTTACGAGATTAGCGAATTAATTGTCGCCAATGGCGGCCATCAAGTATTTCCAGCGGCGTAAAAGCCTGCTTGTAGCGCATTTTACGGCACTCTTCGATCCAATACCCTAAATACAGGTATGGCAGCGCTTTTTCGCGGCTGAGTTCAATTAGCCGAAGAATAGCAAACGTGCCCAGCGAGCGCTTATCCAACTCATCGCTAACAGCATAGAAGGTGTAAATTGCCGAGAGGCCATGTTCTAGCTGATCAAAAGCGGCAACACCGGCCAGCTCGTTGCCCAGGTACATTTCCATTAGATGGGCGTAGGGTTCATTTAGAGTTAGGAAGGTACGGTACTGCTCGCGGCTGGGGGGGTACATATCGCCGTCGGCATGGCGTAAGCGAATATACTCCGCGTAGAGCTCGTAATGATGAGAGGCATAGTAAGCGGGCACGACCCGAACCGTAATATCCGCATTGCGCCGCCAAATTTTGCGCTGGGTGCGATTTGCAGCAAAATGCTCCACCGGGATGCGAACCGAGCGGCAGGCGTTGCAGCCTTCGCAGTGAGGACGATACAAGTGGCGACCGCTGCGGCGAAACCCCAACAGTGCTAACGAGTCATAAACCCCAGGGACAGGTGACTCCTGAGGGTCGAGAAACAGCGTTGTTGCCTCTCTGTCGGGTAAATAGCTACAAGCATGGGGCACGGTAAGGAAGAAGCGCAAATCCCGCACTGGGCGACGCGGAGTGTTACTACTCACGGCTTGCCTCCTGGTTGAAAAATTGGGCGTTGCAAAATAGCTTCGTCAATAAGGTGTACCCTCAACCGCAATGGCACTGAGCCAGGGCGATGTAGGGATTATCGGTGCTTCTTCGGCTGATAAGGGTAGTGTAAACGCCTCATCGGGTAACCAGTTATTAAGATAGTTGATGAAAGTCGTGCGAGCGACTGTAATAGCGCCCAAACTGGCCAAGTGAGGAGTATGCATTTGGCAGTCGATGAGTTTCCCACCATGCTCTCGCATTGCTCTGGCCAGGTGGGCCAGCGCTACCTTTGAGGCATCAGGCGCGCGTGAAAACATCGACTCGCCGAAAAACACTGGCCCCATGGCGAGCCCGTATAGGCCGCCAACCAATTGCCCACCCTGGTGGACTTCAATACTGTGGGCAATGCCGAGCGCATGCAGCAGACAGTAGGCCTCATGCATCTCGTCGGTGATCCAGGTTCCCGCATCTGCCCCGCGCGGGGCGGCGCAGGCTTGAATAACCTGATCGAAGTGTTGATCCAGTGTGATATGGAAGCCACCATGGCGTAATCGTTTAGTAAGGCTACGGCGCTGCTTAAATTGCTCAGGTAGGAGTATCATGCGCGGGTCTGGGCTCCACCATAAGATAGGATCATCATCGCTATACCATGGGAAAATGCCGCGTCGATAGGCTTCTACCAGCCAGGTGGGGGAGAGTTCGCCACCGGCTGCCAGTAGGCCATTGGGTGAGCTCAACGCCATATTAGTCGTTGGGAATTTAGGGTGTGGTGAGGAAAGCCAAGGTAGCATTACTTGCTCCTGTTGCTACGTCGTTACAACGTTCTTGCACGGAGGCTTAACGAGAAGCCCTGTGACGGCGGAAGGATGCTCGGTATGATGCAAACTCGCAAGTGGATTAAAGACGCCATTTTAGGTGTAAAGGGAGAGTCGCTTGAAAGTGAATAAAGCAGTAAACAAGCGAACGCAGCGTAACGCGCGTCAAACACCATCTTCGGCTTCTTCTGCGCGTGTTAACGCCGCGAAAGATAAAGCCCGTCGTTTTGGACTGCGCCTGCAAGGCTCAGTGCGTGAATGCGTGGTAGTGGTACTGCTTGCGCTATGTGTTTTCTTATTATTAGCACTATTTAGTTACCACCCTGCTGACCCAGGCTGGTCTTACCAGGGGCCGGAAACGGATGTGCGCAACTGGATGGGCCACGTCGGTGCATGGCTGGCGGACGTCCTCTATTCGCTGCTGGGGGCCAGTGCGTTGTGGTGGCCAGGCATGTTTGGTTTTGCCGCTTGGTGGCTGATTCGCTCGCGCCAAGTACGTTTTGAACTCGACCCGGTGTCGATTGCGGTTCATGCGGGTGGGTTAGTGCTGCTGATGTTTGGCACCACCATGCTGGGCGCACTGCATTTTTATCACCCTAATAGCATATTACCCTACGCTTCTGGCGGTATTTTGGGTGAAGGCCTGGTCGCTGCGCTTAAACCATTAGTCGGCAGTGGCGGGGTAGGTTTAATTGCCGCAGCACTTATTTTAAGTGGCTTTCCACTGTTTAGCGGCATGTCTTGGCTGCAAGTGGCGGATGAGGTTGGCAAGCGCATCTGCCGCCTAGGCGGTTGGTTGTCGGCTCGTCGTCAATCGCGTCGGATGCGCGCTGCTCAGCGTGCGGCTGCAAAACCCACGCCTGCGGCAAAACCCCAAGTGAAAACCTCAGCAGAACCTCAAGTATCGCCTCAAGTAGAGCCGCCAGTGGCACCCAAACCAGCCCCTGCTGAAGCAAAGCCCACGGTTGAGTCTGTAGGTCGAAGTGCGGGTGGTCGTGAGCGGCGCGAGCCGGGCTTTAGCGTGCCGCTTTCCAACAGTTCTACTGATACGGCTGCCAGCAACGTCGCGGGTAGCGAAACCACGGATACCTCGATTCCTTGGGAAGCCGCTGCTTTTTCAAGTAACAAACACGTGCCTGAAAAAACAGCCGTGGCAGCAGCGGCTGCTTCAACGACAGCCGTTTCAGCGGCAGCGCCCAAAGCAGGTGAAGAAACGCAATATAAGTCACCGCAGATTGTCGAGCCCAAGGCACCACGTGAAAATGCCTTTGTGCAGGCTGAGGCTGATGCGCCAGTAGAAAAGCCCGCCAAAGAACATGACGCTTTTCCGCTGCGGGCTTCGCGTCAAGAAGATACGCCAGTGCCAGCGGCGACCAATTTTTTTGTTAAAGATGAGGCGTCTGCCGATCCTAATGAAGAAGATCCGTCCGTTGAGGCTAAATCAGTA
>JAMCZP010000066.1 GCA_023485185.1 Gammaproteobacteria bacterium
ATGATTTAGGCGACCCGTCGTTAAATTCGCACTTGTTGCGACATGACACGGTGCATGGACACTTCCCCTTTAAAGTAGAGCACGATGCTGAAAGCATCACGGTGGATGGGGATCGTATTGCGATTTCCTCTGAACGTGATCCGGCTCAGCTTCCTTGGGCATCGATGAACATTGATTTGGTAATGGAGTGCACCGGACTATTCACTAAGCGCGAGGCGGCGGCTAAACACATCTCTGCTGGCGCTAAGCGGGTGCTCATTTCTGCCCCCAGTCCCGATGCCGATGCCACCATTGTGTATGGCGTAAATGACGATGTTTTGACCGCTGAGCACACGGTGGTGTCTAACGCGTCTTGCACCACCAACTGCTTAGCGCCGGTGGCAAAAGCGCTGAATGATTCTGTTGGCATAGAAAACGGTTTGATGACCACGGTGCACGCCTACACCAATGATCAGAATCTGACAGATGTTTATCATACCGATCCCTACCGGGCGCGCAGTGCAACGCACTCTATGATTCCGACCAAAACCGGTGCCGCCGCTGCTGTAGGCTTAGTGCTTCCAGAGTTGGCCGGTAAGTTAGATGGCCTGGCGGTGCGCGTACCGGTGATCAACGTTTCGCTAGTGGATCTCACCTTTACTGCCGGGCGTGAGACAACCAAAGAAGAGATCAATGCCATCATAGAGAAAGCTGCCGCAAGCTCATCCGTATTAGCGGTGAATGCCGAGCCACTGGTCTCTATTGACTTCAATCACGATGCTAACTCATCGACCTTTGATGCCAATCATACCCGGGTAAATGGCCGCCTGGTCAAAATCATGGCTTGGTACGACAATGAATGGGGCTTCTCCAATCGTATGTTAGATACTGCGTTGGCAATGCAAGCGACGGCTTAATCTATATAAGAGAGGAGGCTGAACGCTTTTTTGATAGTGACCCTGAGCCCTTGCTCAGGGTTTTTTTATATTTTTTAACTTTTTTTGCAAACAACTGCATCCAAACGAGCGTCTCGCGGGTATTCACTATACAGGCGCCATTTACGGCGGCTGATAATAACCCTCAAGGAGACTGAAATGACAATTCATCAACTAACGCGAGCTACCCTAGCCGCCACACTGATCGCATCCTTCAGTCATGCCGCTTTGGCCGAAACGCCTGCGGATGTCCAAGTACCGGACGGCAACACCGTTGCTCTAGAAACCGTAGGTGTGGGCGCGATTGCCTATATGTGTGAGACTAGAGACGATGGCAGCATGGGCTGGGTTTTTAAAGGCCCAAGTGCTGCCCTGAATGATCGCGATGGTAATCAAGTGGGTAGTTACTATGGTCCTCCTGCGACGTGGGAATCATTGGATGGATCTAAGCTTACTGCTACTGAATTAGCCACTGCGCCAAACGGCGATGGCAATATTCCACTTCAGTTAGTTGAAGCCAACCCTGCTGAGGGTGAAGGTGCGATGACGGGCGTTAGCTACATTCAGCGCTTGGAAACGGAAGGTGGTGTTGCACCCGACGCGGCCTGTGGTGCTGACAACGAAGGCGCTAAAGCGGTCGTTACTTATCAAGCAGATTATATTTTCTGGACTGCTGAGTAAGTCTAATAGTGCTAGGGACTCGTTTCGCGAGTCCCTAGCGGCTATGCTGTCTGTGAGCACGGCGACAGGTGTCGGCGGCGTCACCAGGGAGCTAGGGTTTGACTGACGTGTCTTCAGAATTTGATCATGCTGCTGTACTAGCTAAATGTGCTAACGGCGAACATGACGCACTACACCAATTATATGTGCACGAAGGTGCCAGAATCTTAGGCGTAGTATTACGAATCGTTAAAGATCGTGGCATGGCAGAAGATATTGTCCACGATGCTTGTTTAAATATTTGGCAACGGGCGGATAGTTTTGATCCTAGCAAAGGGTCTGCTAGGGCGTGGATCTTCAGTATTGCGCGCCACTTAGCACTAAACGCTATCCGTTATCGTGATCGCGAAATTACTTACGATAGTAATGATCCTACCGATGTAACTCACGATGAACATTTCCAGCATGCATTTGTGGTCGAGGAAGCCTTCGATTGGCAGACCGGTCAGCAAATGGATAGCTGTCTTGAAGAGCTTGAACCAGAGCGGCGTAACTGCGTACTTCACGCCTATGTCGATGGGCTTAGTCATGGCGAAATAGCGGCTCATACTGGCGCTCCGCTCGGAACGGTTAAAGCCTGGATCAAACGCAGCTTACAGCGTCTACGGGAGTGTATGGCATGACCCGCCCTAGTTTTGAAAACGATCATGAAGATGTCCATGCCTTGGCGGGTGAATACGTGCTGGGTACGCTGTCATTAGAGCAGCGAGAGGCGCTTGAAGCGCGTCTGCCCAATGAGCCTGAACTGCAGAAAGCAGTCATGGCCTGGGAGGAACGCTTTTTGCCCTATACCGCTATTACTACACCTGTTCCACCTTCCGACTACTTATGGCCACGTATTGAGCGTAGCTTGGCAGCACGTGAAGCGTTTGCGAAGCGTGGCCGTCCGGCATCGGTCGTGCCACCAAGACCACGCCGGTTATTGCACAGCCTGCCGCTTTGGCGTGGGGCCGCCGGGTTTGGTTTAGCGGCGGCGTTGGTCATGGGGGTAATGCTGGCAAACGATGTAACTGAGCCAACCACCCCTGAATACATGGTTGTACTGCTAGCGCCGCAAACGCAGTCGGCGGGCTGGGTTGTGCAAGCATCATCGCGCCAAGAAATAGAGCTAATCCCACTGGGTACATTCGAAGTGCCCGAAGGTAAAGCGCTGGAGTTTTGGACGAAAGCAGATGAGTGGCAAGCACCGGTATCACTCGGTTTAGTGGAACCAGGCCAGCCGATTCGTATGCGCCTGGATCAATTACCACCGCTTGAAGATAACCAGCTATTTGAGCTAACGCTTGAAGATGAGACGGGTTCACCCACCGGCTTACCGACCGGCCCCATTGAGTTTATTGGCCGCGCAGTCGAGATTTAAGCATCGTAAAAGCGCCTGTTTTAAGTCGTTGTCAAAAAAGATAAACCGACTTCTAACAGGCGTTTTAATAGATGTTCGCCTAACGCCGCCAGAACATCGGCGTAAGCAGTACTACCACGGTGAGTATCTCCAAACGCCCCATCAGCATACCAATACACAACAACCATTTCGCAGCATCAGGCAAAGACGAAAAGTTACCTGCTGGGCCAATAATATCGCCAAGGCCAGGCCCCACATTGGTTACCGCGGTGGCCGCACCGGTGAGAGCAGTGACTAAATCTAGCCCCAGCGCTGATAAGCCCAGTGCAAGCGCTGCTATGGTGATAAAGAAGAAGAATGAGAAAGCGACCACGCTGCGCGAGATATCGCTTGTGACTGGCTGATGATAGTACCGGGCAGTAAATACGCCATTGGCATGAATTAAGTAGCGCAGTTGGTTAAGCAGCATAATGGTGGCAATCTGAAAGCGGAAAATTTTCATTCCGCCGCTGGTCGAGCCACTGCAGCCTCCTACAAAGGTTAGGTAAAAGAATGCAACTACCGGTAGCGCTCCCCACAGCGTGTAATCATCAGAGGCGTACCCGGTAGTGGTTACCACTGAAACGATATTAAACGTGACATGGGTGAGTGCCTCGAAAGGGGGAGTGCCGTCAGATACACGCCAAGCACTTAGTACTAAAATCGCTGCGAGCAGAAGCTTTAAAAGCCCGCGCACTTGCTGGTCTTGCCACAGCGAGCTGGGTGAACCGCGTATAAAACGAATATAGAGCACGAAAGGCAGTGCGCCGCTTAGCATAAAAAAACTGGCTAACCAGAGTAACCATGGTTGCTCACTGTAGGCGCCGAAGGAGGCGTCTGAGTTAGCAAAGCCGCCTGTGGAAAGTGAGCTCATGCCGTGGACAATGGCATCCAACAACGTCATTCCACCTGCCCAAAAGCTCAGGATGGCTGCGAGAGTAAAACCGACATAGACGCCCAGGGTGGCTTTAGCAATACCGCCGGTGCGTGGCATCACTTTATCCGACCAGTCAGAAGACTCCGTATGAAACAGCCGCATGCCACCGACTTTAAGGAACGGCAAGATCGCAATGCCCATGACGATAATGCCAATGCCGCCCATCCACTGCATTATTCCTCGCCATAACTTCAGTCCATCAGAAAAATGCTCAATACCGACCAATATGGTAGAACCTGTCGTTGTGATCGCCGAGACAGATTCAAATACAGCGTTGGTGGTTGTTAGCTGAGGGGCGCCAAGTATCAGTGGTAGGCTGGCAAAACCACTAATGGTGACCCAGCTGGCAGTAGTAAGAATAAACATTTGCCACGGTTTAAGTTCCAGCGGTGGTCGATAGGTTAGTAGCCACGTTGTAG
>JAMCZP010000304.1 GCA_023485185.1 Gammaproteobacteria bacterium
TGGTGTTTTCCTGGGGTCGTCATCAGGTCACTAGACACGGCAGACTTTATCGCGCGCTCGCTGGTAGCATTCGCCGTTTACCGCTATTGCGCCGCCCCTGGCTAGCCATGAGCCATTCAGGCGAGGTTCCTTTAGCATCGATGCTGCTGTTAGTAATATCGCTGGGCACTCTTTCTGGATGGACACTGCTGGTTATTGCCCATGATGGCCCGTTAGAAATGGACCTGCTTGTTCAGCGACTTTTTGCCTGGCTGCATAGCGACCTTGGCTATGCGATAGGTAACATATTTGCCCGAATAGGCGATACTTACGGCATTATAGCACTAACGTTACCTTGGGCATTATGGCTATTAGTGCGAAAGAGAGTGGATGCTCTGCTACATTGGTGTGGCGCTTTTGCCGCTATAGCGCTGCTAAACACTGTGGGTAAAGGGCTATTTGGTCGTGTGCGCCCTGACACGCCAGACTATTTAACAGGCTCATTCGCTTACCCCAGTGCGCACACCTCGACAGCCGTTGTCCTGCTAGGTCTTACTGCGGCGTTTATAGCAGCCGAACTACCACGTCAAAAGCGTTTTTGGGCGTACTGGATAGCGCTAATCCTGACGCTACCCATGGCATTATCGAGGTTAGTGGTAGGGGTTCATTGGTTTAGCGATTTGGTCGGGGGCGCGCTGTTAGGCATGGTGGTGTGTGCGCTCACCCTGCTTCATTGGCAGCAACAACCACGGCCGAGCTTACGCCCTTGCCCGTGGTGGCTTTTAAGCATCGCGTCTCTGGTATTAATGAGCGCTCGGGTCAGTTTTTTACCGCCTGTTTAGAGGTGAAAAGCCCTTGATTAGCCCAGTGCAAGCCATAGGCCTACCCCCATCATCAGCGTACCGGCGATGCGGTTAAGTAAGCGTACATTGCCGCTTTTACCGAGCACACTGCGTAGCGTTTTACCGCCGGAGGCATATACCAGCATGCTGGCAAATTCGATAGTTAAAATCACCGCAATCAACAGGCTAAGCTGACCAACAAGGGGGCGATTGCTGTCTAAAAACGGTGGCAGCAAGACCATAAAAAAGGCCCAACCCTTTGGATTGGCCACTGCCGTCACAAAGCCTTGCATCGCTAGTTGTAAGCGGCTAGCCGGAGGCCCAGCATCCAATTCACTGGGAATTGCCATGCGCCCCCGTGAACGCCACATCATAATACCTAAATAACCTAAGTAGGCGCCGCCCACCCATTTGAATAGCACGAATAGTTCTGGCTGGCGAAGCATTAACGCGGCAACACCCGCTCCTGCTGCTGCGGCCACTAACCCAACCCCAAGCAGCTCACCGATCATCATCCACAGGGTGCGCTTAACACCCTGGGTCATACCTAACACCATAGCAAGTGTCATACACATGCCGGGGGTTAGCGATACAAACAAAAACGTTGGCACAAAAACCGACAGCGTAGCCCACGACATCATCTCTCATTCATCCTTTAATGGGCTGGATTCACCGATGCCCTTTACCTCACCCCAGCGAGGCATCAACGTATGTTCAATACCTAACTGATTCAGTATCCGCGCCACGATAAAATCAATAAGATCATCAATGCTTTGTGGGCAGTGATAAAACCCTGGTGCGGCAGGCAGAATAACTACTCCTAGCCGACTAAGTGCCAGCATATGCTCAAGATGAATAGGAGAAAGCGGACTTTCGCGAGGCACTAACACCAGCGTTCGACGCTCTTTGATCGCCACATCTGCGGCCCGCTCAATCAGGTTATTGCTGGCTCCAGTGGCCACCGCTGACAAAGTGCCGGTTGAGCACGGGCACACTACCATCGCTGAAGGTGCGCCGGAACCAGAAGCCACAGGAGCCATCCAATCTTCGCGCCCAAAACAGCGGATCTGCCCCGGCTGGGCGCCACTGCGTTCGCTTAGCGCCTCCACTAACCGCTGTGGCTGCGCCGGTAGTGAAAACGGAGTCTCAGTGGCGATCACCATATGGGCGGCTTTCGAAATCATGACCCACACTTCATGACCTGCATCGACTAAAACATCAATCAACCGGAGGCCATACTGCGCACCTGACGCGCCAGTGAGCGCCACTGTAATAGGCTTTTTAAACGCTGCTTTGACTGAATTATTCAATCTTACCCCTCTCTGGCGATAGCTAAGGCGGCCAATAAGCGCTCATGAACGCCTTCAAAACCACCGTTGGACATCACTACGATACGATCCAGAGGTGACGCTTGAGTGACCACTGCCTGCACTAGGGTATTAATATCGCTGTATAGCTGTGCGTGGGCGCCTTGAGTAGCCACCAGCTCGTCCATTGACCAATCCAGGCCGGCAGGCTGAAACCAAAACACGCCATCAGCGTCAGCCACGCTGTCGATTAAGCGCTCGCGCAGCGCGCCCAATCGCATGGTGTTTGAGCGGGGTTCAATCACCGCCAGCAAACGCCCTTTGGTTGTCGCCGCGCGCAACCCCTTAAGCGTGGCGGCAATTGCCGTGGGGTGGTGAGCGAAGTCATCAATTACTTGGATGCCGTTAATTTCGCCGCGCACTTCCTGGCGCCTTCTTGGCGTTTCAAAACGGGCCAGCGCAGCACAGCCACGTGCCAAATCAACTCCGCATAGATGAGCGGCGGCAACAGCGGCCAATGCGTTGCGCGCGTTATGCTCTCCGGTGAGCGCCCACTCGACAACACCATCTTCATCTTGGCCTTTTTTATCCTGACCGGGCGCGCCCCCGCTATAAATCACCTGGAAGCGGCTGGCGTCGTCACGCTCTAGCTGAAACTGCCATTCGCTCTCGACCTGGTCGCCAAAATGTACGACTGGCGTCCAGACGCCCTGGGCGAGCACACGTTCAAGCGCAGGCTGCTGATCGGCCACTAACAGCTGGCCTTGGCTAGGTACCGTCCGCACTAGGTGATGGAACTGGCGCTCAATGGCGGCCAAATCAGGAAAAATATCCGCGTGGTCAAACTCAAGATTATTGAGGATCGCGATATGGGGGTGGTAATGAACAAACTTGGAGCGCTTATCGAAAAAGGCAGTATCGTACTCGTCAGCCTCAACAACAAAAGGTGCGGCTGGATCACCAATGCGGGCGGACACCCCAAAATTACGCGGCACACCACCGATCAAAAAACCCGGTATTAACCCAGCGCTCTCAAGTAACCAGGCTAATATACTTGCCGTCGTTGTTTTTCCATGAGTGCCCGCCACCGCAATCACACGCCGACCAGGAAGCACGTGTTCCGCCAGCCATTGAGCACCAGAGGTATAAGGCACATTGCTATTAAGTAGCGCTTCTACCTCTGGATTACCACGCGACATCGCATTGCCTACCACTACCAGATCAGGCAGAGGGGTAAGATGTTCGGCATGATAACCTTCCATCAAGCTAATACCCGCCTCCGTTAGCTGGGTACTCATTGGCGGGTAAACATTTTGATCAGAGCCGCTCACCTGATGCCCAAGCTCTCGCGCCAGCAGTGCAAGGCTACCCATAAAGGTGCCGCAGATACCAATAATATGCAGATGCATGGCTGTAGCCCCATTAATCGCTAATAAACTAATTCGTTCTAGCTAGTGCAATAAAAAAACAAACACTCTGAAAATAGCCGGTTAGCGTAGCATGCTGGGTCTAATTGCTCATCTACTCATCGTTATAATTGAAGATTAGCCAGGGCAAAACGCCCTTAAAGTGACAAATCCATTCAGTTGTTGCAGGATGCCGCCACTGTTTATAAAGGATGGTTATTCTCCATCTGTTCCCTCACCACGCTGGTAGTAACCCAAATATCAGTGAAAGGAGCTTTTTGATGCGCGTTTTAATTCGCTACTTTTTCCGCGGCGTTCGCTTGGTACTTGCCCCCATCATGCTAATTTCTGAAAAGCTCTCCACGCCCACTGCCGTAGATCGCACGCCCGAGCAACAAGCGCTTGTCGACCAGGAGTGTCAGCGCTTAGCCCTATATCAATTTCGCAGCTGCCCTTTCTGTATCAAAGTGCGTAAAGAGATAGCTCGATTAGGTTTGAAAATTGAATTGCGCGATGCTCAGCTTGATCCCGCCCATAAGCAGGCGCTGTTAGAAGGAGGCGGTAAAGTAAAAGTACCCTGCCTTAAAATTACCCATGATGATGGCCACGAAGAGTGGATGTACGAATCTGATACCATCAATACTTGGCTACACAAGCAGTTTGGCTAATGGCTGCCTCGGCAGGTCGATGAAAATCGCCCTGCCGGGCTAAAGCGCCATGTTTAAAATTCGACTTTTTGCGCCTGCACATCGAACATCACATCAATGTCGATGCCCTCCTCAAGGCTTGGCGGGGCATCTAACTGAACTTGCAGCGCCAGCACGCCCTGAATC
>JAMCZP010000252.1 GCA_023485185.1 Gammaproteobacteria bacterium
GTCAGCCTAGATAAAGCGCGTCGCCTGCTGTGGCCGATCAAGAAAAAGTACGGCAACAAAATCAGCTGGGCCGACCTGATGATTCTGGCCGGTACCGTGGCCTATGAATCGATGGGCCTACCCGCCTACGGTTTCTCGTTTGGTCGTGAAGACATTTGGCATCCAGAAAAAGACATCTACTGGGGTGACGAGAAGGTATGGCTGGCGCCTTCCGATGAGCGTTATGACGATGTAGAAAAGCCGGAAACCATGGAAAACCCGCTGGCGGCGGTTCAGATGGGGCTTATCTACGTTAACCCTGAAGGTGTTAACGGCGTGCCCGACCCGCTGAAGACTGCTCAGCAGGTGCGCGAAACTTTCGCCCGTATGGCGATGAACGACGAAGAGACCGCTGCCCTCACCGCGGGTGGCCATACCGTAGGTAAGTGCCACGGTAACGGTGACGCGGCAGCGCTGGCGGCTGAGCCTGAAGCATCCGACGTTGAAAACCAGGGGTTTGGCTGGGGCAACCCCACCATGGGTGGCAAAGCCAGCAATGCCGTTACCTCCGGTATTGAAGGTGCTTGGACCACTAACCCTACTCAGTTTGATATGGGTTATTTTGACTTGCTGTTCGGGCATGAGTGGGAACTGCGCAAGAGCCCTGCCGGTGCTCACCAGTGGGAACCCATCAACATCAAAGAAGAAGACAAGCCGGTTGACGCCAGCGACCCTTCTATCCGCCACAATCCGATCATGACCGATGCGGACATGGCGATGAAGATGGACCCGACGTATCGCGCCATTTGCGAAAAATTCATCGCAGATCCTGAGTACTTCAAGCACACCTTTGCCAAGGCGTGGTTCAAGCTGACTCACCGTGATCTAGGCCCGAAAGCACGCTATATCGGCCCTGAAGTGCCCGCTGAAGATTTGATCTGGCAGGATCCAATACCGGCTGGCAGCACTGATTACTGCGAAGAAGTGGTTAAGCAGAAAATCGCCGCTAGCGGCTTGAGCATTAGCGACATGGTCAGCACTGCGTGGGACAGCGCGCGTACTTACCGCGGCTCTGACATGCGTGGTGGTGCCAACGGTGCACGTATTCGCTTAGCTCCCCAGAAAGACTGGGAAGGTAACGAGCCTGCACGTCTTGCTCACGTACTGGCGGTGTATGAGAAAATCTCTGCCGACACCGGTGCTAGCCTGGCTGATGTGATTGTTCTGGCCGGTGGTTTAGGTGTTGAAAAAGCTGCCAAAGCCGCCGGTTATGATGTTCGTGTGCCTTTCCTCAAAGGCCGTGGCGATGCGTCTGCTGAGATGACTGATGCTGAGTCATTCGAGCCGCTGGAACCGCTGGCTGACGGCTTCCGCAACTGGGCGAAGAAGGACTATGTGGTCAAGCCAGAAGAGATGCTGCTGGATCGCACTCAACTGATGGGCCTTACTGCGCCAGAGATGACTGTGCTGTTAGGCGGTATGCGTGTGCTTGGCACCAACTACGGTGGCACTAAGCATGGCGTATTCACTGATCGTGAAGGCCAGTTGACCAATGACTTCTTCGTCAACCTGACCGATATGGCGAATACTTGGAAACCGACGGGCAAGAACCTCTACGAAATCTGCGACCGCAACACCGGCGCTGTTAAGTGGACCGCCACCCGTACCGACCTGGTCTTTGGCTCTCACTCGATCCTGCGCTCTTACGCAGAAGTGTATGCGCAAGACGACAACCACGAGAAGTTCGTTAAAGACTTCGTCGCTGCTTGGACAAAAGTGATGAACGCGGATCGCTTTGATATCGCGTAAACACAGCGAGCTTTAGTAAAAAAATAAACCCCGCATCTTCGGATGCGGGGTTTTTTTAGTGCCAAAAAGCTATTTAGCAGCCTTGGCCTTGCGATATATCAGAAGTAGAAGGGGGCGTTAAAACTCCTCCCACTCCGCAACTTCATGCTTTTGCTGGGTACTCTGGGTATGGCGGCGAGGCGTTTGAGATACGACTGCCCCTGGTGCCGAGCGCTCTTTATGTGCGTCGGTATAGGTCAATGCGTTGGCTGAAGCACCGCCTTCATTGAGTACAAACTCACTCATTAACTGATCCAGGCTACGCGCGTTATCACGCATCGCTGAGGCAAGGTTGGCGCTTTGGCTGACCATGGCGGCATTTTGCTGAGTCATCATATCCATCTCGGCGACTGCCGTATTGACCTGCTGAATGCCGGTGGTTTGTTCGCGAGCACCAGCGGCAATTTCAGCAATCACATCGGATACCTGAGTGACACTCTGGCGAATCTCTTTCATACGTTCCGCGGCTGCCTTGACGATGTCGCCGCCTTCCCGTGAGTGGCTGACTGACTGGTCTATCAATGCGCGAATATCATGCGCCGCAGAAGCAGAACGGCTTGCCAGCGTGCGCACTTCGCTAGCCACCACGGCGAAGCCACGCCCTTGTTCACCCGCACGGGCAGCTTCAACGGATGCATTAAGCGCCAAAATGTTGGTTTGAAACGCAATCGAATCAATCAAACCAATAATGTCACTTATCTTATTGGCCGAATCACTGATCGCGGCCATCTTGGCTTCCATTTGCGTCATGGACTCAGTGCCACGCTCCGAGGCATTAGCAGCCTCAAGCGCCAGGCCATTCGCCTGTTCGGAAGCTTGAGAAGTATGCGCTACCGTGGAGTGAATTTGCTCCATTGAAGCGGAGGTTTCCTGGAGATTGGCTGCCGCTTGCTCAGTTCTTGACGATAGCTCGTGGGTTCCATCTGCCATGTCGCTGGCACCCGCTAACACCGTGCGCGCACCGTGGCGCACTTCTTGAAGAGTGGTCTGCATGCGCTCTACAAAGGCATTAAAGCCATGGGCGAGGTCACCGATTTCATCGTTGGTTTTGGCTTCTAAACGACGTGTTAAGTCACCTTTACCTTGAGCAATCTCTGCCATTGCATTGGCGGTATGTTTAATAGGCGCTAACGCGCGGCGTGCGGCAAACGCCACGATAACTAATAAAATGATAAGCAACAGGGAACCAGCGATCAGCAGTGACTGTAGAAGACTGTTGGTCACCGCTGTAAAGGCAGTCATGGGGACGGTTACCCCAACGACCCATGAGGTGCCTTGTACAGGGCTCCACATTAGAAAGGTGTGCTCGCCATCGGGCATGGTCACTTCACCAGAGCCTGCCGTTCCACTGAGCATCTCTCGGCTCAAGGCATTCAGCCCTTGGTAGCCTTGTTGGTCGGCATCGGTGTAATTCAGCGACATGCGATACTCTTCAACCGGGTGGGCGATCACTTGACCTTGGCTGTCGATTAACCAGCCGTAGCTGCCTTCGCCCACATTAATATCGGAGGTGATATCAGAGACGGCGGCCATGGAGACGGTCATACCCAGCAATCCTGCTCGATTGTCACGTTCATCGAATACCGTATCGGCGACGATAGCCGTTGGCAGGCCGCTCACCATGGAGATAACCGGATCACTTAATAGACTATCCTGGGTGCCGTCAGTCACTAAGGCTTTGAAATAAGGACGTTCGGCTATCTGCAAGTTGACGCCAGCGTGCGTTAACGTAGCACCCGAGGCATCCGTGAAGAAAAGTGACTCAATGGTGCCCCCTGGTGGGTAGCGCTTTTCAAGCCAATCGCGATGAGTAGCAAGCGGTACGTCTTCGACCAGACGTTCATCTTTGGCAAGCACTGCTATCCAATTGCGATAGCCAGTAATCCAGCGGCTGATTTCATCAGCTCGTGCTTCTACTTGTCGCATACCGGCATTATCAATCAGCGGCGGAATGGCTTTATTCAGCTGTTGATTGACAATAAAACCTAAGATGACAGCCACCACCAATAGCGGAATGGCGACAGCGGCGAGCAGTTTCTGCGTCAGTGAGAGACGAGAAATTTTTTTCATTTGTTGCCTCGACATGTGGGCCAGTCATAGATCACTGTCTACAGAGCAGTGCCATATGCTGGCTATTTTATGGTTCCCTGGAAGTTCTCTTGCTACCGCTATTATTTAACGGCTTCTAATGTTTAAACTTAAGTCAAAAAGACTGTTTTTTTACGTTTCTTTAATAGAAAAGTTACCGTTGATGCCGTTTTTGTTTTTATATGTAACGTTTTATTTTTAGCTTTTGTTTTTGATCATGGAGCGTTTGATTTATTCATGGTTAAGTTACTGTTTATAAATATTTTTTATTTCAAATAAGTGGTTTTAAATAAGTCATTTTTTAATAATTTTAAAACGACCTAACATATAGGCCGTAAACGTAATGTTTTGAAAAAAGAGAGCTGCTTTTCTTAACAAATGTTTCTGCAGTGAGTGCAATGTCGCTATAACTCATTACGTGCTTTACCACGATAAAGACGAACAATATCG
>JAMCZP010000262.1 GCA_023485185.1 Gammaproteobacteria bacterium
TGCGGGCATCATGTCTAATACGGCTTCAGAATTGGGTTACGTGGTGTTGATTCCACTGGCGGCGATGATTTTCCATTCACTGGGACGTCATCCGCTAGCAGGCCTGGCAGCAGCATTTTGTGGGGTATCCGGTGGCTATAGTGCCAACTTGCTGATCGGCACGGTAGATCCGCTGCTCTCAGGAATTACTCAAGAGGCTGCCCGTCTGCTTGATCCCGCTTATATCGTGGGAGCTGAAGCCAACTGGTTCTTTATGTTTGTCAGCACTTTCTTTGTCACCATCATTGGTGGCCTAGTGACCGAGTATATTGTTGAACCCAAACTAGGAAAATTTGATTCGGCCTATGCTGAAGACGACATTGACCAGCAGCGTATGGAAGGTCTGTCCGACAACGAAAAGCGCGCACTCAAAGGGACTGGCCTAACACTTCTGGTAATTGTTGCTTTGATTGTCGCCATGGTAGTACCAGAAAGTGGCATTCTGCGTAACCCTGAGACAGGTCTAGTCAGCGGCTCGCCCTTCTTACGCGGCATTGTGGTGGTCGTTGCAGTTTCTTTTGTTGTACTCGGTTTTACCTATGGTCGGCTTGCGGGCACCATGCATAATGACCGCGATGTGGTCAACGCCATGGCAAAAAGCATGAGCAGCCTCGGCTTATACATCGTATTGGTATTTTTTGCTGCGCAGTTCGTGGCACTATTTAGTTGGAGTAACTTTGGCACCGTTACAGCTGTGGCAGGAGCAGGCCTGCTAGAAGCGCTAGGTTTAGGCGGGCCGGGTTTATTTGTCCTGTTTATTTTGATGTGCGCCATTGTCAATCTATCACTGGGCAGCGCCTCCGCACAGTGGGCAGTCACGGCTCCCATCTTTGTGCCAATGCTGATGCTGATGGGCTACGCGCCGGAAGTCATCCAAGCGGCCTACCGGATTGGTGATTCAGTGACTAACTTGATTACCCCGATGATGAGCTATTTCGGTTTGATCATGGCAATTGCCGCCCGCTACCGCAAAGATATGGGGATTGGTACACTCGTCGCCATTATGCTGCCTTACACCCTGTTTATGCTGATCGGCTGGACACTGCTGTTCTTCGTATGGGTGTTTGTGTTTGGCCTACCCGTCGGCCCCGGCGCTGCGACTTACTACACGCTCTAAGCGCTTAAATGAAATAACGCAAAAAGCCCACTGTTCTGAGAATGAACAGCGGGCTTTTTGGTCTTAGTGGCTACTTTCTATTCACCACTCACTACTGACTGCACTCACTCGTCTAGGAACGAACGTAGTGGTTCAGAGCGGCTGGGGTGGCGTAGCTTGCGCAGCGCCTTGGCTTCAATCTGACGAATCCGCTCGCGCGTTACGTCAAACTGTTTGCCGACTTCTTCCAGTGTATGGTCAGTATTCATATCAATACCAAAGCGCATACGCAGTACTTTCGCTTCTCTGGCAGTAAGGCCGCCTAGCACGTTGCGCGTCGCTTCGATAAGCCCTTCACCGGTGGCCATATCGATCGGCAGCAGCATAGTGCCATCTTCGATAAAGTCACCCAGGTGTGAATCATCATCGTCACCAATCGGCGTCTCCATGGAGATCGGCTCTTTGGCAATTTTGAGCACCTTACGGACTTTATCTTCAGGCATTTCCAAACGCTCACCTAGCTCTTCAGGCGTCGGCTCACGTCCCATCTCCTGCAGCATCTGACGCGACACACGATTGAGCTTATTGATCGTCTCAATCATATGCACCGGAATACGAATGGTGCGCGCCTGATCGGCAATCGAACGGGTAATCGCCTGACGAATCCACCATGTGGCGTAGGTCGAAAACTTATAGCCGCGGCGATATTCAAACTTATCGACCGCTTTCATCAAGCCAATGTTGCCTTCTTGGATCAAATCCAAGAACTGCAGACCACGGTTGGTATACTTCTTGGCAATCGAGATAACCAAACGCAGGTTGGCCTCAACCATCTCTTTCTTAGCGCGACGTGCTTTCGCTTCACCAATCGAGAGTTTGCGATTCACTTCTTTAAGATCGGCAACCGAGAGTTGCACCATATCTTCTTCAAAAGCGATCTTGCGCTGAGCTCGCGCAATGTCTGCACGCAGTGGTTCAAGACGGTCAGCATACTTACTCTGCGCTGCCTGGAAATCGTCCAGCCACGTTTTACGCGACTCATTACCAGGAAACGACTTGATAAACGTTTTACGCGGCACCTTGGCTTTCTTGACGCACAGCTGCATCACCGCTTTTTCTTGAGCGCGCACCTGCTCAACACTGATACGCACTTGACCTACTAAGCGCTCAAAGTGCTTGGGCACCAGCTTGATGGGCGAGAAAAGCACCGCCAAACGGGCCTGTTCAGCCTTTAGTTCAGAGCTGCCACGACCATGTTTTGCAAACGCGGCTTCTACCAAGGCGTTTTGTTCACGAATCTGCTCAAAGCGCGCGCGCGCTTCTTCAGGATCCGGACCGCCTTCAGTGGCTGTGGAGTCTTCGTCTTCATCGTCGCTATCGACGTCATCGTCAATCTCGGGCTCGGGTTCCGGCTCAGGCACTTCGGCCTCTGCTACCCCCGGAATACCCTCATCGGGATCAATGAAACCAGAAAACAGATCTGACAGCCGACCCGGTGCTTCCTCATCCTGAGTAGCATCATAGGCGTCCAGAATAGACGCGACGGCTCCCGGCAAATATGCCAGGGACGACATCACCTCACGGGTACCCTCTTCAATCCGTTTGGCGATTTCAATTTCGCCTTCACGGGTCAGAAGCTCAACCGTGCCCATTTCACGCATATACATGCGTACGGGGTCAGTGGTGCGGCCTACATCGCTTTCCACGGCGGCAAGGGCCGCAACGGCCTCTTCCGCAGCGGACTCGTCCGTGGAGTGATCCGACATCATCAAAGTGTCTTCATCTGGCGCTTCTTCAACGACACTAATACCCATGTCGTTAATCATGCCAATGATGTCTTCCACTTGATCCGGGTCGGCGATATCCTCGGGTAGATGGTCGTTGACCTCAGCATAGGTCAGGTAGCCCTGTTCCTTGCCTCGAGCGATCAACTCCTTCAGACGTGACTGCTGCTGCGCATTTCCAGCCATAGAAACCCTATCTCGACGAAGAAGAATGAAACACCTGGTGCGCTGAATCGATTAAACTCAACAAGCCGAACAGTATAGCCTAATCTGGGACAAATTTTCCAGCTTGACGTATTTGCGCGGTCATTCAGGTGTGTTAGGTTGTTCGGTTAGGCCAGCGCTTGGTGGCTGACCTTATATCTGGTGTTGAGTCGCTAAGAATTCAACCCCTAACGCCTCAACCCCGTCTTATTGGCGTTGAGCTAGCTCCATTACCAAGCTTGCCAAACGCTGACGCTGCTCCTTATCTAGCTTTTGCCCAGCGCGCTCCTGCGCCAGCAACGCCGCGTACTCCTCTTGGGGTGAACGCTGACGCTGAACGTACTGCAGGTGCTCCACTAAGCCCTTTAGCTCGGCCTCCCGCTCCGCCTTAGGCATTAGCAACTCACGCTTTGCGAAAGCCGCTAAAGCATAGCCTTGCTCGCTACCCTGAAAATGCGCCAAGACCACCTGCGGGCTGCGGTAACGCCCAGCCTTGAGCAGCGAAATCAGCTCCCGGCATAGCGGCGCATCATTATCGTCGGGCAGCCACTCCAAATGATCAGGCAGCGCGGCCACCAAATTGGGCTCATGCAACAACAACTGCACGATACGCCCAACCGGGGAGAGTGCCTGAGAGCGTGAACGCGACGGCGGTACAGCCGCCACTTGCATCACAGCAGCAGACGAAGAGTCGCCTTCAAACTGCTCAGGCTGTCGCTGCACATGACGCTGCTGATCTGCCTCGGCACGCCTCTCAAGCAGCACCTTTAACTGCTCCTGTGCCAAACCGCTACGCTGCGCTAATGACTCAAGCAATAGCGATTTGAGCATGCCCTCAGGCACTTTGTTCAACGCCACTAACACCTGACTGGCGAACCGCTCCCGCCCTTCAACTGTGTTTAAATCACGCCCTTGGGCTGCCTGTTCAAACAGGAACTCGGAAAGCGGCATCGCGCAGGTCACACGGTCCTGGAATGCCTGAGTACCTTCACGGCGCACCAAAGAGTCAGGATCATCACCTTCAGGTAAAAATAGAAAGCGCGCTTCACGACCATCAATCATTTGCGGCAGCGCGGTTTCCAGCGCCCGACTAGCTGCCTGCCTGCCTGCACGGTCACCGTCAAAACAGAACACCACCCGGCTAACCAATCGAAACAGCCGGCTTAGATGGTCTTCCGTGGTGGCGGTACCCAGCGTTGCGACGGCGTTATAGATGTCATACTGGGCCAAGG
>JAMCZP010000276.1 GCA_023485185.1 Gammaproteobacteria bacterium
AGAGATTGTCGATCGATTGAAAGCACCGCTAATGGTGATTGCTGCTGAGAATCGAACACGACCTACGGCGTTTATCGAAAACCGCGAACTGTTTGGCGACTTAATCGATAATGCCCGCTTTGTTGAGGCGTACTTAACTGCCTTAACGGCACTGCACGAACGTGGCGCACGCGCTACGCTAGAGGGGCTGGCGTCATCCAAAGGAACGTTGTGATGTATATCGGGGTAGATTGCGGTACCCAGAGTACCAAGGTAGTGGTGGTGGACGTTGAGCGGGGAGTCATTCTCGCTGAAGCAAGCTGTCCCCATCGCCTGGATGAAGGTGAAAATGGCCGCCGTGAACAGGCACCCGCCGAATGGTTAGCGGCGTTAAAGGGAGCGTTTTTTGCCGCCCTCGACAAAGCCGGCGTATTGGCAAGCCAGGTACGCGGCATCGGCGTTTCCGGGCAGCAGCACGGCATGGTGGCACTCGATGCCGATGGCGCCCCGGTTTACCCTGCCAAGCTATGGTGCGACACCGAAACCAGTGCTCAGAACGCCGACCTGGTCGCCCGTTTAGGCGGCGAGGCAGGCTGCCTTGAGAAGCTGGGTCTGGTACTGCAAACCGGCTATACAGCGTCCAAAGTCGCTTGGCTACGCGAGCAACATCCCAATGCCTATCAGCGAATCGAAAGCCTGTTACTACCCCACGACTACCTTAATTACTGGTTAACCGGGGAGCGAGTTACCGAAGCTGGCGATGCCTCGGGTACCGGCTACTTTGATACCCGTAAACGCTGCTGGCAATTAGAGGTATTTGCAGAGATTGCCCCAGAGTTAGACCCAACACGGGTGCTGCCCCGGCTACTTGAAGCTCACGAGCCGGTGGGGGTTGTCCGTCCGGCGGTGGCTCGTGAGTTGGGGCTTGGCGATCAAGTGGTGGTCTCCTCCGGGGGTGGTGACAATATGCTCGGCGCTATTGGCACCGGCAATATCACCCCGGGACTGATTACGCTGAGTTTAGGTACTTCAGGCACGGTCTGCGCCTACTCGGCCACCCCCGTTGAGTGCGATAGCGCCATGGTGGCCAATTTCTGTTCCAGCACTGGCGGCTGGCTGCCACTGATTTGCACTATGAATGTCACCTCGGCCACCACCCGGGTGCGCGAGTTGTTTGGTTTAGACCTAGCCGCGTTTAGCGATAAAGTAACAAGCGCGCCGATAGGTGCTCAAGGCGTTACCGTACTGCCCTTTTTTAACGGCGAGCGGGTACCTATGTTGCCTGATGCCTCGGCGGACTTTCTTGGTCTGACCAGTTTAAACACTACCCAGGCTAATTTGTGCCGGGCCGTGGTCGAAGGGGCCACTTTCGGGCTACGCTATGGGCTAGAATTACTGGGTGATTTAACCGCTGGTGCAAGCCAGATTCGTTTGATCGGTGGCGGCGCTAACAGCCCCGTGTGGCGGCAAATGGTGGCTGACATCACCGGGACTCAGGTAATTTGCCCTGAGATTACCGATGCGGCCGCCTTGGGTGCCGCGCTTCAGGCGGCTTGGTGCGACCAACGCGCAGAGGGCGTAACGCTGGAAGCGCTGTGTGAACGTTTAGTCCATCTGGATGCGCAGTCGCTCGCTGACCCTCAGCCAGAACGGGTGGCTGCTTACCAACAGGTTTATGCACGCTATTGCGCAGCACTTGAACAACGCCATGGCGGCGCTTAACAGCATATAAGGAGATTTTATGACGAGCCAGCTGCAACAATTAAAGCAACATTCGCTTGTCGTCGCTGATACCGGCGATCTTGACGCTATTCGTCGTTACCAGCCGCAGGATGCGACGACCAACCCTTCACTGCTGCTCAAAGCGTTTAGCTTGCCAGGTTATCAAGCGTTGATTGATGAAGAGTTGGGCAGCGTAAAGGCGTTGGGCGGTAACCGCGAAGATCAAATCAAACATGCCGTGGACCGCCTTGCAGTGGCTATGGGCAGTGAAATTTCGGCGGTCGTGCCTGGACGTGTATCCACCGAAGTGGCTGCCCGGCTGTCGTTTGATACCCAAGCCAGTATTGCCAAAGCGCATGAGTTAATCGAACTGTATGACGCCCGTGGCGTGTCTCGTGACCGTGTCTTGATTAAGCTGGCCTCTACCTGGGAAGGTATTCGTGCTGCGGAGGTGCTGGAGCGGGAAAACATTCAGTGTAACTTAACGCTTCTGTTCAGCGATGCTCAGGCCCAGGCGTGTTTCGATGCTGGCGTATTCCTGATTTCGCCTTTTGTGGGTCGTGTGACCGACTGGTACAAAAAAGAGACCGGCAGCGACTACACGCCGGAAAATGATCCGGGCGTTAAATTTGTGCAGGGCGTTTGTGAACGCGCCAATCAGGGCGGCTACGACACTGTGGTAATGGGGGCCAGCTTCCGCACCACCGGCCAGGTGCTTGCCTTGGCAGGCTGCCCACGGCTCACCATCTCACCTGCGTTGCTTGAAGAGTTAGACGCGACGGAAGGTGACGTAAGTGCGCAAATCCGATCTGGTGATGGCACTGGTAAAACTGCTGAGCCGCTAAGCGAAGGCGCTTTCCGTTGGGGGCATAACCAAGACGCCATGGCGAACGATAAGCTCGCGGAAGGCATCCGTCGCTTCCACGAAGACCAGCTTGAACTCGAAAGCCTGATTGCGAAGCGGCTGAGCTAACTCCGCTAACCGCTGTATAAAAAAACGCCGCCCCAGCCAATTGGCTGGGGCGGCGTCGTTTTAATAGTAGTTGAAAGCGATAAATTACCAGGATTTATAAGGCAGGAACTTACCGTTCAGAGTTAGCAGTACGCGGTCGCCTTTCGGGTCTTCGATTTTGTCGACCTCCATGGTGAAGTCGATGGCGCTCATAATGCCGTCGCCAAACTTCTCCTGGACCACATCTTTCAGGGTTTCGCCGTAAACGCCGACCACTTCATACAGACGATAAACGAACGGGTCTTGGGGGATCGCTTCATCCCATGCTTTGGTGGGGAAGGCCACCAACGCATCGGCAACATCGCTCTCTACTTCGAGCGCGTCGCAAATCTGATGGGCCACATCTTTGCTGGCACTGTTCATACCGTAGCAGGCGGAGGCGACCCAGACCGGCGACATGCCGACTGCTTTAGCGATATCGTCCCAGCTCATTTTTTTACGCGCTTTGGCGGCGAGCAGAGTGTGACGCATTTCGAGCTTATCCATGACGAATCTCCTTGGGTATGAACTTAACTAACTTCTCTTCGTGTGGGGGAGCGCTGCTATCGATCGGCTGATCGATCTTGGCCGGATTAACCCGCGTTGGGTAGCGCAAGCCTTTGGGTTTGTTCTCCTGGACGCGTAGATCGCTTGAGCGATTGACCAGAAAGTCGACCAGGTAATTACGGATGGTGTAGAAGTTGGGGTGCTTGATGATCTCGGCGCGATTGCGTGGCCGCGGCAGGTCAATTTCCACCGCTTCCGCAATACGTGCCTCGGGGCCGTTGGTCATCAAGAAAATCCGGTCAGCGAGCAGAATCGCCTCATCCACATCGTGGGTGATCATGAACACGGTTTGCTGGTCGTGGGTCCAGATTTTGATCAGCTCATCCTGAATCACCCCGCGGGTAAGCGCATCCAGGGCGCCAAACGGCTCATCAAGCAGCAGCAATTTAGGCTTGGTGGCAAAGGCGCGGGCGATACTCACCCGCTGGCGCATACCGCCAGAAAGCTGGGAGGGCTTGCGGCCTACCACTTCCTTTAGCCCGACCATCTCCAGGTACTTCATGCTGTGGTCAGTCACTTCGCGTTCGCTCCACTCTTTCCAGCGGGCGCGAACCCCGAAACGGACGTTTTCAAGGGCGGTCAGCCAGGGCAGCAGGCTGTAGTTTTGAAACACCACACCGCGCTCAAGTCCCGGGCCATTAATCTCTTTGCCTTCCATGACCATGGAGCCATCGGAGAACTGATCTAGCCCGGCCAGGGCATTCATAATGGTCGACTTGCCGCAGCCAGAGTGGCCAATGATGCAAACGAACTCGCCTTTTTGCAGTTGGAAGCTAACGTTTTCAAATACCGTAAGCGGCGCTGCATCTTTAGTGCTGCCAGGAAACCGTTTGGCGGCTTGCTGAACTTCGACAAAAGCGTGACTCATGATTTAACTCCTCGTGGTTGCTCTTTGTGTTCGCTCGCTTGATTTATTCTGCGTAGGTCACAAAGCGCGCCACATAGGCCAGCGACATATCCAGCAGCATGCCGACGATACCGATCATCAAGATCGAGAAGATCACACTGGTAAGGTCCAGGTTGTTCCACTCATTCCACACGTAGTAGCCAATGCCAGTACCGCCCACGAGCATCTCGGCGGCGACAATCACCAGCCAGGCGATGCCAATCGAGATTCGCATGCCGGTTAAAATTGTTGGCGCAGCGGCGGGCAAAATGACCTTAAAGGCGGTTTTCAATGACGACAGCTCGTGGGTACGGGCGACATTGACCCAGTCTTGCCTTACCCCGGCGACCCCAAAGGCGGTATTCAACAGCATTGGCCAGATCGAGCAGATAAAAATCACGAAGATCGCCGAGGCTTCCGCATCACGGATGATAAACAGCGCCAACGGCATCCAGGCGAGCGGTGAGATAGGGCGCAGCACCTGAATAAATGGGTTCAGCGCCTTATACATCAGGGGCGACATGCCAATTAGAAAACCAATCGGGATGGCCACGGCGGCCGCCATTAAGTAGCCCGCCAGTACCCGATACAGCGAATAGCCCAGTTGGATTCCAATGCCTTTGTCGTTGGGTCCGGCGTCGTAAAACGGATCGGAAAGCTGCTCCCAGGCGCGCACCATAATGGCGGAAGGGGGCGGGACGCTGGCGGTCTCATCGGCACCGCCGAGCAGCATTTCATATTCGCTTAACTCGGCCCCGCCACCCAGGATGGGCACCCGGTTAAGGCCCTCCCAAAGACCTAATAGCAGCGCTAAAATAACTACCGCCAATAGGCCAGCACGTAGATTGAGGCTTAATTTCCACTCGGTCGTTGTGCGATCCATGGTTAGCTCCTGCCAATATCAAAACTTTGCAGATAGGCGTCGGGCTGGGTGTAATCGAAGGTTTTTCCCATGATTTCGTAGTTACGTGAGGTCTCTTCAGGGGCGTCGTAGCCTAACTCGCGCATTACATCGCGGGCTTCGGTTGCTAGGAACACATCACGGGCTACCTGCTGATAATCCACATGACCTTCGATATAACCCCAACGCTTCATCTGGGTCAGAATCCACACCGCCATGGAGTGCCAGGGGAATGGGTCAAAGTCGATGCGGTCAGGCACGTTTTGCACTTCACCTAAACCGTCGGCATAGCGTCCGGTCAGCACCTGCTCAATGACCGTGACTGGTTGGTTGAGATAGTTGGTGGGCGCAATCGCTTCGGCGATCTCGGAGCGATTGGCCGGGTCGGATGAGTACTGGGTTGCGTCGATAATCGCCCGCAACAGGGCACCATAAGTATTGGGGTTTTCACGCGCGAAGGTGGCGCTAGTGGCAAAAGCGCAGCAGGGGTGGCCGTCCCAAATATCTTTGGTGAGCACATGAATAAAGCCAATGCGCTCGAATACCGCACGCTGGTTAAACGGGTCGGGCGATAAAAAGCCATCAATGTTGCCTGCCCGTAAGTTAGCAACCATCTCCGGGGGCGGGATCACGCGAATTTGAATATCCTGATCGGGGTCTAAGCCATGCTCGGCAACGTAGTAACGCAACAAGAAATTATGCATGGAGTACTCAAACGGTACGCCGAACGTAAAACCCTTCCATTGCTGAGGGTCGCGTTTATCCTGATGATCATTATGTAAAACGATCGCCTGACCGTTAATGTTTTCAATCGCCGGGGTAATAAAAGAGCGCTGTGACGAGCCTACGCCCAAGCTCATGGCGAGTGGCATAGGTGACAACATATGTGCGGCATCAAAGCGGTCATTAAGCGAATTATCGCGGATGAGTGCCCAGCCTGCGGTTTTAATAACATTTACATTCAGGCCGTAGCGCTCATAAAAGCCCATGGGGTGGGCCATGATGATCGGCGTGGCACAGGTGATAGGGATAAAGCCGATATCCAACTCGGTCTTTTCCAAAGGCCCCAAATCTTCTTTAACTGCTGCTTTAATCGCATCCATGGGTAGCAGGCTTGCCAGCGCTGCGGCGACCGTGCCGCCGCCTACCAGTTTCGTAAACTGTCGGCGATGCATATCACTATGGCCAAACATGCCGCGCACTAAGGCGCTTTCAACCATTCGATCCATCATCGCGTCGCTATCGGTGGGTGCCGATGAAGGCCCTGCCTGGGACGATGTAATGATAGATTTAGTCGAAGGCTGACAATCGTGGCAATCACAATGCCTTCCATGGATAAGAGATTGACGGTGATCGAACGGGTTCCCGAGACTGCTGTGGTCGTTGTTGTCTTTCATGGACGTTCACCTCACAGGAGCAAAAAAACAGATGGCTGCGCCGTCTTGGTGCGAAATAGCAACATATGCGGCGTTACTGTGGTTATTGCGATTTGTGTGCCAACTTGGTTATTTGATTTTTTAAGTAATTGTTTTTAAATAATTAAGAGTTATTTTGAGCAGCACTTTCAGTGAAGTGAATTAGCTACGAAAAATCGTAAATAACGATATTTCGTTGTTTTATTGACGAAAAATCGTAAATGGCGCGGGAATTGAATGGTTATGCAGAGATGTCGTCTTTGAGCCATGAGGAGCGCCCAATGCATGCTGAACAAGTCCACCTTGTTGCTGATTCCTGGGTGATGGATTCTGCTCTGATGGGCGGCTATGCACCGCTGGCGATGATGATTGTCGACCCCTTTAAAGACCAATTGGTCGCGGCCAATCAAGCGGCATGTCAATGGCTCTGCATTGATGACCCGCTGCCATTAGTCACCCCGTTTAGCCATCGCTTAAGTGCTTCTCTACCACTCTGGGTGAGTTTTACCGATGAAGTGCTGGCACGGAATACGGCCTGGTCGGACGATTTAGTACTGCTCGATATGCAGCGCCAGCCATACCGAGTCGAGGTGTACGCTCAGCGCATTGATGACACCTCGCAACTGCTATTAACGCTGATTGATCGCAACAAGGCTGAACAGCAGCGGGCCAAAGCGGAGCTGGGTCGTCAGCACCGCCAGGGGGAAGTCGGCTGGCAGCGGGTTGAGCAGGTGTTTGAGCGAATTGAGAAACAGAACCAGCTAATTCTTAGCGCCGCAGGGGAGGGTATTTATGGCTTGGATGCCGAGGGCAAAACCACCTTTGTAAACCCTGCTGCCGAGCGTATTTTGGGCTGGAGTACTGATGATATGGTCGGCCACGATGCGCATATAATGTTTCACCACACCCACGCCGATGGTAGCCATTTCCCGGTGCAGCAGTGCCCCATTCATGCCTCTTTTAGTGACGGCCAAGTGCATCACGTTGATAACGAGGTGTTTTGGCACAAAAACGGCGAAGCGATTCCCGTTGAGTACACCAGTACACCCATTTTTGAGATGGGACGTTTAGTGGGGGCGGTGGTGCTGTTTCGCGATATACGTGAACGTAAGCGCGCTGAGCAGCAACTGCGCGATGCGCTGGCTGAAGTTGAGACCCTCAAGCAGCGCTTAGAGCTAGAGAACGAATACCTTCAAGAAGAGATAAAAGCGGAGCTTAACCACCGCGATATTGTGGGCAATAGCCCTGCCGTGGCAAAGCTCATCAAGCAGATAGAAATGGTCGCGCCGACCAGTGCCAACGTACTGATTAGCGGCGAGTCCGGCACTGGCAAAGAGCTGATTGCCCGGGCCATTCATGCGGGCAGTACGCGCAGTGACCGGCCGCTTATTCGCGTCAACTGCGCCGCTATCCCGCGAGACCTGTTTGAAAGCGAGTTTTTTGGCCATGTAAAAGGTGCTTTTACCGGTGCGGTGCAAGACCGCCCCGGCCGCTTCGAGCTGGCCCATGGCGGCACGCTATTTCTGGATGAGGTGGGCGAGATACCGCTAGAGCTACAGAGCAAGCTGCTGAGGGTATTGCAGGATCAGCAGTTTGAACGGGTGGGCGACAACCGTACTCGGGAAGTAGATGTACGCGTGATTGCTGCTACCAACCGCGAGCTGCGTGAAATGATTGATGAAGGGCGTTTCCGTGAAGATCTCTATTTCCGGCTTAATGTATTCCCAATTGATTCGGTACCGTTACGCAATCGCATTGAAGACGTGCCGCTGCTGGCGCGACACTTTTTACACCGGGCCTGCCTGAAATTTAATAAGCCGGGAGTGCGCATTCCCCCCGCACAATTTGAAATTTTGCAGCGCTACCCATGGCCGGGCAATATCCGTGAGTTGGAAAACGTTATTGAGCGGCAGGTCATTGTGACCCAGGATCGGCGGCTGGTATTTGATGATCTTCTATTAGGTGAGCCACCACGCTCATTAAAACACTCAAGTGCTCTAACGTCAGATGCTCGCGAGAATACGGTGAATAGTGCTGCGGCCTTATTAACCGAACATGCGTTAAGTCAGCAACAGCGGGAAAGTACGATTTCCGCCTTAACGCAGGCAAGGGGGAAAGTCTCGGGGGCTGGTGGCGCCGCGGAATTATTAGGTATAAAGCCGACAACGCTCGCGTCGCGGCTGAATAAGTGGGGGATTGAGGCGCGGGAATTCCGACAGAGGAAAACTAAACTATGATCATTTTAGCGGTAAGTATCGTCACCTTGGCGATACTTTTAGCTAAGGTATGTAGCAAGCGACTTGACAATAGGCTGTACACACAATTTTAGATTGTTCAAGGCTAGCATACATACATGAATGTAACTATAATGCTCATCTTTCTTGATGGCGTCGTACTTTGAGTGACCGTACTTTGAGTGACTGTATTTTAAATGACTTAGTACGTTTGCCATTCTGACGTCAATACCTAGAGGCAATCCCATGCGACTGGCACACTGGGCAGTCAATGCCCCTTTACGACCCTTACTGTTAGCGGTCTTCACAGCTTCTTTTGTGTTGCCTGCTCAAGCTGCCGACCTCATCACGATTACCCGTGATGCGTTAGATAACAATGCTGAACTGGCCTCAGCGCGCTCCGAATATTTGGGCGTTGAAGCTGGCAGAGATGTGGTGAGAAGTGGCTTGCTACCGCAGATCAATGCTACTGGCCAAGCGGCGCACAACCGGCAGTATGAAAACCAGTCGTCGTCTCAAGCGGTGGGCGGAACAGGTACTGGCGTAGGCGCGAGCGATGATAACTACAACACTGTTTCGCTCTCTCTTGAAGCTACTCAGGCGCTCTATGATGAAGTGACGCGCCGAGAGGTTACTCAGGCAGAGCGTCAGATTGATCAGCAGGTTTATCTGTTAGCAGCTACCGAGCAACAGCTGCTGATCGATGTGGCCAGCGCCTATTTCGATATTTTGCGTGCTTACGAAGTGCTAGAAGCGCGTTTTGCTCAAGAGCGCGCCATTGGTCGCCAGCTTGAGCAAGCAGGCGAGCAGTTTGAAGTGGGTTTGATTGCGATTACCGAAGTAGAAGAAGCGCGGGCAACGTTTGACCAATCCCGTGCTGACCGCATTGCCGCAGAAAGCAATCTGCAGGTGGCTTTTGAGGCGTTAGAGCAGCTGACCGGCCAGCGTTACGCCAGCATTGAAGCGCTGGGCGACAGTATGCCGATTGCACTCCCTGAGCCAAGCAGCCGCGATTACTGGGTAGAGCAAGCAATTGAGCGTAACCCGCTGGTATTAGCACAGCAGGCAGGTATTGAGGTTTCGCGCAGCGGGGTGGAAATTGCCCGAGCAGGGCGTTTGCCTACCCTTCAAGCGTTTGGCAGCTATCAATACAGCGACAGTGATATTGACAACATCTCCGGCCATGACTCCTCAAGCCAGGTGGGGGTGAGCGCTAATTTGCCGATTTATACCGGTGGCCGCACCAGCGCGAGTATTCGTCAAGGCACTTATCAGCTGGAAAGCAGCCAGTATGATTTTGAATCTCAGCGTCGGTCATCTATCCAGCAGGTGCGCTCGCTGTATACCCAGGTCAGCAATGATGTTGAAACGGTGGATGCGCGCGAACAGGCTATTGTCTCAAACCGGAGCGCGTTAGAAGCCACCCGTGCGGGCTATGAAGTGGGTACCCGTAACATTGTCGATGTGCTGAACGCCGAACAGAACCTCTATAACGCCATCGCCAACTACGCCGAAGCCCGCTACGACTACGTAGTGAATTTGCTTTCCCTGCGTCAGCAAGCGGGGCGCTTAGATGTGGCAGCCATTGAGGAAGTTAATGCCTGGTTAACCGGTGATCAAGTGAACTTTACGCTGCCCGAAAACGGCGAAAACGACCGCTATGAGCCCGCGCTCAACATCGGTGCACCGCCCCAGCTTGGTAGGTAACTGCCACTGGTTGGCAGAGTTCTAGGTGTGCATTTGCCATTCGTCGACTTTAAAAAGATACATGGGAATTCAACGTATGAAGAAATTGATTCACTCACATCGAGCGAGTCTAGGGGCACTGTTGGCCTCGCTGGCACTCGCGGCCTGTGGTCAAGAACAAGCCGAAACCCCGCAACAGGGTGAACAGCAAGAAGCCCCGCCCCATAAAGTCGAAGTGGCTGAAATGGCGCGCCAAAATATCCCGCTTGATAAGTCTTACCCTTCATTACTACGTAGTGACGATGAAGTTGTCCTGGTTGCTCGTGTGAATGGCTTTCTGGAAGAGCGGCACTTTGAGCCAGGTCAACTGGTGGAAGAAGGCGACAGTCTTTATACCATTGAGCCGGACTTGTATCAGGCAACGGTCAATCAGCGTGACGCCGATTTGCAAAGCGCACGTGCTGAGCTTTTCCGTGCCCAGCGCGATGCCCAGCGTTTTGAGCAGTTATTGAGCCAAAACTCGGTTAGTCGCCAACAGTATGACCAAGCGTTGGCTGATCAGCGTGTCGCTCAGGCGAGCGTAGCGCAAGCAGAGGCGGCCTTAACCAGTGCCAACCTGGATCTTGGCTATTCACAGGTGACGGCACCTGTGTCCGGCATGATCAGTTTAAGCCAGGTGAACGTGGGTAATTTGGTCACATCGGGTACCGAGCTTGCCACGATTACCCCCCTTGATCCGCTAGAAGTGCGCTTTCAACTGCCTCAGCGAGACGCTTTTGAGCTGCGTCGGCAACTCAGCGATGGCAGTGATTTGTCTGACCTTCGTGCGCTGTTAAGTATTCCGGGCGTGAGTGGTGGCAGCGATTTTGAGCTTGAAGGGCACTTAGACTTTCTTGGTTCACGAGTGGATAGCGGCACCAGTACGGTGCAGGCGTCGGCAACGTTTGAAAACCCTGACGCTACTGTGCTGCCCGGGCAGTTTGTGCGTGTGCGCATCGAAGGGCTACAGCGCTTTGATGTCATGGCAGTGCCCGAAATTGCCGTGACTCAGGGGCTAATGGGTCCCCAGGTCTTTGTGCTGGATGAAGACGATAAGGCGCGGGCAAGAACCGTGGTGTTGGGTGAAGTTGCTGGCCCGTGGCAGATTATCCGTGAAGGCTTAGCGCCGGGTGACCGAGTGATTGTCGGTGACACCGCTGGTTTAGAGCCGGGCATGGTGATTGAAGCGTTGCCCTTTAATGGCAATGCTGAAGCCATTGTGGCAGAAGCTGAGCAGGAAGAAGCGCAGCAACAGGCGCAAGCAGCACAAGCGATGGAAGAGGGGGCAGCCGGTGGCCAGCCCGCTGAAGGAGAAGAGGGTGCTCAATAATGAATTTCTCTAACTTCTTCATTAGCCGCCCGATATTTGCCACGGTACTGGCGATTATCGTAACGCTGGTGGGTGTGATGTCGATGCGCGTACTGCCCATTGAGCAGTACCCCAGCGTGGTACCGCCCACGGTGTCGGTGCAGGCGCAGTTCCCCGGCGCGGATGCGGAAACCGTTGCTCAAACCGTCGCTGCACCGCTTGCAGAGGCCATTAACGGCGTTGAGGACATGCTTTACATGACCTCTAACAGCTCTGATAACGGCATTATGAGCCTGAGCGTGGCCTTCAACATCGGCACCGATGGCGATATTAATACCATCAACGTTAACAACCGTGTGCAAGGAGCGCTTTCACAGCTCCCTGAGGCCGTGCAGTCTCAAGGTGTGACCGTTGAGCTGCGTTCAGACTCTATTTTGATGCTGTTAGCGTTAACCTCACCTAACGGTGACTACAACAACGTTTACATGCAGAACTACGCCACACTCAATATCTTGGATGAATTACGCCAAGTGCCTGGGGTGGGTAACGCAGAAGTGTTGGGCGGCGGTGAATTTGCCATGCGGATCTGGATGGACCCGGATAAATTGGCCCAATATGACCTGACGCCTAGCGAAGTGGCGAGTGCGATTCGAGCACAAAATACTGAAATCCCAGCGGGTAGTCTGGCATCGACACCGCAAAGCGACCCGCGCGCTTATACCTATACCATTACGGCAGGTGGCCGACTCAACAACGCTGATGATTTCCGTAATATTTATCTACGCACTAACCCTGATGGGTCATCGCTGCGCTTAGAAGACGTGGCGCGTATTGAACTTGGCGCTTCTTTTTATGGTATCGACGCGCGTTTGAACGGCTCGACCATGACGCCGATTATTATCAACCAGCAGCCTGGCGCTAATGCTTTAGAAACCGCCAATGCGGTGCGCGCTACCATGGATGGTCTGGAGAGTCGTTTTCCGCCGGGGCTTGAATATGTTACCCCTTACGACACGACGCTATTCATTGATGCCTCAGTCAGTACTGTGTTGAAAGTTTTTATAGAGGCTTTCCTGATCGTTATCGTCATTCTGTTTATTTTCCTGCAGAACTGGCGCTTTACGGTTATTGCCATGTCGGTAGTGCCGGTATCGGTCATAGGTACGTTCGCATTTTTCTATCTGTTCGGTTTCTCGATCAACCTGTTGACGCTGTTTGCGCTGGTGCTATCGATAGGCATTGTGGTCGACGATGCCATATTGGTGGTGGAAAACGTCGAGCGCGTGCTGAGTGAAGAAGAGGATATCAGCGTTCGCGATGCCACCATCCGAGCGATGAAGGAAGTTGGCGGACCGGTTATTGCAACGTCGCTAATCATGGCGGCAGTGTTTGTACCCGTGGCCTTTTTGGGTGGTTTTACAGGGCAAATTTACCAGCAGTTTGCACTTACCATAGCGCTCTCTGTTGGGCTTTCGGCGGTCATGGCGTTGACCTTTACGCCAGCCCTGTCAGCTATTTTTATCAAGCATAAAATTGCCGGTGCCGGTCAGTCTACGTTCAAGCGTGCGGTGAATACGCCGCTGCGCCTATTTGATCGTATGTTTGCCGGTATTACCGCCGTTTATATGTGGCTGGTAAAAGGCTTAGTGCGTTTTTGGGTACTGGCGATTGCGCTGACGGTGGCAACAGGGGCTGGCTCTTACTGGCTGTATGCCAATACGCCTTCAACGCTGGTGCCGGAAACCGACCAGGGTGTCGTGTTGGTGAGCGTATCGCTGCCGGATGCGGCATCGCTTGATCGTACACAGCGCTACATGGCGAAACTCAGTGCTGAGGTTGAAAAAATCCCCGGTGTTGAATACTCCTCTGCTGTGGCGGGTTACGACATTCTTTCGGGGGCTGTGAATACGGCGCGCGGCGTTATGTTCGTCAACATGCACCCTTGGGAGGAGCGTGAGCTGACGGCGGATGGTCTTGTTGGGCAGATTATGGGGCTGGGTGCCAGCATTGATGGTGGCTCAGCGATGGCGTTTAACGTGCCGCCCATTATGGGGCTTTCGACGACAGGCGGCTTTACCGGCTACTTGCAGTCCTTTGATGGCGCATCGACACGTGAGCTGTATGAGGCTTCGCTGCAAATTATGCAGAAGGCTAATCAGCATCCTGCCTTAAACCGAGTGTTCTCAACGTTCAACGTTAACGTACCGTCTTACCGCGCGAACATTGATCAGCAGAAAGCATTAAGTTACGGCGTGGCGCTGGAGAACATTACGTCGACGCTTGCTAATACCTTTGGTAACGGCTTTGTGAACTACTTCAGCTACCAAAACCGTAACTTCCAGGTCTATCTGCAAAACGAAGATGAGTTCCGCAAAACGCCCGAGGATCTCAGCAGTGTTTATGTGCGCGGCGGTAATGGTGAGCGCATCCCGCTGTCGGAGTTTGTCGAACTTGAACGCCAAACGGGAGCAGCCGTGGTATCGCGTTTCGGCGTGTATGCGGGTGCCCAGTTCCAGGGTGGTCCTGCCACCGGCTATAGCTCTGTTCAGGCGATTGAGGCGATGGAGGAAATCGTTCAAGAGACACTAGGCGCTAACTGGGGCATGGGCTGGACCGGGACGGCTTACCAGGAAGCCAACCAGGGCAATGCGGCAACGTTGGCGATTGTCTTCGGGCTGTTAATGGTCTTCTTGATTCTGGCCGCTCAGTATGAAAGCTGGTCGCTGCCGCTGGCGGTATTGACCGCGACACCCTTTGCTTTCCTGGGTGCTATCGGCGGGATTGCGCTACGCGGCTTGGACACCAGCGTGTATGTGCAGATCGGTATGCTGGTGGTCATTGGCCTTGCGGCGAAGAACGCGATTCTGATTGTCGAGTTCGCTGAGCTTCAGCGTAAAGAGCAAGGTAAAACCATCCGTGAGGCGGCCATTACCGCGGCTGAGCTGCGTTTCCGCCCCATTGTGATGACGTCGTTAGCATTTATCTTCGGTACCTTGCCGCTGGCGTTAGCCACGGGTGCCAGCGATGTGAGTAGTCATCACATTGGTACAACGGTCGCCATGGGGATGTTCTCGGTGGCCACCCTGGGTAGCCTGTTTATTCCCAGCTTCTACGCCATGATCGCGACAGCCTCCGATTGGTTGAGTCGCAAGACAAAAGGGGATCAGCATGAACCCTCAAAACCTGCGTTGGAGCACGATCATCACTAGTGCTTAACGATTAAGCTAGAGTGTTAAAAAGAGCGGGTGTCACCTTAGGTGGCACCCGTTTTTTTGTCTCTCTTTTGTCTCTCAATGACGAAGGTCAAGGGAAAGGTGGCGTCTCTAAGCTAACGTAGACTAAGCTGAAAGATATAATACATCGCCGGCTAAGTACCGGGGGAGGAGACGCCATGCAACATGTAATCCACGCTGCTATGCAATTCCCGAGCATTGTATTCACATTCTTACTCGGGCTGCTAACCCTCTATTGGCTATTAGTGATTATTCGCATCGCCCCGCTAGAACTGTTTGAGCGGGATAGCTTAAAGGAGGATCACCTTGCCAGTACGTTGGTATCACTGGGTTTTGCAGGGGTGCCTGCAACGCTTGCGCTAACTATCATTATGCTTATCGCGGGTGCACTCACCCTGGCAATTGAAATGCTGGTACTCAGCTTCTTGCCGCTTGGCCTGCTGCGTATTCCCCTAGGCGTAGTGGTGTTGTGGGCTAGTTTAGTGATCGCGTCACCAGTGGCGGCGGCGCTTTGCCAAGCGCTACACCGTGGGCTGCATCGTTATCGCCCTTTCACACGCCGCTGCTTATTGGGCGAAACAGTGGTGGTCACAGAGCGTCAAGGAGGTGGGGAAGTGGCCTTTGGCGTGCTTGATAACGAACCCAATGGTGCGGTGAAGTTGCTTAGCAAAGCAGATTCACTGCCGGTACAAGGGGAGCGTCGTGTATTAGTAAAATACTTGCCCGCTGAAGGAGCTTACCGCAGCGTATCTGAACAAGAGTATCTGGAAACACGCATACGTTTGAGTAAACTGCGGTTACGTCAAAAGGATCGCTCTTCAGGGCGTTATTCTGCTTCACACTGATGCTGCTTAGCTGGACAGCTAGGGAGACGGCTGCCTAGCTATTTCCACCACCGGCGCCACTGCTGCACCAGCCACTGCACCGCACGCTGCCAGCTAGTGGCGTTTTGCGCTGACCTGCCAGTAACGGGGCTGGGAGCGGGGCGGTTTAAAAAGGCGCGAATGGGGCCAACCTGTTCAGGCTTGTCCAGCATTGGCGCATGGCCGCAGTGAGCTACCGTTAAGGTGACGAGTTCGGGCTGTTTTTCAGCCATGCGAGGCAGCGTTTCGGCATCTAAAAGCGTCGACTCTTCACCACGAATGACCATGATAGGGCAGCGAATGCTGGCCCAATCGGCCCAGGTGTCTCGTGGCGTATCATGTACAAACTGCTCGCCAATACGTGGATCAAAATGGTAGCTCCAGCTGCCATCTGACAGCCTACGCGCACTGTTTAGCGCCAGCTCTCGCCATGCCGAATCACTGGAAATACCAAAGCTTGCGTAGTGCTCTTTGAGCTCTTGTTGCAGGTCGCTAAACGATGAAAAACGGTGAGTGACACCAAAGTAACTGGCAAGCGCGATCAAGCCCTGTTTGTTTAACTCAGGTCCTACATCATTGAGTATGAGGCGGGATACCCGCGAGCTATGCTGCGGGTCAGCGGCAATTAACATGCCTAATAGGCCACCCATTGAGGTGCCCAGCCAGTCAACGCTTTCAAGTTTGAAGTGATCAAGCAGGGCGATCGCTACCGTGATGTAGTGGCTGTAAAGATAGTCGTGAGCAGGAAAGAGTGACCAACTGGAAAGCCCACGGCCAGGGGTGTCAGGGGCAAGAATTCGCCATTCGTTGCCTAATTCCCGTGCCAGTGCACTAAAATCACCGCCATGACGAGCAAGGCCATGCCAAGCGATCAATGTACGAGGGGCATTCGGGTTCCAGATGCGAACCGCCACTTCCAGTTCGCGTACGCGAATAAACTCCAGTGAATCCATAGGGTGCTTACACTCTTAGTCAATAACCTGCAGCTAATCTCGGGTAATCATTAACTGCTTGCAATCACATGAGTATACGCACACTTGCTGCGCTGCAGCAAAAAAAGTGTTGACCCTCTTTTAGCGCTGCATCATTCGAATAGAGGCATCAATTAACTCACCGCCCCGCTCACGAATGGAGTAAGCATCTGGGTTGCGTAACCAGTCATGGAAAAGACCGCCTAGCATAGTTTGCATCATACGCGTGGCAAGAGTGGGACTAAGGTCTTTACGCAGTAACTGCTGCTGTTGGGCAACCTCAAATACCGACAGCATCTCCTCAAAACACTCATTGCCAATTTTGTCCTGCATTTCAAGCGGATTAATATCGCTGAAGAACTCACAGCGGTGCAGCAGGATGGATAGGATTCGTTGGTAGGAAGGCTGTTCAAGTCGCACTAGGCCAGCATGGCAAGCTAGACGGATGGATTCTAATGGTGAAATTTCAGTGTCAGCTTTGTTTACTTCTTCCATTAGCGACTGGAAAGGCATGCGTACCTGTTCAACGAGTGCCATGAACAGGTCGCCTTTATTTTTAAAATGCCAATAAACCGCCCCACGCGTAAGACCTGCATGGCGAGCAATCTGCTCAAGGGAGGTGCGTGCTACGCCTTTGGCAAAAAACACCTCTTCAGCAGCAGTGAGCAGTGCTTCCCGAGTAGCAGCAGCTTCAGCTTTGGTCTTTCTTGCCATTGAAAAGTAACCTCATGATTGACACTTAGTAGTCACATTTTATCTCAAGCGGCCAAGTTTTACATTCAAAACTGTATGGATAATTGATCAATGGCATATCCTAGGTTATCAAATTAGTTATTTAACGGTCGTAGGCGTATAAACTGGCAATTATATCAATCAGTACGCGTGCATTTTCGCGAAAAAATTAGCGTATAAATAGGATACCCATAATGGCGCGAGCTCCTTTTCAACTGGGCGAGCATACAATTATGCCCGGCCAGCGTTTACAAGTAGATGTACCTGTTGCGCGTTTATATACCCATACCCCGCTGCATATTCCTGTCGAGGTGGCCATGGCCGAAAGGATGGCCCTGTGTTGCTGGTATGTGGCGGTATTCATGGCGACGAAATTAATGGGGTAGAAATTGTTCGTCGCGTGCTGCGCGCTAAAACGATTAATAGTATTCGTGGCACGCTGATTGCTGTACCGGTGGTGAACGTATTTGGTTTCCTGCAGCAAACCCGCTACTTGCCTGACCGGCGCGATCTGAATCGATGCTTTCCAGGCAGCGAGTCAGGTTCATTAGGTGGGCGCATCGCAGCCCTGTTTCGCGAACAAATTGTTGATCACGCTACGCATATTATTGACCTTCATACCGGTGCTATTCATCGCACTAACCTGCCGCAAATTCGTGCCCAACTTCGGCCTGGCAGTGAAACCGAGCGCATGGCCGATGCTTTCGGTGCGCCTGTTGTATTGAACGCAGAACTTCGTGAGGGCAGCTTGCGCCACTACGCCCAGACGCGGGGAATACCGGTGCTCACCTATGAAGCAGGTGAGGCGCTGCGTTTTGATGAGTGGGCCATTGCCCCCGGCGTTCGCGGTGTACTTCGTGTGATGCGGCGCTTAGGCATGCTGACGGGTGAGCAGCGTCGCCGCACACCAGCACCGGCTGAGCTTGCTAATGGTTCAAGTTGGGCGCGTGCACCTATCGACGGCATTATGCGTCCCAAGGTGCGTTTGGGCACCCGTGTCGCAAAAGGGGAGGTGCTCGGTAAAGTGGCCGACCCCTTTGGTAATGACGAAGGCGAAGTTCTCGCGGTTGCGGATGGTATTGTGATTGGCATGAGCCGCTTACCACTCGCCAATGAAGGCGAGGCGCTATTTCATATCGCTCGGTTTGACGAGATTGAAGAGGCGGAAACGGCTGTCGAAAGCTTTAACTCAAGTTTGGTTCCGCCGCCTGATTCACTTTATTAGCTTTGAGTCTTATCAAAAAAAACTAAAGCTCTGATAGATAATGCCTAACCGCTTTAGATGGCAAGTTGGCGTTGTCTTGACTATACCTATGTGTGGGCTTTGTTAGCGGCTACTAGAATGAGAAAAATAAAATAAATAGCCAAGCTTTCATCGTACTCGAACGCGTGGCGCTACAGTGCCACGTCTACCGTGACATGGAGGAATAACGATGACGAGCGATAGATCTAAGCACACCACAACGGATGCGGGTATACCTGTCAGCAGTGAAGAGCATTCGCTCACGGTGGGTCCAGATGGTCCGATCGTTTTGCATGATCACTATTTGATGGAACAGATGGCTGCCTTTAACCGGGAAATGATTCCGGATCGTCAGCCACATGCGAAAGGAAGCGGCGCCTTTGGTCACTTCCAAGTTACTCATGATGTTAGCCAATACACCAAGGCGGATTTTCTCCAGCCAGGTAAGAAAACCGAGATGTTAGCGCGTTTCTCGACGGTGGCCGGTGAGTCGGGTAGCCCGGATACCTGGCGCGACCCCCGTGGCTTCTCGCTGAAGTTTTACACCGAAGAGGGCAACTTTGACATGGTGGGTAATAATACCCCCGTGTTCTTCGTTCGCGATCCGCTCAAATTCCAGCACTTTATCCACTCGCAAAAACGCCGAGCGGATAACGGTTTGCGTGATCACGATATGCAGTGGGATTTCTGGACGCTTTCGCCGCAATCTGCACATCAGGTAACCTGGTTAATGGGGGATCGCGGTATCCCCGCCACTTGGCGCCACATGAATGGCTATTCAAGTCATACTTATATGTGGGTGAACGCGGAAGGCGAGCGTTTTTGGGTCAAGTACCACTTCAAGACTGACCAGGGCATTAAGTGCATGACCCAGGAGCAGGCCGATAAGATGGCGGGCGCAGATGCTGACTACCATCGCCGCGACCTGTTCGACGCCATTAAACGCGGTGATTATCCAACTTGGACGCTGCAAGTTCAGATTATGCCGTTTGAAGATGCCAAGACCTACCACATCAACCCCTTCGATTTGACCAAGGTGTGGCCGCACGGTGACTACCCGCTGCAAGAAGTCGGTAAGATGACGTTGAATCGCAACCCTGTCGATTTCCACAGCCAAATTGAACAGGCAGCATTTCAGCCCAGCAATGCCGTACCGGGCACCGGTTTCTCGCCTGATAAAATGCTGTTGGCGCGGGTTATATCCTACGCGGATGCGCACCGCGCACGTTTAGGGGTGAACTACCAACAAATCCCCGTTAACGCGCCCAAGGCCCCGGTTAACAGCTACAGCCAGGGTGGTCAGATGCGTATTGCTCACTCCACCGACCCGGTGTACGCGCCTAATAGCAAAGGAGGGGCGCACGCTAACCCTGAAAGGTACCCGGAAGATGCAGTATGGGAGACTGATGGCGAGTTGGTTCGCGCCGCCTACACGCTGCGCCCGGGCGATGGTGACTTCAACCAGGCCAATGACCTAGTCAATAAGGTAATGGATGACGCTGCCCGCGAGCGACTGGTCAACAATATTGTGGGCCACGTTTCCGATGGTGTTGAAGAGCCGGTACTGTCGAGGGTATTTGAGTACTGGAAAAACGTCGACCAAACGATCGGCGAACGTGTCGAGCAGGGTGTCATGGCGAACCGCCGGGAAAACGGTTAGTTAAGCTTATGCTACTAGGAAGACGAACCCGCTACGCTTGCGTAGCGGGTTTTTTATACAACGCACTTATACAACGAGCTCAGGTTCGTTCACCAAGCTAAGCGCGTCATCAAATAGGCGCAATCCTGCGCCCTCTTTGTGGGCGTATTCTGATAAGTGACG
>JAMCZP010000147.1 GCA_023485185.1 Gammaproteobacteria bacterium
TTCCAGTAGCGATGACCAAAAAGGGTGAAAGCTCGATAAATCGCTGACAATGACGGTCAAGACGCGATAGCTGCTTCTTCAGCGCCCGCCCCTTTGGCTCAGGATATAGCTGGCATAGCTCTTCAATGGTGCGAATCATGACTTTCCCCGATAGCGGAAAACAACCCGACGGTAATTAGCTTGTTAGCATTCCCTTATCGCTACTATGCATAACTATTACTCGATATTCTATGCTGCATCACCTCACCTTAATCACTTTTTATTACAAACCGTGTAAGGTTGGTACAAGAACAGCCACCAAGTGGCATCGCTGATTCAGCAACGACACGGACTGCGCTATGCCGACACCTATTGAGGCGCGATTAGAGGCGCTGGCGATCGAACTTAAGCGGGCCGGAACTGCGTACCGTGAGCTCACGCCGATGGTGGATACTGGGCTGGCTCATGATCACGTATGGATTCAACATAGCGGTGGTGATGACTGGGTGGCGCGGCTGCCGAAGCAGAGTCAGATGAACCTGCCGCCTGAAGAGAATCTTGCTTATCAGGCCGCCTGCTATCAGCGCTCTAACCCTGGCGGGCATACGCCTGCGTTACATGGCGTATTGCCGCCTAGCCGCTTGCTGCCACGTGGCGGGCTACTGGTTGAGGCGATCCGTGGCCGCTTAGCGCAATTGCCGGAAGATTTACCCGCTATCGCGAAGGCCCTGGCCAGCCTGCATCGTCAACCCCTGCCTACTGCCGCAGCGCGGGCACCACTACTTGCCCCGGAAGACCCATGGCAGGCGATGGTGGATGAAGTGCGCCGACAGGCTAGCTGGTTAGGCGATGCTCAGCTTGCAAATAAGGTCACTCAGCGTATTAAGCAGGAGCTGGATCTGCTGCCACCCCGCTTAAGTGGTGCCACCCCCACGCTGATTAGCTTTGACACTCACCCTGGCAACTTTTTAATTCGCGATGATGGTCGTGCCATCTTGGTGGATTTAGAGAAGTGCCGCTATGGCCTGCCAGGTATCGATCTCGCCCACACCTCGCTCTACACCTCGACTACCTGGGATCTCAATAGCCAAGCCGTATTATCGCTAAATGAGGTGAATAACTTTTACCGCCGCTGGCAGTCGGCAATGGGTGATACGCCCGACACCGACACGTTGGTCGCCTGCCGCCGCGCGACCTGGCTCTGGTCGCTGACCTGGTGTGCTAAATGGCGCGCCCAGCACTTAAACGCTAAAGATGCCCAACAGCGCGGTGAAGATTGGTCGGCAGAGCTCACCGACCCCGCGGTGATTGATCACGTTCACGACCGGGTTGAGCACTATCTATCGCTACCGATTATTGATCACGTTCACAGTGAGCTGCAGTGCTTACAAGCCTCCCTATAATATTTATCTCTTTTAATGATGAGGTACGCGATGACGATTCACCGTAACCCCCTGCGTGGAACGCTCACCACGTCAATCACCACCACACTGCTCGCCTTTGCCTTCCCTGTAATGGCCACCCCTGAGCCTAGCGATTGGCAAAGCGTCGTGGCACAAGCCGAAGGCCAAACCGTTTACTGGAACGCTTGGGGCGGCGATGCACGCACCAACCGTTATATAGATTGGGTTGTCCAGCAAATGCAGGCCCAGTACAGCGTCAATGTGGAGCACGTGAAGCTTGATGATACTGGCAGCGCGGTGGCGCGAGTGCTGGGTGAAAAGCAAGCGGGCAATGATAATGGCGGCAGTATTGATCTAATTTGGATCAACGGCGAAAACTTCGCGGCAATGCGCGAAAGCGACCTGCTGTTTGGCCCCTTCGCTGAATCACTGCCCAACTTTGCGCTCACCAATGCCGCCGGGAACCCTGAAGTAGTCACCGACTTTACCCTTCCCACGGAAGGTTATGAATCCCCCTGGGGGAAGGCACAGATCACCTTCTATTACGACAGCGCACAAACTGAAACGCCCCCACAGGATATGCAGGCACTGCTTGATTGGGCCGAAGCCAACCCCGGTCAGTTTAGCTATCCGCGCATCCCTGACTTCACCGGCAGTACCTTCTTAAAGCAGGCGTTGATTGAGCTTACCGAGCAGGATGAGGAGCTTTATCAACCCATAGCAGAGAGTGATTTTGAGAGCGTGACAGCACCGTTGTGGGCTTATTTGGATGAACTGCACCCGCACCTGTGGCGCAGCGGGCGCAGCTTCCCTGACTCTGGCCCCAACCTACGCATGTTGATGAGCGATGGCGAGCTGAGTCTGGCTTTTTCGTTCTACCCCACCGATGCCGCCGTGGCAGTGATGGAGTATGAGCTCCCCGATAGCGTGCGCAGCTATGTACTGGAGGGCGGCACCCTGGGCAACGTCCACTTTGTAGCGATTCCCTACAACTCGCCAAACAAAGCGGGCGCCATGGTACTGGCTAATTTTCTACTCTCCCCCGAGGCTCAGGCGCAAAAGCAGTCGCTAACGATGTGGGGCGACCGCAGCGTTCTCGATATTGGCCACTTGGATGCCGACGCCCAAGCACTGTTTGAGCAAGGCGATCGTCATCCGTCTGAACTACCTGCGGATGCGCTCGCCAATACGCTTCCCGAGCCGCATCCAAGCTGGATGACCGCGCTGCAAGAGGCGTGGCTTGAGCGTTACGGCGTTAATTAATCGATGCTGACATTAGCCCCGGCTCTGGTCATTACCCTGCTAGTGCTGCCCGTTGGGGCAGGGTTAGTGATGGTACTGCTACCAGCGTTTGGCTACCTACCCGCGCTAGGCGGTCACAGCGTTAGTTTCGCGCCTTGGCAAACGCTTTTTGCCCAGCCGGGGCTGGGTCGCTCAGTGGCGGTTAGTTTTGCGAGTGGGTTGGTCAGCACCGCTATTGCTTTCTCCATCGTGGTGCTGTTCTTGGCCGCCAGTCGGGGCATATGGCTAGACCGGGGTATTCGGCGGCTAGTATCACCACTGCTCGCTATACCTCATGCCGCCATGGCGTTTGGGTTTGCCTTTTTGATCGCTCCTTCGGGCTTGGTGGCGCGGCTGATATCGCCTTCTTTAACGGGCTGGGAGCGGCCACCGGATGCGCTAATTATCAACGACTCCTGGGGGCTGTCGCTGATGGCGGGGTTAGTGCTGAAAGAAGTACCCTTTCTACTGCTGATGAGCCTTGCCGCCCTGCCTCAGTTACAGGTCGATAAACGGCTAATGCTGGCGCGCTCACTAGGCTATGCGCCTACTATCGCCTGGTTAAAAACCGTACTGCCTTCGCTTTACCCGCTCATTCGCCTGCCGATCTATGCGGTGATCGCTTACGCTACCTCGGTAGTGGATATGGCATTGATTCTAGGCCCCCGGCTTCCGCCAACGCTCAGCGTCTCAATTCTTAGCTGGTTCAACGACCCGGATATCACCCGCCGCTTTATGGCCTCAGCGGCGGCGGTACTGCAACTTGGCGTTACGCTGGCGGCACTGCTCTGCTGGTGGCTGCTGGAACAGCTTTCCCGCCTGCTGACAAGGAACTGGCTGATTAACGGCAGTCGTCAACGGGGTGAAATCGCGCTGCGGCTAATTGGCCGCTCAGCATTGCTGCTTTCCAGCGTCACGGCGGTGGCAGCGTTGGTCGGTTTGGGGCTATTTTCACTGGCCGGTTTTTGGCGCTTTCCCGAACTGCTGCCTCAGATGCTGACGCTTGATCACTGGCAGCGCAGCGGCCCGATGTTAGTCAGGCCGCTACTCAATACTGCGCTGATTGGGCTTATTTCGACAATGCTGGCCACGGCTCTGGTGCTCGCCACACTGGAAAACGAGTATCGTCTGCATCTGACGCCTAAACGCACCCTTTGGCTACTCTATTTACCGCTGCTGGTGCCGCAAATTGCCTTTCTTTTTGGGCTGATTGTCGCAGCAGAAAGCTTAGGCATCCGTCCTCAGCTAAGCTTAGTGATCGCGGGTCACCTGCTGTTTGTGTTGCCTTACGTCTACCTCTCTTTGGCCGAGGCGTATCGCCGCCTGGATCCAAAATGGTTGCATGTGGCGCGTTCCCTGGGGGTTTCTCGCAATGCAGCCTTTTGGCGGGTTCGCTTGCCGCTGCTGCTCGCGCCGCTGTTAACCGCTTTTGCCGTAGGGTTGGCAATCAGCATAGGCCAGTATTTGCCCACCCAGTTGCTGGGTGCTGGGCGGGTTACGACGGTCACGACAGAGGCCGTTGCGCTTGCCTCAGGCAGCAACCGGCGTTTAATCGGGGTATGGGCATTAGTGCAAGCAGGGTTGCCGCTGATTGGCTTTATGCTTGCCTTGACGTTGCCCCGTTTAATGGGCTCCCAACGCCGTG
>JAMCZP010000341.1 GCA_023485185.1 Gammaproteobacteria bacterium
ACTGCAGCGTTAACGTAGGCGGCAGGTGTTTGGTAGAGGCGATGTTATCGCCGTTCAAATGAATATCATGCTCAAACGGCAGGGCTGCCAGCAACTCAACGCCAACTTTATCGTGGAAGCGATAACCTAAAGTGAAGGCAAAATTGGTTTCATCCTGTACATCTACTGACAGAGCACCGTTGGCCAGTGAGCCGTTGTCGCTTTTAGGGGCGATTTTGGCGACACCCACGCGGGTAAAGAAGTCACCAGCGCCGTAGGCGAATACCTGGCTGCTGGCCATCATCGCCGCAGCGGCAAGTGAGGTTACAAGTAAGGTAGGCAGGGCGGCTTTGCGCATGGGATCACTCCTGGGGTCAAAACGAATAATAAGATTAGATGGCTTTTAACAGCCGTTTAACGATGTAGTCAGTGTAGCGAGAGACAGGGAGGGGATTATTGATCCAGGGCAAGGCTTATTAGACAAATGTTAGTGGGGGATGGTAGTGCTTAGGGAGGTCGAATTCAGGGTGGGCTGCAGGCCATTTGGCTTGCCCATTTGTATGGCTGCAAGTTGGAGGCTACCTACAACCGCACAATCGTATGCCTATGTGTTGCGCGGCAATGCGCGCATCAATGAGGGGTAATGATCGGTTTATACATCAGCCGCTAAAAGGCAATGGGGCGAGTCTCAGGGTCGAATACCGATTTCCTTGATTGCGGTCGGACATAGTTTAACAAGAACATAGTTTAACAAGAACAAGCATGGCGAGCGCTTTTACGCTACGGTTGCGCATCTATTCCAATCCCACACGTACTTTAGATGCTATACACCCAAGGAGGAGGTCACATCCATGCTTTTGTGTAATATGCGGACTATTCTTATTTTATGGCTTTCGGTTTGTTGGTAAAAAATAACATGGCTACCTTGCGGAAACTTACAGTAATTCTGGCGAATTTCGTCACATGACTTTCCGATATCAGGGGTTTCTGCCAATAACCAGAATGAGCTATCAAATTGTGTTAAGTAAACGTTCCGCTGTTCCTTACCCCAGCGGCGCTGTGTAAACAAAGCAATTTCTCTTAAATCTGTTTTGGCAGCTATCGTAAGAGTGAATGGTTGCATTAAATACTTTTTTCACGATCAAGCTCTTTGATAAAACTGCTGAGATCGTAGTCAGCGTCACCGCTTTGTTCCCCCTCGATAAGCATTTGCCTGAGTGTATGCAGTTTAGTTTCCTGGTTTTCGAGTAGGCGTAGGGCGGAACGAATGACCTCGCTCGCAGAGCCGTAACGACCACTTTGTATTTGAGTGGTAACAAAACTTTCAAAGTGGTCGCCCAGAGTGATGCTTGTATTTTTAGCCATGCCTTATTTCTCCAAAAATACCAATATGTACCTAATTATGGTACATGAAGGGGTGGTAAACAAGGTGTATAACAAGCTGCAGCGCGGGCCTTACGGAGCCTATATAGGGGCGAGGAAGACTGTTTTGAGAGTAGGACGCGTGCGAAGTGATTTAAGAAATAAAAGGCAGCTTGAAAAAAGCCAAATAAAAAAGCCACTAACGAGTAGTGGCTAATAGGAGTGGTTATTAGTAAAGGATGGGTGAGCGGCATCACGCCGCCGCTCACTTCCTTATCAACAACTTAAGCGCCGACCTATTCAGCCGTTGCCAGCAGGCTGGCGTTGCCGCCCGCTGCGGTGGTGTCGATACATAGATGACGTTCCACCACGTAACGATCCGGCGAGATGGTCTGGGTCTCTAGCGGTATAATGGCACCGTCGCGCTTGGCCAGGGCTATTCGCAGCTCACGTGTCCAGTCGCTGATGCCAGCGGCGGCGACTGCGGCAATACCTTTGACCTCGCTTAGAGTCTCGGCAGACACGCTTCCATCAAGCCCGGCCACCGGCGCGCCAGCATCGATCAACGGTTGAACTGCTTGAGCCGCGCCTGGTGCAGCGATGACCGCCGCGCAGCCAGCACCAAGGGCCTGAGCAGCCTGGGCAATGGCGATATCCAGAGTTGGCCCTAAGCATAACACCACGCCTTTTGGATACATCGCCAAACGATTGCTTTCCCCCGTTGGCCCCGGCAGTGTCTGTGGCGTCATATCCAACGCTGCCGTTTCGGCAAGCGCCTTGCGGATCACACCTCTTTTGCCTGAAAGCGCCTTGCGCAGCACCTCAATCCGATTGGGTCGTACCGCCCAGTTGCGCGCATCTAGTCCGTCAAAAGCTGCTTGGAGGTCGCTGAGTGGCACGCTATTGCCCTCAACTGGCCCGTGGCGCTCTGCATCCGTGGTGCGGCGGAAGCGCGTTACATAGAGCGGGCCGCCGGCCTTGGGTCCGGTGCCCGAGAGCCCCTCGCCGCCGAATGGCTGAGAGCCAACAATAGCACCAATCTGATTACGGTTGACGTAGACGTTACCAACATGAATACGCTCGACGATCTGCTGTACGCGGTCGTCAATGCGGGTATGTAGGCCGAAGGTAAGCCCGTAGCCTTTGGCATTGATGTCATCGACGACTTTATCGATGTCCCGCGCTTTGAAGGTGGCTACATGCAGCACTGGGCCGAAGATTTCACGTTCCAGATCTTCAATGCCGCCAACCTCGATCACCGCTGGGGTAACGAAGGTGCCGGTGGTGGGCGCGGACAGCTTCTTGAGCACTTTGCCCGCTTTCTCCTGTGCTGTTACATAGTCGCTGATATCAGTCTGGGCGTCGGCGTCGATCACAGGTGAAACGTCAGTGTCGGTGTTCCACGGGTCGCCGATGGTGAGGGCGTCCATGGCGCCGTAGAGCATATTGAGCAACCGGTCACGGGCTTCTTCCTGTACATACAGCATGCGCAGTGCGGAACAGCGTTGGCCAGCCGACTGGAAGGAGGAGATCAGAATGTCGCGCACCGCCTGCTCGGTCAGCGCCGTGGAGTCCACAATCATGGAGTTGAGACCACCCGTTTCGGCGATCAATACAGCATCGGGGCCTGCGTTCTCGGCCAGGGCTTTGTGGATGATCTGCGCGACCGGCGTGGAGCCGGTAAAGCAGACACCGGCGATGCGCGGATCGCTGGTCAACGGGCCGCCCACCGTTGGGCCATCGCCAGGCAGTAACTGCAGTGCTGCTTCTGGCAGACCCGCTTCACGCATTAGCTCCACCGCGCGGGCAGCAATCAGCGGCGTTTGTTCGGCGGGTTTGGCGAGTACTGAGTTACCGGCCACCAAGGCCGCCGCAATTTGGCCGGTGGTGATGGCCAGGGGGAAGTTCCACGGGCTGATACACACGAAAATACCGCGGGCGCTGCCGGGCTCTTCTGCTTCCAGACGCTCGCCTTCGTTGGCATAAAAACGCAGGAAATCCACGGCTTCACGTACTTCGGCGATGCCGTCAAACATCATCTTGCCCGCTTCGCGGGTGGTGATCACGGTCAGCTCGGCGATGTGTTTCTCGTAGAGATCTGCGGTACGGCGCAGTACCTCAGCACGTTCTGACACCGGACGCGCCGACCATTCGCGGAAACCTTCCTCTGCGGCGTCAAGGGCAATGGCTACCTCTTCTGGAGTGGCCTCATGCACCTTGCCAATCACTCGCTTGCCATCGGCAGGGGAGACGGCATCACGCGCCGAGCCCTTAGGGGCGGGATTGCCTACCAGCATGGGGCCTGCTGTCCAGGTGGCATCAGCAAACGCTTCGCGGGCGTTGAGCAGTGGCAGGATCGAGGCGGGTTCGTTAATGCGATAACCCTTGGAGTTCTTGCGATCCGGCGCGAACAGTTCGCCGGGCTGGCGTATCAATGGGCTCGAAATGTCATTGCCGAGTTGCTTAAACCCTTCAATAGGGTCCCTTGAAACATCACTCGGCGGAATCGAGCTGTCCACCACCTGGTTGACGAACGAGGAGTTGGCACCGTTCTCTAGCAAGCGGCGTACTAAGTAGGCCAGCAAGTCGCGGTGCGCGCCGACCGGGGCGTAGATGCGGCAGTGGGTGCCTTCCGTCTCTTTAACGATATGATGCAGCGACTCGCCCATGCCATGCAGGCGCTGAAACTCGTAGCTGTCTTTGTCGCTGCCTGCCATCTCCGCGATAGCGGCACAGGTATGGGCGTTGTGCGTAGCGAACTGCGGGTAGATGCGGTCGCGACGGTCGAGCAGCATCTGAGCGCAAGCCATGTAGCTGACGTCGGTATTGACCTTGCGCGTGAAGACCGGGAACGTCTTCACACCCATCTCTTGGGATAGCTTGATTTCGGTATCCCAGTAAGCACCTTTTACCAAGCGCACCATGATCTTGCGGTTAAACCGCTCGGCCAGCTCGTAGAGGGCCTCAATCACGGGTGCGGCACGGCGACCGTAGGCCTGCACTACCACACCGAAGCCATCCCAACCATCCAAGCTTGGGTCGGCCATCAACGCCTCGATCACATCCAGAGACAGATCCAGACGATCCTGCTCTTCAGCGTCGATATTGAAACCGATATTGGCCTTGGCTGCCTGTTGCACTAATTCTTTGGCGCGTGGCACCAGTTCCGCCATTACCGTGTCGCGATGGGTGTATTCATAACGTGGATGTAGCGCTGAGAGCTTCACTGAAATGCCGGGGCTGCCACGTACATCGCCCTTGGCCTGCTCAGCAATAGCGGAGATCGCCTTAGCGTAAGCCTGATGATAACGGACGGCGTCCTCATCGGTGCGCGCCGCTTCGCCTAGCATATCGTAGGAGTAGGTGTAGCCCTGTTTTTCCAGTTCACGGGCATTCTTCATGCCTTCTTCGATGGTCTGGCCGAGCACGAACTGGCGGCCAAGGATTTTCATCGACTGGCCAACGGCCTTGCGTACTACCGGCTCGCCCATACGGCGCACTAGGCCGCGCAGCGCTCGCGTTGGGCCTTTCGGGTCTTCTTCCAGCACCTTGCCGGTCAGCATGAGCGCCCAGGTTGAGGCATTGACCATTGAGGAGGACGACTTGCCCAGGTGAGCACCCCAGTCGGAGGGCTCGATCTTGTCGTGGATCAAGTCGTCGATGGTTTCTGCATCGGGCACGCGCAGTAGTGCTTCCGCGAGACACATCAAGCCTACGCCTTCGGTCGTCGAGAGCCCGTACTCGGCCAGGAAGGCCTCCATCATTGAGGGTGATCTTTCCTTACGCACACGTTCGACGTACTTAGCGCCAATGGCGGCAACCCTCTTGCGGTCATCCTCCGAGAGCTTGATACGCTCGATAAGCCCGTGCAGCACTTCTGCCTCGTTGGCGTCGTAGTTGCTGCGAACACGTGAGCGAAGAACACTCACGTCGCTATGCAGATGATGATTGGCTTCGGTCATACAGGGTCTCTCCTTGCTACACGAGAGGGCTCCCGCAGGAGCCCTCTTGATACTTTGAATGCGCTCTGCGCCTTGCAACTTATTACTAGCGTTCAATATGCTGGTATTCACCTGAGTCGTCAGTCATGTTGCTTACCACTAAGATGGCAATGAAGGACGCGATAAAGCCAGGAATGATCTCATAAACACCAGGGCCGCCCAGGAATTCACCGTTCCAGCCCAAGGCAATCCAGATCATGACGGTAGCAGCACCCACCACCATGCCCGCGATGGCTCCATTGCCATTCGTGCGCGACCACATCAGCGAAAGTATAATCAGTGGGCCAAACGCCGCACCAAAGCCTGCCCAGGCGTTACTGACTAACCCCAGTACCTGAGAGTTTTCATCAGAGGCGATCACTGCGGCAACAATGCCTACCAGCACTACACAGACACGGCCAACGGCTACAGACTGCTGTTCGGTAGCATTTTTGTGCAGGAATAGGCGATAAAAGTCTTCAGTCAGTGATGATGACGCCACCAGGAGCTGGCTGGAAACGGTACTCATGACAGCCGCAAGCAGTGCTGCATAGAGGAAACCGGTGATCAGCGGATGGAACAGCAAATTCGCCAAGACAATAAAGATCGTTTCGGGATCCTGGATATCCAGACCATTGCGGATTGCATAGGCACGGCCAAATATACCCAGGGAAACGGCACCAATCAGCGAGATAAGCATCCAGCCCATGCCAATGTTGCGGGCAATAGGAACATCTTTTTGCGACCGGATCGCCATGAAGCGCACAATGATATGCGGCTGCCCGAAATAGCCCAGCCCCCAGGTAACGGCAGACAGCCATCCTATAAAGGTTAGCCCAGCCGTCCAGGATAGCAGCGTCGGGTCGACTTCATTCAGGGTCTCTGACGCCTGGGAGAAGCCGCCGCCACCTTCGCCGAATAGCACCACCAAAGGCATGATCACCAGCGCCAACATCATGATGCAGCCTTGTACGAAATCCGTCAGGCTCACGGCTAGGAAGCCACCGACTACAGTGTAAATAAGCACCACGCCGAGTGTGATAATGACACCCATCGAGTAGTTACTCATATCACCAAAGTTATAAACACCGGAAAACGCACTTTCAAAAAGCTTGCCGCCTGCTACTAAGCCAGAAGCGGTATATACCGCGAAAAAGATCACAATAACGATGGCAGACACCGTGCGCAGAGATAACGCACGGGTTGGGAATCGGTTGGCTAGGAAAGCCGGAATGGTAATCGCATTGCCGTAATGAATCGTCTGTTCACGAAGGCGCGGTGCGACCAATATCCAGTTGAAAAGTGCGCCCACGAGCAGGCCGATACCAATCCATGCAGAGCCCAAGCCCGATATGAACATCGCCCCGGGTAAACCTAGCAGCAACCAGCCGCTCATATCCGAAGCGCCAGCCGACAATGCCGCCACTTGCGGGCTGAGGGTGCGGCCACCCAGCATATAATCTTCGGATGAAGAGGTTGATTTGCGCATGGCATAAACGCCTATGGCGATCATCAGAGCAAAGTAACCAAATAAGCTAATCCAAACACCAGTAGCCATGAAAATTCTCCAGTCGTCAGAACGGAGCTAAGTTATGTACGAAAAATGCCGTTACACGCTGATTTTTCGTACAACCCTAGCGCCGAGAGGTTTAACGCCATTACCCGCTAGAAACCGGTAATGGAGCAGTTTTATTTTTTGTTTATACCCTTTAGTTCACGTTACTGGACCCTGCGAGGAATTGCCTAGGATGTCATCACTAGGGTGGATTGTGCGTTTGTACGACATGATCCCCATACTTGGCATCAGCAGCAAAGGCGCTACGGATGGGTAGATATTCCCTATATTATTATCTGCCATAAACGAGTTTCCTTTTCAGGATTTCAGGTTGTTTTCGGATGAGTTATTTACTCATCCTTGAGCGTCAGTAGCGACGCGTTGCCGCCTAGGGCGGCGGTGTTATCAGTAAATCTAGGTGACAAAACACTGCAAATAGTGCGAGTCACTGGCTTTGGGGCGGTGCCGGTGAGTGTGTCCAGATCAGTTTGCCAGATAGCGAAGTGACGCATTTTCTTAGCATTAAACATTGAGAGCCCCCGAAAGTCTGAATAGAACCAATGGGTAGAAATGCATAGCGCCCAAACGGATAAGCGAATGTAGAACGCGGTCACGTTAGGTGTATGCCGTTTTCAAGGCAAAACGTGTCAATTCCACGGTAAGAAAAGCAATACTACGACTTTAGTGGAATTTTTGTTGGCCTGCCAGCGGGCCTAATGGTCGTTTTGATGTGTTGGCTGTGACCGACGGCGCATCGCATTGGCGCAGCTTTCGTGGAGACAGGCCATAGCTGCGTCGAAACGCATGGGAAAGCGCGCTCTGATTTGCAAAGCCCGTTTGAATAGCAATATCAGTGAGGGGGAGGCGGCTCTGTAAAACCAGTTGGCGCGCCGCATGAAGGCGCTGGCGCTTGACATATTGCCAGGGTGATAATCCCGTTTGGGCACGAAAACAGTCGGAAAAGTGTGCTTCGCTTAGGCAAGCCAAGCGCGCAAGATCCGCTACCCGTAGCTCGTCAGCCAAATGCTGACGTATAAAGCTGTCAATGCGCGATAAATCTAGTCGTTGCTGTGCAGCTCCTTGAGCGGTGCCTAGCCGCGCTTTTAGTGAGCCTAGCAGTGTGGCTGCCAAGCGGTCTTGCTGAAAAGACACATCTGAGGTGTCAAAACCTTGGGCAAGCTCGCTTTCCATAAATGCCAAGTAGTGACGCAGTGCATTATCCAGCGCAAAAAAGCGTGGTGCATCGAATAGCGCGACTAACTCGCGATTTTCACCGGTCAATGCTGGCGCATCCTCAGGTAGGTCGAGAATTAACTGCCGATTATGTCCATTACCTGAGTAGTAGTGTTCGTGGTTAGCGGGGACGATGCAGCCTGAAAACGCATTTACCCGGCCACCCAATCCCTCAATTTCAAATTCCGATGAACCGCACAAAGTAATCACGATCTGATGGAAATCGTGAGAATGATGATGGGTTGCACTGGCTAGCGGAATTTGTCGGATAATGCTGGGCATAGCAGGCCTCTTAAAGCTTAACAGCTACCGCTGGCGGAGAGCGGTATGGGCAGACAAGTGGTCGCGAAGCGCTTTAAGCTCTGCCTGCCCCTCTTGATTGAGTAGCGGTTTACCTTGAGCAATCAACCAGCGTCTACCGTGCTGATCCATTAAGTGGGCTGCGCGGCGCCTAATACCGTCTAGATACTCATTATGACGGATCGGGTAGCCAATAATGGTATTCCACTCGGTTTCGGTTACTTGGCTGGCTAACGCTTTATCAAATAGGGCAATTAAATCTTTGGGCTCAGTGCGATACCGAGGTGTGCTTGAGGTCATAAGCACCAGCATGACGGAGCCAAGCACCAACAAGCATACTCCCAACACTAATAAATACAGCGCCATTCGCTGTGCTCCCAGGCGATCTCAGTGAATTAAATAGTCACTTAATTATACGCCGCATGTTGCTTAGTACGAAAAATTTTAATTTTTTACGAACTTTTCCTTCACAGCGTGTCTGAGTTAGTACAGACAACATCGCGATAGCAGTCGCTAAAGTTGTTGTTCTGGCTCTTTTGTTTTGATCCCTTGCTTCCGCTACTCATTGAGTAGCGGTTTTTTTTTTGGTCAATCAAGAAGTTGTTTGATAGTTGGTAAGATAGTTCATAAAACAGCTAGTAAGAGAGATACATTAGTGGCGACGAATAGTCAGCAGGGCTATCAGGATATCACGTCGGGTAACAATCCCCACTAACCGCTGTTGTTCAATAACCGGGTACACCTTCGGTTTGGCGCCTAGCATTTCCTGAGCCAAGTCGGTAATACTTTTATTGGGTGAAACGCTGAGGATTTCATGGCGCATTAGCTCTCTGACTAAGGGGGCTTCGTCATCATGATAGATGCTATCCAGCACGCGGCCCAAGACATCTTGTTCTGAGATAAAGCCAACTAGACGCCCAGCGCTATCAACGACTGGTGCACCTGGCAAACGGTGGACGGCTAATCCCTGAGCTAAAGTAGTAATCGAAGCATCCGGTGAGACGCGGTAGCAATCTCGGGACATGATGTCGCGGACGATGTGGGGTGTTGTTGTATTCATGAAAAGCACTCCTTACGCATCGTGTTCAGCTAACGTCTTAAGCCACTTTGTTAGCTATCGGCAGATAAGTGCATCACCGCCGCTATTGTCTGATAATCAGCGGTTGTTGGCCCTAATGCAGTATCGACTTCTTTACTGTAGGTGATTTAACCAAACAATGTAGAGTTAGCACCCTGGCTTTATTCAACGCTTTAAGGAGCCTCTGATGGATGCACGTGAATATCTAAACCGTAAAGGAGTGGGGCTGGATCGTGATCCTGACCGTCCCAACACATTGGAAGAGAAGGCCTGGGAGCGGGCACGCGGTTCTGGTCACCAGCGTCCAAAATCTGGCACGCCCCACGATTGGGAAGATTGGGAGCGTCATCACGATGACTTGGCTGATGGGGCAGAAACGTTAGAACAGAAAATCGATAAAGGGGCTCATCGTCTAGCCCAGGAGCGATCGGCAAAAGCAGCACAGCCAGCAGGAAACGCAGTGGAACACTTTACACCCCCGCCAAAGGTGGAGTCAGCCCCAGTGCAAGTTGTCGCTCCGGTACAGTCAACACAACCAACCATGCCAGAGCCAGCTGGCTTAACACTTGCCTATCAGGCATTGGCTATTCTGCTCCCACCACTTGCCGTAGGACTAACCAATGGCGGTAGTCAGCGCGTGATAATCAGTGCCGTATTGACGCTAGCAGGTTGGGTGCCGGGCGCTATCTATGCCTGGTACTGGATTCAGCGCCGTTAACTAATTCAACTTCATTGTGTTTACTGCTTGGCACTTTGGGCCAAGTGCGTATAATTCGCGTAAACCATTTTAAAAAACGAGGTTTACGATGGGTTATCTGGTTGGCGTGACGGCGCTATGGGCATTCTCCTTTTCACTGATAGGGGTTTATTTAGCAGGGCAGGTCGACAGCTATTTTGCAGTGCTTTTAAGGGTGACGCTGGCCATGCTGGTGTTTTTGCCTTTTTTACGCCCCAGTTTACTGCGTGGTAAGCAGCGCTTAGCGTTAATGGGACTAGGCGCCATCCAGTTAGGTGTGATGTACACCTTTTTCTATCAATCCTTTCTGTTGCTTTCAGTACCTGAAGTGCTGCTTTTCACCATTTTCACACCTATTTATATTGCCTTGCTGGACGACATGCTGTTTGGCCGCTTTACTCCGATCTACTTAGTCACCGCGTTGCTAGCGGTAGTAGGGGCGGGCGTTATTCGTTACGACAGCGTTGATAGCGGTTTCTGGGCGGGGTTTTTAGTTGTGCAAGGGGCAAACCTTTGCTTTGCCCTCGGGCAGGTGGGCTATCGTCGCCTAGCGGCCGACTTACCACCTACGCTCGCTTGGCATAATGTATTTGGATGGTTCTTTATTGGCGCTATGTTAGTGGCATTACCCGCTTATCTACTGTTTGGTAACAGTACCGCATTGCCAACGACATCGCTTCAGTGGGGCGTATTGCTGTGGCTCGGTTTAGTCGCTTCAGGCGTGGGCTATTTTGCTTGGAACCAAGGTGCCACCAAGGTGGATGCGGGTACGTTGGCGATTATGAACAATGCCTTGGTGCCAGCAGGCTTAATCGTCAATTTAGTCATTTGGAACCGTGATGCAGATATTCCACGGCTTTTGCTTGGCGCTCTTATTATGGCCGCCTCATTATGGTTAAACCATTGGTGGTGCCAGCGCCGCCAAGTGGCCGTTCATTAGGCTATTTGCCCGTTAAGTAAGGTGTCTCCATAATGGTGGCTTATGCTAGCGAGAGTCGGCCCATGTGTAACACCTTACAATCACTATCCATGTCGTCTTCAAACGGCCGATCAGGCACTCCTTTTAAAACGATTGGTCTGATTGGCCGCTTGGGTAGCGCAAAAGTGGTCGATTCCCTTCAGCGTCTGGTGACCTATCTGGTCGCGCATGACTACAAGGTATTAATAGAGGATCGAACCGCCACCGCTTTACCTCATCATGGCCAGCCGGAAGCCAGTCGCCGAATGTTGGGTGAACTTTGTGACTTAGTCATTGTGGTGGGTGGCGATGGCAGCTTATTAGGCGCCGCACGTGTCCTATGCCGAAGTGGTACATTAATTTTAGGCGTTAACCGTGGTCGGCTCGGCTTCTTAACCGATATTTCTCCAGATGAGCTTGAAACGCGCGTAGGTGAAGTTTTGGCGGGGGAGTTTGAGGTTGAACAACGCTTCTTACTCGATGCCGTGCTTTATCGCAATGGCGTGGCGGTGGGCAATGGCGAGGCCTTAAATGAAGTGGTGCTGCATCCTGGTAAAGCGGTGCGCATGATTGAGTTTGAGCTGTTTATCGATGGCCAGTTTGTGTATAGCCAGCGCAGCGATGGCTTAATTGTGGCCACGCCCACTGGCTCTACGGCCTATGCGCTCTCTGGGGGCGGGCCCATTATGCATCCCAAACTGGATGTAGTGACACTGGTGCCAATGTTTCCCCACACACTATCAAGCCGTCCCATCGTGATTGATGCTGCCAGTGAGATACGCATCCATATCGGCGAAACCAATCAGTCCTATCCCCATATTAGCTGCGATGGCCAAACCCGGGCGGTGGCAAAACCTAACGATGTGTTAGTTATTACCCGTAAGCCTGAGCGCGTCCAACTGGTGCACCCGATTGGTCACAATTTCTATGAAGTACTGCGCAGCAAGTTAGGCTGGAGCCATCGGTTGGGGGATTGAGTATGGAGGGATACGACCTAATTGGTGATGTACACGGCTGCGGCGCAACGCTGGCTGCATTACTCGAAAAGCTTGGCTACCATCAGCGCGCTGGTGTGTATCGTCATCCTCGCCGCAAAGTGATTTTTCTCGGTGACCTGATTGATCGCGGACCACGTATCCGCTTGGCGGTGACTATCGCCCGCCGAATGGTTGAGCAGGGTGAGGCGTATATCGTGATGGGAAATCATGAGTACAACGCCCTGGCGTATACTCACCCCGCGCCTGCAGGTAGCCACAAACGCTGGCTGCGAGAGCACACGCCACGCCATAACCGGATTATTCAAGATACTCTGGAACAGTACCGCGACTACACCAACGAGTGGGAAGATACGCTGGCATGGTTCAAAACCATTCCGCTCTGTTTGGAGATAGACGGCATTCGCGTGGTGCATGCCTGCTGGGATGAAGAACTGATTAAAGAGCTAAAGCAGCGTCACCCGGATTGTTGTATGGACGTGCAGTTTTTAGTCGAATCGACAGACGCCTCTACCCAGGCATTTCGGATTTTAGATCGTCTAACCCGCGGCCCTCACGTCTCACTGCCTAAGGGAATCGCGATACACTCTGGCGATGGTTTTACGCGGCAAAGTTTTCGCGCCCATTTTTGGGCCGAGACGCCTCAGCAGTGGGGCGATGTGGTTTTTCAGCCCGATAACCTGCCGGGTGATCTAGAAACACGTGAATTGACCAGTGAAGAGCGGCAGAAGTTAAGTTACTACGGGCCCGAACAGCCCCCACTGTTTATTGGCCACTACTGGTGTGAAGGCATTCCAGCACTACCTGCCAGTAATATCGCTTGTCTGGACTATAGTGCAGTTAAATATGGTCGTTTGGTGGCTTATCGATGGAGTGGAGAGGTGGCATTAAACGCCGATCATTTTGTCTGGATCAAGGTTCCAAAAGAGGAGCGGGCGCTGCCAAAATCATGGGAAATTGACTTCGATTAGGATAGTGTTTTTTGTGATACATAACGTTACATAATTTTTGCAAAACAGCTGAACTAACCCTGCTGCCGGCTATCAGAGTAAGTGTTCCCTTGAATGATCCCTTGCTTTTTACCCGGCGGTTTTCACCGCCGGTTTTTTTGTTTGCAATTTTTTCATGTGATCAACCCCACCCGCAGCGGCTAGCGTGCCGCCAGCGCTTTGATTAGAGAGATGATATGCATCCAGTGATGCTTCTACCGGATCACGCGGATACAAGCGAACTGCGCCAAGCGCTTTGGCAGCATCGCATTGGTCACCGCATTACCGATGAGCAAGATGGGCAATTATTATGGATCGCAGATCCCCGGCAGCAGGATGAATTGAATGCCCTGGTAGAGCGCTGGAAACGTGGTGAGCCATTAGTGCTCAATCAAACGGCTAAGCAACGCTCGCAAAGTATAAATACGTCGCTCATATCCCTTCGCAAAGTGCCCGTTACAGCACTGATGATTGTGATTAGCCTAGTGGTATTTGCACTGATCGGGATTTTTGGCGACCAATTGATTGTTAGCCTAACCATTGTGCCGATAGGCATTGCCGGTGGTGAGTTGGTGTTCGGCACGCTGTCTCAAACGCTAGCATCGGGCCAAATATGGCGCGTGCTATCGCCTGCTTTTCTGCATTTTGGCTGGATGCATCTGATTTTTAATTTGATGTGGGTATGGTATTTCGGTCGCCAGATTGAGGCACTGCAGGGCAGTCGTACCATGCTGTTGCTGCTTATTGTGGCGGGCATTGGGGCGAATATAGCGCAGTATATGACTGGCACCGTATTGTTTGGAGGCATGTCTGGGGTGGTGTATGCCTTATTGGCGCATGTTTGGCTAATGTCGCGGCGGGTGCCACAAAGCGGTTTCTTTGTGCCACAAATGTTAGTGGTATTTATGTTGGGCTGGATGGTGTTCACCATGACGGGCATTGCGGGCAGTGTAGGGTTTGGCAATGTCGCTAATGAAGCGCATTTGGGCGGGCTACTCGTGGGGCTTGTCACAGGCTGGTATTATTCATCCCGCCGTTTGAAAAATCGTTAAGAGGCCTGCAATGAGCGAAATGACGTTTGAGAAAATGATCAACCAAATGACTCCAGCGATTTACGAGAGTCTTAAACAGGCCGTTGCGCTGCGTAAATGGCCCGATGGCCGTCGCTTAACACCCGAGCAGACAGAGCTTTGCCTGGAAGCTGTAATGCGCTACGAAGCGGAAAATAACGTGCCGGAGGAGAACCGCGTCGGGTACTTAGAGCAGCGTACCTGCGGTGCAGCTGCTACTGGCGCAGGCGTATCGCCTGAAATGGCCGGTCTGGCACGGGATGCCTCACGTGATTGAAGCGGCAGTACCGGGTTTTTCAGTACAGGGCTGTTTAAGCAAAATGGCGGCTGCCTTACCCAGCCGCCAAGACCAACAGGTGGTTTATCATTTACGTGCAGGTGAACACCGGCTGGCGCTGAATGAGCGTATTGGTGAGCCGCTTAGCCTGCGTTGGACAGGCGCGATTGCTTGCACCCACTGTGGGCGGGCGACCAAAAAAAGCTTTGCCCAAGGCCACTGTTACCCCTGCTTTAAGCGGTTAGCCCAGTGCGATACCTGCATTATGAAGCCGGAAACCTGCCATTTTTTCCAGGGTACTTGCCGGGAGCCTGAGTGGGGTGAGCGACACTGCTTTCAGCCTCATGTGGTCTATTTGGCCAATTCGTCGGGTCTGAAAGTCGGCATTACCCGCAAAACGCAAATGCCGACACGCTGGCTAGACCAGGGCGCGATTCAGGCGTTACCAATACTGGAAGTCGATACGCGCCAGCAATCCGGATTTGTCGAAATGCTCTTTAAGGAGCAGGTGGCCGACCGTACCAATTGGCGTGCCATGTTGAAGGGCGACGTGGATACGATGGATTTAGTGGCTGAACGCGATCGGCTGTTGAGTCTGCTAGCCGATGGGTTGAATCAACTGCGCGATACCTATGGTAGTGACGCTATTCGTGCTGTAGACACGCCCGCGCAACACTTTCATTACCCGGTTAGCGTCTTCCCAGCTAAAGTGGTATCGCACAACTTTGATAAGCAGCCGCTGGTAGAGGGCGTGCTGCAGGGCATCAAAGGGCAGTATTTGATCCTTGATAACGGGGTGATTAACCTTCGTAAATTCACGGGTTACGAGATACAGATAAGTTAAAACGGGCTAGCCACAGCGCGGCGATTTGGCTAAGGTTACGGGGTAAACCGATCCCGCCTTATGCTACGCAAGGAAGCTTCAATGCCCTGGCTTAAACTGCTTCACATTGCCGCGCTAGTGATTTGGTGCGCTTCGCTGCTTTATCTTCCTGCCTTACTGAGTCAGGCGCTGCAGCTTCGTAAAGACTCTGGCTTTGCTCAGGGCACACCACCCATGCCGCGTTTTTTTTATAATTCCATCGCTACCCCAGCAGCGCTGGCCGCGATTGCCTCCGGAACACTGCTGTTTTTGCTCCACGGTTTGCTGGGTGGCTGGTTGATTTTTAAACTGGTGGCCGTGGTCGCCATGGTGGCCGCTCATGGTAGCTTCGGCTGGCTCATTTTGCGTTTAGAGCAAGGCCACTACCGATGGGTTAAACCCGCCAACTGGGTAGCGCTGTTCGTTGCGTTGGCAGGTATTATTGCAGTGCTCACCTTCGTGCTGGCGAAGCCATTGGACTGGAGTTAGTGGCAATGTCATCGAATGTAGCGAGGCCTTCCAATGCGTCAGTCATCAACATCAACACCCACGGCGTGTTCATAAACCAACTGGCCACCGAGCCAGCCCGCCAGCGCAATCAGGCCGCCTGTAATCAGCGAGACAGTCAAACCCCAGGGCATAATAGCGCTGGGGTCGTTGAGGCGCAGCAGCCAGTTAAACGAGGCCAGAGAGAGCATCACAACGGCAACGATGGCGTGGCTCCAGCCGGTAATCAAACGACGAATACGCTTCACTGTTACCAAGTCAATAATACCGGCAACGCTTGCGATCCAGCCGCCAAATGCACCTACGCCCGCGAGCCACAGACCGGTACGGGTCCAGAACGGATCACTGGTGTACCAAAAAGCCAAATCGCTTGCCACCAAGGCCATCAAGGCCGCAACGGGGAAATGAATCATCACTGGGTGCAGCGGGTGGCCAGCGAGGGACGCGCGGCTTTTAATCGAGCGTTGGGGAGATTTTGCCATGGTCACTTCCTGTGGGCAGAAAAAGGGAATCAAGGAATGAGGGAACGAGACAAGCAAGATGCTGCCCCGCTGAGTATTCAACGCTTAACCCGCCAGCGGGTCAACCAACTTGCAGTAGTATTGACTGTTTTCACTACGCTTTTTTTGACAGGTTGCGCGGGTGACAGGTCCATTTTAGACCCTGCTGGACCAGCTGCACGTGACGTGGTGTTGATCTGGTGGATCATGCTGGCCTTTGGCACGGTCGTTCTGATTGCCGTCACTGCGCTATGGCTATATGCGTTTAAACGCAAGCATGTTATACGCACGCCAGTTGAAGAGCGGCGTATCGCACGTCGCTGGATTCTTGGGGGCGGTATTTTGCTTCCCGTCGCCAGTATTACCGCACTATTAGCTTTCGGTGTTCCGGTTGGGCAACGCATGTTGCCACTACCGCTGAGTGAGCCGCCGGAAGTCATCGAGGTTATCGGCCACCAGTGGTGGTGGGAAGTTCGCTATCCAGGGGCAGAAGGAGGAGAAGTCGTCACTTCCAATCAACTGATCATGCCTGCTGGCGAGCCGGTCGACTTTCATGTCTCCGGTGCCGATGTCATTCACGCTTTCTGGGTGCCGAGACTGGGCGGCAAGATCGATATGATCCCTGGTCGGGTGAATCGAATTCGTTTAGAAGCGGACGAACCTGCGGTATTTGGCGCCCAGTGCGCCGAGTTTTGTGGCGTGGGTCACGCCCATATGCACCTTTACGTAGAGGCGGTTGAGCGCGAAGAGTACGACGCTTGGCTAGCTGAGCGACAAACGGATCAGTTGGCGGCATTGGCCGTTAATGACCCACAGCATGAACCTGCCAGGGAGGCATTTATGACCCATTGCGCAAGCTGCCACCGGGTAGCGGGAGTATCGTCTGGTGAAGTGGGGCCAGATCTTTCCGATCTCGGTAGCCGCACGAGCCTGGGTGCCGGGGTATTAGCCATGGAAGCAGGCGCGGTTAATCATTGGCTTAATAATCATCAAACGCTTAAACCTAGCAATAAAATGCCCCCACACGATGATATTGAATCTGCCACCTTGGAGTCCCTGGGTGCTTGGCTGGAGACCTTGACCCCATGACGACGATTAATCGCCAAGCAACGCCCCAAGACCCGCAAAATCCCAAAGATCCTCAGGGGTTGCACGAAGATCTGCATGAAATCTGGGGCAACCCGCGGGGGTTAAAAGCACTTACCATCGTTAACCACACCACCCTTGGTCTGCGGTTTATGATCACCGGCATGGTGTTTTTCTTGATTGGTGGCATTCTCGCCATGCTGGTGCGCACCCAGCTGGCGCTGCCCGGTCAAGACTTTATGTCGCCGGATATTTATAACCAAGTCACCACCATGCACGGCACGGTGATGATGTTCCTGTTTGCTATCCCAATGCTCGAAGGGTTAGCTATTTATATGATTCCCAAGATGATCGGTGCCCGGGATCTGGTCTGCCCCAGGCTGACATCGCTGGGGTACTGGTGCTATCTGTTTGGCGGCATCATCCTGACGTTTAGCCTGGTCATCGAAATGGCGCCAGACAGCGGGTGGTTTATGTACACGCCGCTGAGTAGTAGCGAGTACGCACCTGGTCTAGGCTCAGACTTTTGGTTATTAGGTATCACCTTTGTTGAAATTTCGGCGCTTTCTGCCGGGGTAGAGCTGGTCGTTTCGATACTGCGCACGCGTACTCAGGGCATGGCGTTGCACAAAATGCCGCTGTTTGCGTGGTATATCCTTGCGATGGCACTGATGATCGTAGTGGGTTTTCCGCCGTTAATTTTGGGCAGCATCCTGCTTGAGCTTGAGCGCGCGGTAGGTATGCCGTTTTTTGAAATTGCCGGTGGCGGTGACCCGATCCTATGGCAGCACCTATTCTGGCTGTTTGGCCATCCTGAGGTTTACATCATTTTCTTACCGGCAGCGGGTATTGTCTCCACGCTAATTCCGGTGTTTGCTGGTAGGCCGATTGTCGGTTATGGCTGGGTTGTTTTTGCCATTATCGTGACGGGCTTTATTAGCTTTGGGCTATGGGTTCACCACATGTTTACCGTGGGCATACCGCAACTGGCCCAAGCGTTCTTTTCGGCAGCCAGTATGTTGGTGGCGGTGCCTACGGCCATTCAGGTATTTGTCTGGCTGGCTACACTATGGTTAGGCAAGCCCAAAATGAAGTTACCGATGTTGTGGATCGTAGGCTTCTTGGTGATCTTCGTGTGTGGCGGCTTGACCGGCGTTATGCTGGCACTGGTGCCGTTTAATTGGCAGGTGCACGACACCCACTTTGTGGTGGCGCACATGCACTATGTATTAGTGGGCGGCATGTTCTTCCCGCTGATTGCCGGACTCTATTACTGGCTGCCGCTGTTTTCAGGGCGTATGCCTTCTGAAACCATCGGCAAATGGGGCTTTTGGCTCACCTTTATCGGCTTTAATACCACGTTCCTGATCATGCACTGGACAGGCCTGCTGGGTATGCCACGGCGTATCTACTCCTACGAAGAAGGCACCGGTTGGGATGTTTTCAACCTGATATCGTCAGTGGGCGGCTTCGTAATGTCGGCGGGTATTGCGATGGTGCTGCTGGATATTGCGCTGCACTTCCGGTTTGGCAAGCCCGCCAAGCATAACCCCTGGAATGCCGATACACTTGAGTGGGCCAACAGCATGCCGCCGAGTGCCTATAACTTTGTCAGCCTGCCCAAAGTAGATACCCGGCACCCATTATGGGATAACCCAGATCTACCGCGCGCCATGGCGGAAGGCGAACATAGCCTTTCAGTGGCGACGAATGGCCGACGTGAAATGTGGGGCACTGACCCCATCACCGGCAAAATACGCGAGATTATTCACCTGCCAGGCAACTCCTGGTGGCCGCTGTTTGCTGCAATGGCGCTGGCAGTGGTGTGTATAAGCCTATTGACGCGAGTCTATCTGCTGGCGGGTGTTGCAGTCATTGTGGCGGGGATATTTCTGCTGCGCTGGTCCTGGGAAAATGGCGCGCATCCTAAAGCCGCGCCCGATGCTCGCGTGACCGCGGGTGACCCGCCGTTGCATTCGCGGACGATGGATGGCCCTGGTTTATGGGCGATGTCGATCACCATGCTCGCCAATGGCTCATTTTTCATGTCTTACCTATTTGGCTGGTTCTACCTGTGGACGGTGTCACCCGAGTGGCGTATGCCCGAGACCTCGCCGCTGTCACTGATTGCCCTTATCGTAGCGGGTGTGGCACTCACCTTCGGCGCCGGGTTATTGGAAAAATGTGTGCGCGGCTTGCGCCAAAAACGCGACGCTGGGTTAGCGATTGGCATGTACACCATTAGTGCCCTGGGCTTTGTACAGGTAGCGATTACGCTGTGGGTGTTGCTGAGTGCAGACTTGGCGGTGACGGAAACAGCGCATGATGCAATCATGATGGTCGGGCTGATATATGCTCTTTTCCATGGTGGTTTGGGTGCCATTCTTACCTTAATGCAGGGCTTGCGGGTCGGTTATGGCTATGTGGGCGCTCATGCACCCTTCGAGCCCGCGGTGGTTGCCCAGCTGTGGCGTTATAACGTAGTGACATTCTGGATACTGGTGGGCGCGCTTGCAGTACTGCCACGCGTAATAGGGAGCTAAGCTGATGACGTCGACTATGCAGCGTTTGCACTTAACTCATCCATTGCATTTTGTGATTGGCTTAACCCTTTGGTGTGTCTGGTTTGTCGCTGTTTATGGTGGGCATGCGGTGGCCTGTGCTGTGGCACCGCCTGCCCCCGAGCAGGGTGTTTTTACCCTGGTTAATGCCATCCTTTTGCTGGTTAGTATCGTATCCATTGCGTTATTAGCAGCGTTAACCTTGGGCTGTTGCCGCGAAGCAAAACGTCATGAAGGGCGCTTACGCTTTAATGCAGCAGTTTCCGCTGGACTATATCTGTTTTCAACGCTAGGCGTACTATTCGCAGCGTTGCCTATTATCGGCATTCCGCCTTGCCTGTAAGCACGACGCTTCACAGCGAGGAAGAAAAGCTCTATACCCTCCACGGCATGTGGTGTACCAGTTGCGCTCTAGCCGTGGAGGGCTCCCTCAAACGCCTTGATGGTGTACGTGATGTTAGCGTGCACTATCCAAGTGCCACCCTCTGTATCAATGGCACTGCCGCCGT
>JAMCZP010000100.1:0-395 GCA_023485185.1 Gammaproteobacteria bacterium
GGTATCCAGCGCGCCGGAGCGAATCAGCGCTTCCAGGGTGCGCTTATTCATCCGTTTGGGGTCAATACGGCGGCAGAAATCGAAGATATCTTTAAATGGGCCGTCGGCGTTGCGGGCTTCCACAATCGCGCCAATCGGCCCCTCACCTACACCACGAATGGCACCCAGGCCATAAACCACGCGGGCATCGGTATCGACGGTGAATTTGTAACCACCCACATTGACGTTCGGTGGAGTGACGGTGAGCTTGAGGTTACGACACTCTTCAATCAGCGGCACCACTTTATCCAGGTTGTCCATTTCAGTGGACATAACCGCGGCCATAAAGGGCCCTGAATAGTGGGCTTTTAGCCACGCGGTCTGGTAGGAAACCAAGGCGTAAGCGGCCGAGTGCG
>JAMCZP010000100.1:422-20511 GCA_023485185.1 Gammaproteobacteria bacterium
CTTGGCCATCTCTTCGGGCTTTTTCTTACCCATGGCCCGGCGCAGCATATCGGCCTGGCCCAGGCTGTAGCCTGCCATCACCTGAGCGATCTGCATGACCTGCTCTTGGTAAAGAATAATGCCGTAGGTAGGCGACAGCACTGGCTTTAGCAGCTCATGCTGGTAATCCGGGTGTGGGTAAGAGACTTCGGCTCGGCCGTGCTTACGGTTGATAAAGTCATCTACCATGCCCGACTGCAGCGGGCCAGGGCGAAACAGCGCCACCAAGGCGATCATATCGTCCAGGGAGTCGGGCAGCAGGCGCTTGATGAGCTCCTTCATGCCTCGGGATTCAAGCTGGAACACCGCCGTGGTCTCGGCGCGTTTGAGCATCTCGAAGGTGGGAGCGTCATCCAGCGGGATACTGTCGATATTAAGCGGTCCCTGGCCGTTAACGCTGCGCACTTTGTCGACCATCTCCAGCGCCCAGTCGATAATCGTCAGCGTCCGCAGACCCAGGAAGTCGAACTTAACCAGCCCGGCCTCTTCAATATCGTTTTTATCGAATTGAACCACCAAACCAGCGCCATCTTCATCGCATAGCAGGGGTGAAAAATCTGTTAATTTGGTAGGCGCAATCACCACGCCCCCGGCGTGCTTGCCGGTGCCACGCGTGGTGCCCTCTAACTTGAGGGCCATCTCCCAGATCTCTTCGGCCTCTTCATCGTTGCCGATAAACTCTTTAAGCGCTGGCTCCTGCTCAATCGCTTTGGAAAGGGTCATGCCCACTTCAAAAGGAATCAGCTTGGAGAGCTTATCCCCCAGCGAGTAGGGGCGACCCTGAGCGCGGGCAACGTCACGCACAACGGCTTTGGCCGCCATGGTGCCAAAGGTAACAATCTGCGATACCGCATTACGACCATAGCGCTCGGCTACGTACTCAATGACTTTGTCGCGTTTCTCCATGCAGAAATCGACGTCAAAGTCGGGCATCGAGACACGTTCAGGGTTCAAAAAGCGCTCGAACAGCAGGTCGTAACCAATCGGGTCTAAATCCGTGATCTTCTGCGCGTAGGCCACCAGCGAACCGGCACCAGACCCCCGCCCAGGCCCAACCGGCACACCGTTATCTTTCGCCCACTGGATAAAGTCCATCACGATCAGGAAGTAGCCAGGGAAGCCCATCTGGATAATAACGTTGAGTTCGAACTCCAGCCGGTCGCGGTAGCGCTGGTCGATCGCCTGGTACTCTTCGCTGTCGCGAGGGTAGCGTTCAGCGGGAAACAGAAAATCAAGCCGATCGGTCAGGCCATCGTGGGAGACCTTGCGAAAGAACTCATCCTGGGTCATGCCCTCAGGAATTTCGAACTCGGGTAGGAAAATTTCGCCCAGGCGCACATCCACGCTGCAGCGCTCGGCAATCATAACGCTGTTCTCCAGCGCTTCAGGAATATCAGAGAACAAAGCCGCCATCTCGTCGGGGCTTTTTAGGTACTGCTCTTCGGTGTAGCGGCGTTCGCGGCGCGGATCGTCCAGCGCCCGGCCTTCGCCAATCGCCACGCGGGTTTCGTGGGCCCAAAAATCCTCGCGCTCTAAAAAGCGCACGTCGTTAGTGGCCACCACCGGCGTACCTGTCTCAATGGCCAACTTAACGCTGGCATGTACGCAGGCTTCTTCCAACGGGCGGCCGGTACGCACTAACTCCAAGTAAAAACGCTCGGGAAACGCCGCCTGCCACTCTTTAAGCATCTGACGCGCTTCAGGTTCATGGTCAGCCAACAGGTGACGACCAATTTCTCCTTCCCGCGCACCGGAGAGTGCAATCAGGCCTTCGTTTTGCTCTAACACCCACTGCTTATCGAGAATAGCGCGCCCCTGACGCTGTCCGTGTGTCCACCCCTTCGAGATCAATTCGGTCAGGTTTCGATAGCCAACGTCGTTCATCGCAAGCAACGTTAGCCGGTAGGGATGGGATTCATCGTGAGGATTTTGCAGCCATAAATCGCTGCCGATAATCGGCTTTAACCCCGCCCCCTGGGCGGATTTGTAAAACTTAACCAAACCAAACAGGTTAGTTTCATCGGTCAGGGCAAGCGCAGGCATCGCCCGTTCAGCAGTAGTGCTGACCAGCGATTTGAGCTTAACCAGACCGTCAACCAGGGAGTATTCACTGTGTAAACGTAAATGAACGAACGGGACCGTCATGAGACTCTCAGAAATACGCTAGATGAAGAAGAAAGACGTTAAAGCAGCGCCAACTGACGCTGCACCGGCGCAAAGCTACGACGATGTTCGGCAAGTGGCCCGTGAGCTGAAAGCGCCGTCAGGTGCTCTTTGGTCGGGTAGCCTTTATGGCGCGCAAAACCATATTCAGGATAGCACTCATCTAAGGCAACCATTTGCGCGTCCCGAGCAACCTTGGCCAGAATTGATGCGGCGGCGATGGCCGCGTGACGCGCATCGCCCTTCACCACGGCCTGCCCAGGCAGTAGATGGCCAGGTAACTTATTGCCATCTACTAGTAGATATTCCGCCGCCGGTGCCAGTGCATCAATGGCTCGACGCATGGCTAAGTGGGTGGCGTGGTAAATATTCAGTGCATCCACTTCAGCCGCGCTCGCTTCTGCCACGGCAAAGGCCAGTGCTCGCTCGCGAATCTGAAGATCCAACGCTTCACGCTTGCCGGCGGTAAGCTTTTTTGAGTCGGTGAGACCGTCAATCGGTTTGGTAGGATCAAGGATCACTGCGGCGGCGACCACGCTGCCTATCAGCGGGCCACGACCCACTTCATCCACCCCGGCTAACAGCTCGCCGCCATAGGCAATCTCAAGTGGCGGAAAATCCGCATGCTCAATACACCAGCGCTCAATCGACATGCTTTTATTCGTCATAAACCGTCTCTAGGGGCTGGCCCGCCACTAGCTGGCTAATCGCCTCAGCAGCGCGACGACTGGCGTTACGCTGAAGGGTGGCATGCATCGTGGCAAAGCGTGTTTCCAAAGCGTGACGGCTAGCGTCGTCTGCTAGCATGGCACCCAACCGTTCGGCAATCGCCTCAGGTGAGGCGGCATCCTGGATCAGTTCCGGCACCAGAGTTTCTTGAGCAATCAAGTTGGGCAGCGATACCCAGCGCGTTTTCACTAGCCGCTTAGCCAGCCAATGCGTCATCGGTGCCATCTTGTACGCGACCAGCATAGAGCGATGACATAGCATCGCCTCCAACGCGGCAGTGCCCGAGGCCAGCAGAACGATGTCGCTAGCCACCATGGCTTCGCGAGCCTGACCATCCAAGAGCGTCGTGCGCTCGGTGAGCAGGGGATAGTGCGTCAGCAACATACTGATTTCACGGCGGCGGTCGGGCGTTGCTGCGGGGATAACGACCTGAAGCTCGGGCTGACGCTGACAGAGCTGCTCGGCAGCGGCAAGAAAGGTATCACCCAGGAAACGGACTTCATTGGCTCGGGAGCCGGGCAATAGCGCCAACACCGGGCGATCCAGGGCTAATGCTAGCTCTTGACGGGTGGCAGCGCGGTCATTTTGAAGCGGCATTTCGTCTGCCAGGGGATGCCCCACAAACGCCACAGGCACGCGATGCTCACGATAGAAAGCGGCTTCAAAAGGAAGCAAGGTCAGCATGCCATTTACCGACTTGGCGATACCTTTTACGCGCCCCTGGCGCCACGCCCATACCGAAGGACTCACATAGTGAGCGGTGGTAATACCCGCCTCACGGAGCTGGCGCTCCAGGCCTAAATTAAAGTCTGGTGCATCAATACCCAGCATAATGTCAGGCTGCCAGGCCAACGCTTCGGCTTTTAATGTACGCCGCACACGGATCAATTCGGGGAGGTGCTTTAGTACTTCGACCAGCCCCATCACAGCGAGAGTTTCTAGAGGAAAGCGGCTCTCCATGCCTTCAGACTGCATGCGCGGCCCACCGATGCCACGAAACTCGACGCCTGAGTAACGTGCTTTAAGTTCACGCATCAGACCAGCGCCGAGAATATCGCCAGAGAGTTCCCCGGCCACGATATAAACACGTTGCAGGGTCATAAGAAGTTCAGCATGGGTTAGCGAGTGATACCGCGGGTCGAACGCTCAATAGAAGCAGCAAAATGCTCAACCTCGGGTATATCAAAACGACTGCGCATTTCGATTAGCGCCTGCTCCGTTGTTAGGCCTTGGCGATAGACTATCTTATAGGCAGTGGTAAGCGCGCTGATCGCTTCACGGCTAAAGCCACGCCGTTTCAAACCCACCAAATTCAAGCCACGAGCCTCTGCAGGGTTGCCATTGATCATGATATAGGCGGGCGTGTCTTTGGTGATGATCGAACCACCACCGGCCATCGCATGATCGCCAAAATGGCAGAACTGATGCACGGCTGACAAGCCACCGAGAATAACGTGATTACCCACCGTAACATGGCCAGCCAGGGTTACTTGGTTGGCCAGGATGCAGTCGTTGCCAATCACGCAGTCGTGACCGACATGTACGTAAGCCATGAATAAGTTACGCGACCCGATAGTCGTTTCACTGCGATCCTGCACTGTGCCACGATGCAGCGTCGCCCCTTCGCGAATCACGTTATCGTCACCCATGACTAATCGCGTAGGCTCACCCGCGTATTTTTTATCCTGACAGTCCTCACCTACCGAAGCGAACTGAAAAATGCGCGTGCGCTCACCCAGCGTAGTAGGACCTTTAACTACCACATGGGGACCGATAACTGATCCAGCCCCGATAATAACGCCGGGGCCAATGATGCTAAAAGGTCCTACTTCAACGTCATCTGCAAGCTGCGCCGTTGAGTCGACCAAGGCAGTAGGATGTATCAAGCCACCTTCCTCTCAGCACAAATTATTTCCGCTTCGCAGGCAAGTTCACCATCAACCGTAGCGCGGCAGGCAAACTTCCAAATGCCGCGTTTACCTTTAATGACATTAGCTTCTAAGGTCAGTTGGTCACCTGGCATCACGGGACGCTTAAAGCGCACATTATCACTGCCTACGAGATAGTATACATAGCCATCTGCCGGCAACTTGTTAACGGTTTTAAAGCCTAGAATACCGCAAACCTGAGCCAACGCCTCAAGCACCAAAACACCTGGCATAATGGGATGATGAGGAAAATGGCCATTGAAAAATGGCTCATTAATGCTGACATTCTTATACCCAACAATCGACTCACCGATGGCTAGCTGCGTTACTCGATCCACCAATAGAAAAGGATAACGGTGGGGTAAGTATTCGCGAATTTCATTGATATCCATAACCATCGTAGCGACCTCTAAAATAACAAAACGCCTGATAATTCTCAGGCAAATACCAGCATCCTGCCGGTCAATAGGCAGTGGATTATAACGCGCTGCTAGTTAGCCTCAAGCCAGTGGCCAATAATTTCATCCAGCGTTCATTAATCACGCTGTTTTTTTTCTATTCTTGCCAACCGCTTAGCGATGTCATCAAGCTGTTTAAAACGCACCGCATTTTTCCGCCACTGGGTATTTAGCATCGCTCCAGTACCCGAGGAGTACACCCCAGGTTCATGAATAGAATTTGTCACCAAGCTCATGCCGGTCACTTGAACACCATCGCAAATGGTAAGATGGCCAGACAAGCCAACGCCTCCACCCAGCATGCAGTGCTTACCGACCTTGGTTGAACCAGCGATACCTACGCAGCCCGCTAAGGCGCTATGGTCTCCAATGATAACGTTATGGGCAATTTGCACTTGGCTATCAATTTTGACGTCATTACCGACTACCGTATCGCCCAGCGCGCCCCGATCAATGCTGGAGCAGCTACCTACTTCTACGTCATCTCCCAACACAACGCCGCCCAGCTGCACAATTTTATGCCAGCCAGCGCCATCGTGAGCAAAACCAAAGCCATCGCCGCCAATCACACAGCCACTTTGTAAGATCACGCGCTTACCAACCACCACGCCATGACATACGGTAACATTGGCATGTAAGCGCGTACCCTCACCAAGCTGGCTGTCGGCACCGACCATGCTGCCTGCACCAATCACAACGCGATCGCCCAGCACAACGCCAGCTTCAACTACGGCATGCGCTTGGATACATACATCATCGCCTAGCTGTACATCATCAGCGACGACTGCCGTCGGGTGAATGCCAACAACGTCACGCGCAGGCAACGGGTCGAACAGCTGAGACAGCTTGGCATAGCCGAGGTAGGGGTTATCGATCTCAAGCCGAGGTACCGGACACTCCTTGCCATGCTCTGGATGCAATAACACGGCAGCAGCTTTAGTCGTCGCTAAATCTTTTAAATAGGCGCGATTAGCTAAGAAAGCCACTTGATCAGGCTGAGCTTCTTTTAGCGTTGCCAGACCACGTATCGGCTGCTGTGCATTGCCGCTAAAGGCAACACCCAAATGGCGCGCAATGTCGGCGAGGGTAAGGTGGTGAGAAGCGTGCGTCATGGGAACCCAGGGAGCATTGGTGTGGCTAAGCCACACCGCTCATCGTTTAAAGTTAGTTCAAGGTATTAAATATCTGGGTGACTTCATCCGTCACATTAGGCAAGTCTACCCCTGAATGCAGCACACCCTGAGGTTCGACCAGTACGTCAATACCATGGCGCTCTAACACTTGGGCAACAGCCTGCTCCAGCTTCGACTCAGCGTCTTCCAAGAACTGCTGCTCAGAGCGCTGCTGAGCTTGCATAACTTCCTGTCGAAGCTGCTCAAAGCGGCCGCCTTTTTGCTGCAGTTCACTTATCAATGACTCGCGCTGAGACTGCGCCATAGTATCGCCTTCGTTTTGAAGACGCTGCTGTAGCTGCTGTAGCTCATTACCCAAGTTCTGCGCTTCACGCTGTTGATTACCAATTTGCCCTTCCAGGCTATTGAGGGACGCCTGTGCAGACTGGGTATTCATCAACGCTGCCCGCCAGTCCAGTACCGCCACTTCTGCCGCATGAGCAGGCAAAATCATCGCGCCTAACAGGCAGACAACCGCTGTCAGTCTACGCATTGTGTTAACTCCTTAGGTCACGCTAGCGCGCACCACCATGGTGCGCGATCTAGCAAAATTAGAACGTTTGGCCGAGTGAAAACTGGAAGAACTGGGTATCGTCACCGCTCTCGTCATTCAATGGCTGAGCGATACTAAATGTTAGTGGCCCAACCGGTGTCAACCAGGCAAGTCCGACACCTGCGCTGTAGCGCAAATCGCCCAAGTCCACCCCAGAACTACACTGTTGCCGACCTGCGTCCTCATCCAGCACATCGTAACAAGAGCTTAAGAAGGTATTACCGCCATCAATGAACAGCGATGTTTGCAGCGCACGCTGATCTTCAATAAATGGCAGCGGGAAAATAATTTCAGCGCTACCTTCGATGGAAACGTTGCCGCCTAAGGTGCGATCACGGCCACCTTCATTAGCAGGCGTAGTGCGCTGCCCAAGTGTATTAGAGGTATAACCACGAACCGAGCCTAACCCGCCCGCGTAGAAGTTTTCATAGAACGGGAACGGATCGTTACCACCCAACGTATCGGCATAGCCAACGTTACCGGTAAATTTGAATGCGAAGGATTCATCATTATTGATCGGGAAAAATTGCTGAGCACGGGCACGCAGCTTGTAGTACTCCGCATCGCTACCCGGCACACCCGTTTCCACTGACAAACGCTGGTAATTGCCCGCTGTCGGCATAATCCCACGGTTAAGGTTATTACGCGTCCAGCTTGCCGTTAGCTTGAGACTTTGGGCATCTTCACCTTGATCTTCTACATAGCGGCGAATTTCTGAAGCGGTATCGAAATAAGTCTTAACCGTTAGGTCTTCAATGCTGGCGCCGAAGTTAAGCCGTGAAAGCTCGCTAACGGGGTAACCAAAGTTGATACCAGCACCGTAAGCATCGGTTGAGAATGTCGATATATCAGAATCGGCATAGTCGGTTTCGCGATAGAACAGATTATAACCGCGCGATATGCCATCCAGCGTCCAGTAAGGGTCGGTGAAGCCAAAGTTCACGCTGGTAAACGTATCACTACGCTGAGCCCCTACATTGACGCGATTACCCGTACCAAGGAAGTTATTTTGCGACAGACCTACACCGTAAATAACGCCCGCACTTTGTGAAAAGCCAACACTGGCAGAAACCGAGCCGGATGGCTGCTCTTCAACGTTATAGGTAACGTCCAGCAAGTCTGGCTCGCCCGGTACAGGCTGGGTATCCACCTCGACTTGGCTAAAGAAGCCCAGCCGTTCAAGACGCTGACGAGACTGCGTAATGGCATCTGTTGACGCAGGGGCACCTTCTAGCTGGATCATTTCACGACGCAGTACTTCATCTTCGGTCGTGGTATTACCAAAGAATTCAATGCGGCGCACGTAAGCACGCTCACCTGGATTGACGGCAATCACCAAGTCAACCGTTTCACCGTCACCCGCCATTTCAGGCACGCCCTGAATATCAGCGAAGGCAAAACCTTCGGCACCGAGACGCTGTCGCAGCGCTTCAGTTGAGGCGTTCACGTCCCCGCGGGAGAAAATTTCACCCTCTTCGACGGTAAGCAACTGACGCGCTTCATTCTCACTAATCTGTAGGTCGCCAGCAAAACGAATATTACCCACGCGGTATTGATTACCCTCATCAACATTCAGGGTAATAAAAATTTCGGATTGCTCGGGGCCAATCGACACCTGGGTCGAGGTGACGTCAAAGTTAACGTACCCTCGATCTAGGTAAAAAGAACGCAGCCGCTCAATGTCGCCAGACAACGCTTCACGTGAGTACTCATCACTAGAGAACCAACCAAAAATACGTCCTGGACGATCATTTAGTTCAAATACGCGGCGCAGCGTTTCATCATCAAAGGCTTCATTGCCAACAATGTTAATCTGTCGAATTTTAGCAACTTCGCCTTCATTGATGTTGATATTGACCTGTACGCGGCCTTCATCAACCTCTTCAACCTCGGTATTGATACTGGCACTGTAACGGCCCTGAGATTGGTAAACGCCCTCAAGCTCACGCTGAATTTCTTCTAGCGTGGATAGCTCTAGCACCTGGCCTTCTGAGAGGCCCGATTGGCGCAAACCATTGCGCAAATCGTCTTCGGATATTTGGTCGTTACCGCTAATCTGTAGCCGCGCGATGGTCGGTCGTTCGACCACTTGAATGACGAGAACATCACCCTCGCGTGCTAACGAGACATCATCAAACAATCCCGTTGCAAACAAGTCACGCGCAGCGGCAGCAAGCTGCTGCTCACTGACGCGGTCATTGGCACTCACCGGAAATGCATTAAAGACCGAGGCGGCAGATACCCGCTGTAGTCCTTCCACTCGAATGTCTGAAACATCAAAGGATTGTGCTTGGGCGCCGCTGGCGCCTGCCAGCAAGAGTGCCGCCATTCCAAGGGTCTTGATTTTCATGCAGTCAATTCGCTCGCGTTGGTCTGCCCATCATTCCAGAAAGGCACCATATACATTTGTGCAGGCAGATGACAAGGCATCCTGCGCGCTACACGCGTCATTACCACAGGCGCATCAGATCAAAATAGAGTGCCATCAGCATCAGGGTGCCAACCATGGCAAGCCCAATGCGTAATCCTAAAGCTTGTGTTTTTTCAGATACTGGCCGTCCACGCACGACCTCCATAAAATAATAAAGCAAGTGACCGCCATCGAGCACCGGGATGGGCAGTAAATTCAGCACCCCCAGGCTAATGGAAAGATACGCTAGAAAGCCAACAAACGCTTCCATTCCCGCTCGTGCCGAGTCGCCAGAAACTTGCGCAATGGTAATCGGCCCTGACAAATTGGAAGGCGAAATAAGCCCGACCAACATTTTCCGTATTGCGTCTACGGTTAATAGCGTCATTTCTCCGGTGCGCGACAGCGCCTGCCCTACGGCCTCTATAGGGCCATAGCGAATTTCCCGCTGAAACTCTTCTGGCCATTCCACTTGCTGGGCGCCTGCGCCAATATAACCAATCTCAACGCCAGTCTCTAAGCTATTACGCCCTGGCGTTAATTCGACGGTTGCCTGCTGCCCGTCACGTTCATAAGTGAGCTGCAGCGGCTGCTCAGGATTACCGCGCACAATATTGACGAAGTGCATCCAATCATCTATTGGCTCACCGTCAATCGCCACCATAACATCACCGGGCATAAGGCCGGCCTGTTCTGCTGCTTCTCCGCTGACGACCTGACCTAAGATAGCGGGAAAGTCAGGTTGCCACGGGGTAATACCCAATGTTTGCAACGGTTGCGGTGGATCTTGACGAACTAAATAATCGGTCACCGGTAAAACGTAGCGCTGCGTATCAGCCGCCCCTTCAGGGCGAGCATCTATACCCAAGTCACCACTGAAACCAATAATGGATATTAGTTTCAGATTCACATCTTCCCAGGAGCGCATGGCATCACCCTGGATAGCGACAATTTCATGACCGTGCGCTAAACCCGCCTGTTCTGCAGGTGAGTCAGACGCCACACTGCCCACCATCGGAGAGACCACGGTGGTACCCGCCACAAACAGTGCCCAGTAGGCAACAATGGCCAGCAAGAAGTTAGCAATAGGGCCTGCCGCCACAATAGCAATGCGTTGCCATACTGTCTTGCGATTAAATGCCTGGTCGAGCTGATCGGCAGGTACTGGCGCTTCACGCTCATCCAACATTTTCACATAGCCACCGAGCGGAATAGCTGCTATCGCAAACTCGGTTCCCTGACGATCAACCCTGGACCAAAGTGGCTTGCCAAACCCCACCGAGAAACGCAGCACTTTTACGCCGCAGCGACGCGCGACCCAAAAATGGCCAAACTCGTGAAAGGTTACTAACAGGCCCAGCACCACTATTACCGCTAATATATTCTGTATCAGGCCCACACTACACTCCTTAACGCCCCGCTTTTAACGACCTGCTCAGCGAATGCTTAAGCGGACCACCTGGTTACCAGTTCAACGGCTTGATCACGTGCCCACTGATCCGCCGCCAATATGCTTTCTAAACTCTCGGCACAGCCCGCTGAAGGCCGGGATAACACTTCTGTCACCAGTTGACCAATCTCTGTAAAGCCAAGCTTGCGCTGTAAAAAAGCGTCTACGGCCACTTCGTTAGCCGCATTCAGGACAACCGGGGCTACCCCGCCTTGCAACATTGCGTCACGCGCTAAGTTCAAGCAGGGGAAAAGCGCCTCATCAGGTGCCTCAAAATCTAGCCGTGCTACCTGAAAAAGGTCGAGTGTTTCAACACCGGCATTAATACGCTCAGGCCAAGCAAGCCCATAGGCAATAGGCGTGCGCATATCGGGATTACCCAGCTGAGCAATCACCGAACCATCATGATACGCCGCCATGGAGTGAATCACGCTTTGCGGGTGCACGACCACTTGGATTTGATCAGGCATTGCATCAAATAACCAGCAGGCTTCAATAAGCTCCAGCCCTTTATTCATTAGGGTAGCGCTATCGACGGATATTTTACGTCCCATGGACCAGTTGGGATGAGCACAGGCCTGCTCTGGTGTTACCTTAGCAATGTCTTCAGCCGCCCAGCCTCTAAACGGCCCGCCAGAAGCCGTTAGCAGCAACTGCCGAACGCCGTGTTTTGTAAGGCCGCCGCGATGGTTGGGGGGTAGACACTGGTAGATGGCATTATGTTCGGAATCAATTGGCAGGAGTATCGCGCCTGAACGGGAAACTGCGTTCATAAACAGCGCGCCGCTCATTACCAGTGCTTCTTTGTTGGCTAGCAGCACGCGCTTACCAGCTTCAGCCGCCGCTAGCGCTGACAGCAAACCGGCAGCACCTACGATCGCCGCCATCACACAGTCAACGCTTGGATCCCGAGCAACCTCGCATAATGCTTCTGGACCAGAATTTACCTCGGTAGGCAGCCCTGCGCGCTTAAGCTGCTGACGTAACCATGCCGCGTCGGCTTGATTATGCAGTACAGCCACTGCTGGGCGGTGCGCTAAACACTGCTTCAGTAAGGACTCTTTCGAAGTATGCGCAGTTAACGCATGGACGGCGTACCGGTCGGGGTGGCGGGCAATAACATCCAGTGTGTTAGTCCCGATAGAGCCTGTCGATCCAAGCACCGTTACACGCTGTATAGGTGATGGACTCATAGGGAGAGCACCTGAACCAGCACTTGAATGTACAACAGTGCGAATAAGGGAACTGCCGCTGTTAAACTGTCCATTCGGTCTAAAACGCCACCGTGCCCAGGCAATAACTGGCTTGAATCTTTAATGTTTCGATAGCGCTTGAGCATGCTTTCCAGCAGATCCCCAAGCACGGAAATCAGAGTCACAAGGGCAGTAACAATCAGTAGTGCGATGCCAGCGGCCACACCCAGCGGCTGCCAGAGCGCAAACGCTAGCGCCAGCAGTGACGTTGCTACCAGACCGCCAACGACACCTTCCCAGGATTTACCTGGGCTTACGCGGGGCGCGAGCTTACGCCTTCCCCAACGGCGACCAGCGAAATAAGCACCGATATCGGCAACCCATACCAGCAAAAGCACAAATAGAAGCCAAATAGCGCCGCTATCACGCAATATATTAAAGCCGACCCAGCAGGGCAACAGTACCCACAACCCCATTAACAAACGGCGTGGCGTTGCCTGCCACTGCTGACTTGCATCAGGGTATTGAGTGACCCAGTATAAATTGAGCAGCCACCCAAGCGCGGCAATCCACAGCGGCCACATGGCAAATGCAGCGCCGCTCAGCCACATCACCACCATCATTAGTGCTAACCCCGCCACTAACAAAAGGCGGTTACGCTGGCGAACTACGCCGGCCAGATTGGTCCACTCCCACGCTCCTAACAAGACCATAAGTGCCGTAAACAGTGCAAAAGCACCGCCTTGTAATCCAAACAGGCCGATTAGCGTTAAGGGAGCCAACCAGGCTGCGGTAATGATCCGCTGTCTAAGCACCTTGGGCCTCAATTTGTTCGTCTGTCATACCAAAGCGACGCCGTCGCTGACAGAAATCGTTTAATGCTGCATCAAAGGCTTCCGCGCCAAAATCAGGCCATAACAGCGGTGAAAAATGCAGCTCTGCGTAGGCCAACTGCCAGAGCATAAAGTTAGATAGACGCTGCTCGCCGCTGGTGCGAATACACAGATCCACTGGCGGCACATCATCAATCCCCATCGCTTTATCAAAGCAATCCTCATCAATCGCTGAAGGCGCTAACTCTCCTGCTGCCACCTGCTCTGCCAAACTGCGTGCCGCGCGGGCAATGTCCCACTGCCCACCGTAGTTCGCCGCAATCACCAAATGCATACCCGTATTGTTTGCTGTTAACCCTTCAGCGCGCTGGATATGCTTTTGTATCGCATGGGAAAAGCCACGCTGTTCGCCAATGATGGAAAGTCGTACATTACGCTCGTTTAGCTTTTTGACTTCACGCTTGAGCGCCATTAAGAACAGCTCCATCAGCGCGTTGACTTCCGCCGCTGGGCGTTTCCAATTTTCACTGGAGAAGGCAAACAGGCTTAACGTTTTCACTTCACGTTCAGCGGCTCGCTGAATCACCGCACGAACGGTCTCAACCCCTGCGCGATGCCCACGAACCCCTGAAAGTCCGCGTGCGCGCGCCCAGCGATTATTGCCGTCCATAATAATAGCAACATGGGACGGCGGGGCCTCGCCGACTAGAGCAGAAGCGCTGACGTCGCCCGGCTGTTTTTCAGGAAGCTGCGGTGACGTCATGGATTCTCGCACCAAAGATCAATCATAAAAAAACCAGCCAGAGTGTGGCAAAACGGGCAGCTTAAGCTGCCCGTGGCTTAATAAAGCACAGGTTTATACCTGCATGAGGTCCTGCTCTTTTGCGACCAACGCTTTATCAACCTCAGCGATGTATTTATCGGTCAGCTTCTGAATTTCATCTTCACCTTGGCGCTGATCATCTTCGGTAATTTCTTTATCTTTTAGTAACGATTTGAAATCTCCGTTGGCATCGCGACGCACATTGCGCACGGCCACACGGGCGTTTTCAGCCTCGCTACGCGCTTGCTTAATGTAACCCTTTCGGGTCTCTTCGGTGAGCATTGGCATCGGCACACGAATCACGTTTCCTGCGCTTGCCGGATTCAAGCCAAGGTCAGACGTCATAATGGCTTTTTCGATCTTCTGCACCATGCCCTGTTCCCACGGTGCAATGCTCAGCGTACGACCATCTTCAACGTTAATCGAGGCTACCTGGCTTAGCGGTACCGGACTGCCGTAATAATCTACCGTGACCGCGTCCAGAATGCTCGGATGAGCACGGCCAGTACGAATTTTATTGAAGTTAGTATTCAGCGCCTCAACGCTTTTTTTCATGCGCGATTCGGCATCTTTCTTAATATCGTTGATCACGTCATTACCCTCTGTATATCAGCGTGCCTTCCTTGCCACCTACTACCAGGTTCAGTAGGGCACCAGGCTTATTCATGTCAAATACCCGCACCGGCATATTATGGTCACGTACCAGGCAGATAGCGGTCAAATCCATAACACCTAACTTTTGATCCAAGGCGTCATCGTAAGAGAGCTGGTCATATTTCACAGCATCCGGATGTTTTACCGGGTCTTTATTGTAGACACCATCCACTTTGGTCGCCTTGATAACAACATCGGCGTCCACTTCAATACCGCGCAAACAGGCGGCAGAATCGGTGGTAAAAAAGGGGTTACCCGTTCCTGCAGAGAACAGTACAACATCCCCTGAAGTTAAATAGCGAATGGCGGTACGTCGATCGTAATGCTCTACGACACCGCTCATTGGGATGGCTGACATAACACGTGAACGAATATTTGAGCGCTCTAAAGCATCACGCATGGCCAAGGCATTCATAACCGTCGCCAGCATTCCCATATGGTCGCCCGTTACACGATCCATCCCTGCTTCATTAAGCGCTGCGCCGCGGAACAAATTGCCACCGCCAATCACGATACCTACTTGCACGCCGATGCCGACCAGTTGGCCAATTTCCAGCGCCATGCGGTCGAGCACCTTAGGATCAATACCAAAATCGTGCTCACCCATCAGCGCTTCGCCCGAAAGCTTGAGCAAAATACGCTTGTATTTTGACTTAGAGCTCTCTGCTTTGCCCTTCGCGGGTGCTACGTGGGGGGTAGGCTCTTGAACATCACGTGACATGGCATCTCTCCTGAGGCAGACCTGAACACAGGCAGGCGGGGCAGACCCTGAGTATAAACAAACGAATTATACAAGGGCCGTATACGCGAAGGCGTGCGCTCGCGCGCACGCCATCTTGTTTCTGAAACCTCTGACCTCAGCGACGGCCAGCCTGTTCCATAACTTCTTTAGCAAAGTCGACTTCTTCTTTCTCAATACCTTCGCCAACTTCAAAGCGCGTAAAGCCAACCACTTCGCCACCTGCTGCTTTCACAAACTCAGCAACCGATTGGTTCGGGTCTTTAACAAACGGCTGCTCAGTCAGGCTGTTTTCTGCCAGGTACTTTTTCAAGCGACCTTGAACCATCTTCTCAGCGATCTGTTCTGGCTTGCCGGCCATGTCAGGCTGCGCCAGGATAATCGCTTTTTCTTGATCAAGCTGCTCTTGGGGCATATCGGCAGGCAACGCTACGGCAGGATTGATCGCCGCTACGTGCATGGCAACGTCTTTTGCGACTTCCGAATTACCACCGGTCAGCACGGTCAGAACGCCAATGCGGCCACCGTGAACGTATTCGCCCACCAGACCACCTTCGGCCGCGTTAACGACAACGGCACGACGCACACCAATGTTCTCACCAATTTTCTGAACTAGCTGCTCGCGTGCAGTTTCCAGTTCGCCGCTCATCACTGCAGCGACATCTTCGCTTTTAGCAGCGAAGAAAGCACCGGCGATTTTATCAGCGAACGCAATGAAGTTGTCATCGCGTGCGACAAAATCGGTCTCGGAGTTGATTTCGACCATTACACCGTAGCTTCCGTCTTCTGCTACGCGCGTAACAACAACACCTTCAGCTGCGATACGATCAGCTTTCTTCGCGGCTTTGAGGCCTGAATTTTTGCGCAGGTTTTCGATTGCAACTTCGATATCGCCGTCCGTTTCGGTGAGTGCTTTTTTACACTCCATCATGCCGAGACCGGTACGTTCGCGAAGTTCCTTAACCTGAGAGGCGCTGATAGCTGCCATGAGAATTCACCTCTGAAATGGTTCTATGAGAGTAAGACGCAACACAGAGTATAGGCACGATAGATGACCATTACGTATCACTCTGCGCAGCGGGACCGGCATCAAGTAACCGGAAAAATCGATCCGCCTAGGCTGTTTCCTCTAGTGCGGGAAAAAGGGGGCATAGCCCCCTTCCTCACGATGCGGCACATCTGCTTACCGCATCCACTACGGCCATTTACTCGGCAGCAGTGTTGTCTTCAGCTGCAGCGGCCTCTTCGGTCACTTCAACAAACTCTTCAGCGCTGCCAGCTTTAGCACGGCCACACGCATCAGCAATTGCTTTTACGTAGATCTGGATAGCGCGGATAGAGTCATCGTTGCCTGGGATCACGTAATCAACGCCATCGGGGTTGGAGTTAGTATCCACCACGCCGATAACCGGAATGCCAAGCTTGTTGGCTTCGTTGATTGCGATACGCTCATGGTCAACGTCGATGACGAACAGTGCGTCAGGTAGACCGCCCATGTTCTTGATGCCGCCGATAGAACGCTCAAGCTTGTCTTGCTCGCGAGTCGCCATCAAGACTTCTTTCTTGGTCAGCTTCTCAAACGTACCGTCTTCACGCATTACTTCAAGATCGCGCAAACGCTTGATGGACTGGCGAATGGTCTTGAAGTTAGTCAGCATGCCGCCCAACCAGCGATGGTTGACGAACGGCTGGCCACTACGGTTCGCTTCTTCTTTAATTACCTTGCTAGCGCTGCGCTTGGTGCCAACAAACAAAATCTTGTTGTTGGATGCCGCCATCTTCTCGACCACGTCGATCGCTTCGTTCAGCGCCGGTAAGGTGTGTTCAAGGTTGATGATGTGAATCTTATTGCGCGCACCGAAGATAAATTTGCTCATTTTCGGGTTCCAGTACTTAGTCTGGTGACCGAAGTGAGCACCTGCTTTAAGCAGGTCACGCATATTAACGTGAGACATGGTAAAACTCCTCAAACTCGGGTTAGGCCTCCACGCACCCCATGGATCCGACCGTTGACCACGTTAGACGTAGCCTGCGGCACCCGGGACCATGTGCCGGTGCATGTGTGTTTTTAAGGCTTGATGTTTTAGTGATTAATCAAGCATCGCACTCGTTCGCGAGCACGCTGCGGATTCATCGCCCTGCCCTACTGCGCACCCCTCGCCTGTTAAAGAAGCTTGGAATCACGATTGCAGGAAAGCGCGCGGCTTTATACCATAGATCATTGCCAAGATGAAGTCGCACCCCGTTTGACGGTTTTAAATTGCGCCATTCTATTTTCCATTCAGAACCCAAATCGAGCATTCATGAACGTTCCTATCAAGACGCCTTCTGAAATCGAACACATGCGCGAAGCTGGGCGCCAAGCGGCTCGCGTTATCGAAATGATTACCCCGCATATCCAGGCGGGCATCAGCACGGGTGAAATCGACCGTCTCTGCCACGACTACATTGTTAATGAATTGAGCTCCACGCCTGCCCCCCTGAATTATCACGGTTTCCCAAAAGCGACCTGCACCTCGCTCAACCATGTGGTGTGTCACGGCATTCCTGACGATGCCAAGATGCTCAAAAAAGGCGATATCATGAACTTGGATATCACCGTTAAGACCACCGACGGCTACCACGGCGACTCCAGCGTCATGTTCGTGATAGGCGAAACGATTCAAGGCGAGCGCCTATGCCGCATCACCCAGGAGTGTCTGTATAAAAGTATTGAACGAGTGAAGCCTGGCGTGCGCCTCTCTGAATTGGCCAAAGTAATTCAGAAGCACGCCGAAGAGCATGGCTACTCAGTGGTACGTGACTTCTGCGGTCATGGTATTGGCGCTGAGTTTCACGAAGAACCGCAGTTTCTCCACTACGATGGCTACGCGCCGGATGCCGACATTAAACTCGAAGCAGGCATGTGCTTCACCATTGAGCCGATGATCAACGTCGGCGGCTATAAAACCAAGGTGTTACGCGATGGCTGGACCGCCGTCACTAAAGATCGCAGCCTTTCAGCCCAGTGGGAGCATACGCTACTGGTCACCGAGACAGGTGTGGAAGTGCTGACAGCGCGCAGCGATGAAGACTTCAGCTTCTTGAGCAACTGATGCTTCTTCACCATTACCGGTTTGAGCCGGACACATCGCTCTATGACCTGGATGCTTTTCGCGCTGAGCTTGCTGGCTCGCGCTCCCCGGTCGCCCCCTTTAAAGCTGCACTACGTGAACTACAATCGCGCCTGGATGAGCAGTTTCGAAGCGGTGCGGACATTCGAGACTTAGTGCGCGGGCGCGCCTGGTACCTGGATCAACTGCTGGCGATTGCCTGGGAGCAGCACCCGTGGCCCGATGACGGCGTTGCGCTAGTGGCGGTGGGGGGCTATGGGCGTGGCGAACTGCATCCCCACTCCGACATTGACCTGTTGCTACTGCTTGAACAGGATGACGACACCGCTTACCGCGAACCGCTTACCGCTTTTATCACTTTCTTATGGGACATTGGCCTGGAAATCGGCCATAGCGTGCGTTCGCTTAACGACTGTGAACGGGAAGCCGAAGCCGACGTTACGGTGATCACCAACCTGCTCGAATCACGCCTGATTGCTGGACCTGAACGGCTACGTGAAGCAATGCGTGAGCGATTAAGCGCTGAACACATGTGGCCCGCCGACCGCTTTTTCGAGGCTAAGTGGCAGGAACAAATTTCCCGACATTATCGCTATAACAACTCTGAGTACCACCTGGAACCAAACCTCAAAAGCTCCCCTGGTGGTCTGCGCGATATCCAGATGATCGGCTGGGTGGCCAAGCGTCACTTCGGCACAGAGCAGTACACCGATATCGTCGCCAACGGCTTTATGAACGACGCCGAACTGCGCATTTTAAGCCAAGGACAGGCTTTTTTGTGGCAGGTGCGCTATGCCTTACATATGCTCACCGACCGCGCCGAAGACCGGCTGCTGTTCGACCACCAGCGCACCATTGCTGAAATGTTTGGTTTCCGCGATACGCCTGAGCGCCTCGCGGTTGAGCAGTTTATGAAACGCTACTACCGCCATGTCACGGCGCTGGCGGGCCTTAATGACATGCTGCTACAGCATTTTGACGAAGTGATCCTACGCGGCAAAGAGGCACTCACCACCGTTAAGCTGAACGAGCGTTTTGAAACCAAGGGCGGCTATATTCAGGTGCGTTCGCGCAACCTGTTCCGCGAGCGGCCAGCGGCGATGTTGGAACTCTTCCTGCTAATGGCCAAGCACCCTGAAATCGAAGGCGTGCGTGCCGACACTATCCGGCTGATTCGCGACCATCGTCATCAAATTGACGACCATTATCGGGAAGACCCGCGCCACCAACGGCTGTTTATGGCCATTATGCGCGCACCCGGTAATGTGCCGCGCCAACTGCGGCGCATGAATCGCTACGGCATACTGGGCAAGTACCTGCCCGAGTTTGGCCGCGCCGTAGGGCTGATGCAGCACGACCTGTTTCATATCTACACCGTTGATGCCCACACCCTGCGGCTGCTGAAGTTTCTGCACGGCTTCCGCAAACCCGAAGCCAAAGGCGACTTTCCGGTGGCCGCAGCACTGATGCAGCAGTTGCCCAAGCTGGATCTGCTGTGGATGGCCGGGCTATTTCACGATATCGGTAAGGGGCGTGGCGGTGATCACTCGGAGATCGGTGCCCGGGACGTGGAGCAGTTCTGCCTGCGCCACCATGTTTCGGCACACGACACCAACCTGGTCAGTTGGCTGGTTGAGCACCACCTGCTGATGTCGATGACCGCGCAAAAGCGCGATATTAGCGACCCGGATGTGATTCGTGATTTTGCGCTGATTGTGCGTAATGAAACGCGGCTGGATTACCTTTACGTACTCACCGTTGCCGATATCAATGCCACTAACCCAACGCTTTGGAACGGCTGGCGAGCATCACTGCTGCGTCAACTGCATGCC
>JAMCZP010000152.1 GCA_023485185.1 Gammaproteobacteria bacterium
AGCCGTGCTGACGAACTAGCTCGACAATGGCATCTTGACGAAATTGTTGATTCATAAGCCCGGCCTGTTCGGTTTTTATTGATATCTGAACGTATTAGGGTAGCAAAATTTTCGGAACCTAATAACAACTTCAGTCAAACCTATCAGACCGAGCGACAACTTCCGCGTTTTAAAGTGGCCATACCAATAGAATCATCGGAATAGCCACTGCCAGCACCACCAATGAAAGCGGCAGACCCAGCTTCCAATAATCACCAAAGCGATACCCTCCTGGCCCTAGCACAAGGGTATTCGATTGATGCCCAATCGGGGTTAAGAAAGCACAGGAGGCACTGATGGCCACCACCATCAAGAATGGGTCCATCGAGACGTTAAAGCCATTGGCTAGGCTTACCGCTATCGGCGCCATTAGCAGCGCGGCAGCGGCATTGTTAACCACATTGGAGAGCAGCATGCAGAGTAAAAACAGCCCAACCATGGTGATGACGACTGGCCAATCGCTTCCAAAATAAAGTAAAGAATTAGCAACTAAGTCTGCACCACCGCTGGTTTCCAATGCCTCACCTACCGGAATCATCGCCGCTAGCAACACAATCACTGGACCATCAATGGCTTGATAACCTTCACGTAGCGGCAGTACGCCAATCAATAATGAGATTAGCGCTGCGGTACTCATCGCCACAGCGGCAGGCAGCAAATCAAACAGCATCGCAATAATGGCCAAGGTGAAAATGGCGATCGACATGACCAATTTACGCGGCTGGCCTAAGTGCAAATCGCGCTTTGCCAGCGGCAAGCAGCCCAGCGAGGCGAGGCTTTCAGATATCTCATTTTCACTACCCTGCAGAAGCAAAATGTCACCATTTTTAAAACGGATATCACGTAAACGCTGCTTCAAGCGCCCGCCATCCCGGGCAACCGCCACTAGGTGCAAACCAAACTGGTGATTAAGGCGAAGCTGACGCACGCTGCGGTTAATCATCATTGAATCATTGCGCACCACAGCCTCAATTAGCTGTAAGCCCTCGGTATCCACTGGCTTACGCTCTTTGGGCGCATCTTCATCTTTCGCATCTTCTTTTTTATCGCTCCCAACGTCATTCTCAGCATCGCCCTCAGCATTGCGCTCAATGTTATTCTCAGGGTCACTTGCAACGTCCGACTGTTCGGTCTCGATAGTCTCAGCATCATCCTCAAGCTCAGCAATCGCACTCAGTCCGCCTTTATCCTCCAGTAACTGAAGTTCATCAGGGCCTGCCTCTAACAGCAGAATATCGCCCTCTTGTAAGGTGCCATGAAAATTGTACCCAGCACGACGGTTATCATCCCGCACCACCGCCAATACAGGGATGGTCTCATCCAGTTCATCGCGCAGTTGCTGTAGTGTTAAGCCTTTGGCTTTTGATTCTTCGCCAACTTTTAATTCGACCAAGTAGTTAGCAGTATCAAACATATCATTAGTCGATGCTTGGCCACTGCGCTTAGGCGTTAAGCGCCAGCCAATCAGCACAATAAACGCAAGCCCTACCAGTGCTACCACAATACCGACTGGCGAAAAGCTGAACATGCTAAACGTTTCGCCCGTTACCTCACCCCGATAACTGGAAATAATAATATTAGGTGGCGTGCCAATAAGCGTGGTTAGACCACCTAACAAAGAGCCAAATGCCAATGGCATCAGCAGTATTGAAGGTGAGGTGTTATGTTCACGTGCCAGCCGCATGGCAACAGGTAGTAGTAGTGCTAAAGCACCTACGTTATTCATAACACCCGACAACATCACTACAGTACCGACCAATACCAATAGCTGAAGGAACAGGTTCTCCCCCACTTTAAGCACTTGATTGGCAATAATATCGACCACCCCAGAGCGCTCAAATCCCCGGCTAAGCACTAACACCGCCGCCACGGTAATAACCGCTGGATGACCAAACCCCATAAAAGCACTTTCTGCAGGCACCAGCCCCAACATTACCGAGCCAAGCAGCGCCGCCAGGGCAACCAAGTCATAGCGAAACCGCCCCCATATAAAAGCCGCCAACGTCAGTCCCAACACGATAAACACTAGCGTACTCGGTGTAAGCGCCATGTCTTCAATCGACATCCTTTTCCTACTCCCTTGCCACCCTTTCATAAGGGCAGCCTACGATTGATCTACGCCATGCTTAGGGCATGGCCATCCCCCTTGCACATTAGACGTTTACTATACACACGTATAGCCCCTGCAAACGCCCATTGCGATAAACCTAACGCGTTGAGAAAGCAAAACAGCCCGGCAATGCCGAGCTGTTTTGGAAGCACATACAGCAGTTACGTTGTCTTGAGTAAACAGTAGCTTGGAAGACGTTATGAGCGCTAAGTCACATGCTGGGTTAAGCAGACTAGCTACGGCAGTAGAATCGTCGAGCCGGTGGTTTTGCGGCTTTGTAGCGCGTCTTGTGCCTTGCCCACTTCTGATAATGGGTAGCGGTTAGCGATATCGATTTTGACTTTACCGCTTTCGATCATAGAGAAGAAATCTTCACACATCATTTCCAAGCGCTCGCGGGTGTCAGCGTAGCCGTTAAGACTTGGCCGAGTGACGTAAAGCGCGCCTTTCTGATTAAGAATCCCGATATTAACGCCATCGACCGGCCCAGAAGCATTGCCAAAACTGACCATTAATCCGCGGGGCTTCAGACAATCCAACGACATTTCCCAGGTATCTTTACCCACCGAATCATAGACCACATCGCACATAGCGCCATTAGTTAGCTCACGAACACGCTCAATCACATTCTCTTCGCTATAATTGATCGTTGCCCAAGCGCCATTGGCCATAGCGAGATCAGCCTTTTCCTTGGAGCTAACGGTACCGATAAGCTTTACCCCCAGCGACTTCGCCCACTGACAAGCAATCGAACCCACCCCACCGGCAGCGGCGTGAAATAGAATGGTTTCACCGCCTTTGAGTTCATAGGTTTGGCGCAGCAGATACTGCACGGTCAGGCCCTTAAGCATACTGGCCGCCGCCGTTTCAAAATCCACGAAGTCGGGTAGCTTGACCACTTTATCGGCGGGCAGGCTGTGAAGCTCAGCATAGGCACCCAGCGGGCCTTGGGCATAAGCCACGCGATCGCCAACGTTTAAATGCGTGACACCTTCGCCCACAGCATCCACCACGCCCGCACCTTCAGTGCCTAAACCAGAAGGCATCGCGGGGGCAGGATATAGGCCGGTGCGAAAATAAATATCGATAAAATTGAGACCAACAGCTTTATTGGCAATACGTACTTCACCCTGGCCGGGTTCAACAGGCGCAACGTCGACCAGTTCAAGTACTTCAGGACCACCTGTACGAGCAAATTGAATACGCTTGGACATTAGTATTTCCTTATTAGTTGTAAGTTTCTTGGCAAGAGCCGCTATACAAGCGCGTCGGGGGCGATAAATCAAGCCAGCTACTTTGCGTATTTATACCCACGCCATTACCTATTAGGCTGAAACCCAGTTGTCATGCACCCATGCTAGACTAATGTTAATTTTTCCGTCTAAGGCTTAGAGATTTGTCATGACGCACCCCGCTATTCAAGTCCCCCCTCTGGTTGCCCACCGTGGTTACTCCGCTGCGGCCCCCGAAAACACCTTAGCGGCCGTCCGTGCTGCTCATCAAGCGGGTGCCTCCTGGGTAGAGCTAGACGTGCAGCTACTAGGCGACGGCACCCCGGTCATTTGGCACGATGCTGACGTAGCACGCTGCTCAAACGGGCGTGGGGAGTTGGCGACGATGGATTGGGAAAAGGCCAAGAGCTTAGATGTAGGCAGTTGGTTTGGCGACCGCTTTTCAGGCGAAAAAATGGCGAGTTTAGAGGCTATGCTTGCATTGCTAAACGAGCTGGAAATGGGCGTCAATATGGAAATCAAGGTCCACAAAGGCCGCGACCCCATCGCGCTGGTTGACCGCGCCCTGCCGATAATGCTGGATACCCTGCCCCCAGAGCGGCTGATTATCTCTTCATTTAATGCCAGCGCCCTAAGCCACTGCCGTCAGTTTGCAAGCAAAGAGCGGTTAGCGCTTGGCGTGCTGTTTGGCAGCGTGCCCAAAAACTGGCGGACACAGTGTGAAGCCATTGAAGCCTTCAGCGTGCATCCTGACTGGCCGCGCTTAAAGCGCACCCAAGCCGATGCCATGCAGCGCGATGGTTATCAAATTCTATGCTACACCGCCAATGACCCTAGCGCCTTTCATAGCCGCTGGGAGTGGGGCATCGCCAGTG
>JAMCZP010000248.1 GCA_023485185.1 Gammaproteobacteria bacterium
TGAAACACCCAACACACGCAGAGTGCGCAGTATGCCCAGGCGCTGTTCTAACGCTAGGCCCAGTGCAGCCTGAACAATAAACAGCCCTACCACCCAGGCGAGTAGCCCTAATGCGGTAAGGTTTAAATGAAAGCTTTCAGTTAACTGGCCGGGGGAGGCAAGGCTGCTGGCGCGGGTGAGTGTTAGTTCGGGAGGCGCTTCTAATAGCGCCCCCGGCGAAGTCACTATGCGGGTTATTGCTTCGCCGCTGTTGAGTAACTGCGCCGCAGCGGCGATGTCCATTATCAGCGTGTTGGGTGGTAGTGCTGGCGATAAAATCAGCGGGGGCAGTTGGCTTCCACTTGCCAATGTTGGCGTGGCGCTTACTGCGTTTGCTCGCTCCAGTCCTAGAGGCGCCAAACTATCAGGCGCTATACGTGTCTGCCACGGAGGCATTAGAAAGTCAGTCAGCGATGCAGTGGTATCTGTTTGACCTAACGCGTTACCGCTAGGAAGTGTTAGCGGGTCGATACCGATTATTGACAGCCGAGTTCCATCTTGGGTAACGACGTGGCCCTCTATTAAAGGGGAAACGGGTAAGCCCGCTTGTCGCAGCGCATAGTACTCGTCACGTGTGATCGGGGCGCCACCGTGTCGCTCCAACTGATCGAGCTGGCTATCAAACATCGCATCTGCACGTGCGTAGCTGTCGCGGGCGGTAGCGTTGATGGCTTGGATGCCGCTCCACAGGGCGCTAGCTACCCATAGCCCAAGTAGCAGCATCGCCAATTGACCAGGGTGACGACGGTAGTGAGCGAGTAGCGTTGCCAGTACCGTGGGCATTGCTTTGATCATAAAGCGGTGTTGATCAGTTGGCCGTGGCGCAAACGCAGGCAGCGGTCAAGCGGTGCGGCCACTTGCGGGCTATGGGTTACCACCAGTAGTGCGCACTGAGTTTCGTGAACAAGACTCAACAGTAGTTGAAGCACTTCACCTGCAGTGGTTTCATCTAAATTGCCCGTGGGTTCATCGGCAAGCAGCAGAGGTGGCCGCGGGGCTAAAGCACGGCCAATCGCTAAGCGCTGCTGCTGTCCGCCTGAGAGTTGTTCTGGGTAACGTTTTTCAAGGCTAGTGAGGCTTAACCGTTCAATAAGGTAGGCAGTCCAGTCGGCATCGTCGCGGTTGGCTAAGCGTGCCTGCAATCGGATATTGTCGATAACCGTTAGGCTGGGGATTAGATGAAATTGTTGGAACACTAGGCCTAATTGCTCGCGGCGTAGCTTCGCTCGCACGGGTTCAGGTAAAGAGGCTAGGTTTTGATCAGCGAGAGTGATGTTGCCTTGGTCTGGCAGATCAAGCCCGGCAGCAAGATGCAGTAGTGTGGATTTGCCGCTCCCCGATTCGCCCATCAGCGCTAGGCTTTGGCCCGGCGCCAGGTGAAGGGTGACATCTTCTAATACTCTGATAGGGCCTTGGGGTGTTGGGTAGGTTTTATGTACTTGATCAAATTCCAGCATAACTTACTCTTTTGGCGTAGCTTGTTAACACGCTAAGCAAGCTACTTCATGGACTAATCATTAATTGGTTCAGACGCACCTCGCTCGCCGTACACCGCTATGCCGCCTCGCCCTGTTCGCTTAATGAAATACATGCTTTTATCAGCAGCGTCGATAAGCTCATTGGCATTACCAAAGCCACCATCATTAAGACATGCAATGCCTATGGATACTGACACATGGATGGGCTGATCTCCATCGTAAGCCATGGGAGTCTTTTCTAAACGCTGCGCGATTCTTTTTGCGAATACATGTGTTGCCTTGGCATTTTCATCGGGCAAGATAATAACAAACTCCTCGCCCCCCCAGCGGCCTGCCAAGTCGCCTTCACGAATCAAAGCCTGCAGTGTTTTACCGAATTTTTTAAGCACCTCATCGCCCATTTGATGCCCGTATTGATCATTTAGTTTCTTGAAGTGGTCGAGATCAATAAACACCACTGACATGATGCGAGCCTGCTGTTGGCACAAGGTAAACCGCTTTTGCAGTTGCTCTTCAAGCCACGCTCGGTTTGCAAGGCCCGTCAATGCGTCTGTGCGCGAGCGCTCTTCTAAATCATCCTGTCGCTTACGCAGTGAGGCGAGTTCGGCCTGCTGCGCATCTAATCGGGCATTCAGCTGAAGGGTTTGTATAAACAGTAATTGCTGCGCTTCCGCAAGCAGCGACTCATTATCTTGTAAGGGGGGAGCCGCCATTTGCAGCATGTTAGTCAAGGCAGGTAACTGCTGTTGAATGTTCTCAAGTAGGTGATGTAGAGAAATACTATGGGATCCATCATACATTTCAAATTCACGTATGACCCCCACAAGTGCTTGTGCTGGATGTGACGATAGCCAAGCATCCGCAATGGGCCCGGACAACTGAATGCATAGCATATCGGGCGTGGCAATATCATATTCGCCATGGCTATCGTTGATACGTTGAGCAAGAGGGGATGGGATACCCCACTTAGCAGCAAGCCAGGCGCCTACCTGTGAGTGATCACAGCCAAATAACGTTTGCTCTGTTTCTGACAGTTGCCGATGTGAAAGCGAAGCATCGCTATAAAGCCCGTTGATTTCTATTGGATAGGTAGCTCTTAAGGCCATAATGCCAATATCCTGTAGTAGGGCGGCCGTAAAGACGAGACCCGCCATAGAGGGACACAGATGAATGGCAAGATGCCTAGCTGCTAGGGAGGCGATTATGGAACGCAACCATACTCGCTGATAATGGTAATCAATGCCTTTATTTTGTAATAGGCTAAAACTCAGCACCGCCGCAAGGGTGGCATCCAACCCCAATCGCGCAGTCGCTTCGTGGCAAGCGTTGACTTTGGTAGAGGTGCGCGAAAAGAAAGCGCTATTGGCTAGCGAGATGATGCGCAACGTTAACGCAGGGTCGCGCTCAATCGCATTGGCGTAATCACTAACTGAAGAGTGATCCTTGCGCGCTAATTTTAGAATATTGAGCGCTACTGTAGGAAGGGTAGGCAGGCTGGGGCATTTGAGTAGGTCCGCTACCAAAAAAGAGGGTAATTCTGTCGATAAGATTAAACCCTTCGTATAATCTTTTACTTGCATAGACTGCATTAATCTCTCCCTAAGCTTGTTGGCTTGCAGTAATAGCCATCAGCCCTTCCATGGCACTCAATTTGATAGATACTGATAATACTTGACTGTTAGTGCTTGGTGCCAAACCAATATAGCGCAAGGCCACAGCAGAAAAAGCGTAATGTGGCCCTTTTTTATCTAATTATAATTATATTTTTTGCGTAATGGTCTACCAAGCCTACTTCATACCTTGTCTGCTTAGCTTATGAAATTGCTCATGAGTGTACTGCTATCTTGTATGAAAAATACCAAAATACCAGCTTGGATATGATCATTTTCTAAGCGATTGGTTGTTGATAAAGGTGTATACATGACGGCAAACATAAATAAACATGAAGCATCTACTTGACTACCTGGGATAAGCCTAGAAGTTGGACATAAAATCACTCTGCTATTGACCATCAAGGAAAAATAAGCACCTGTTAAAAATGTTCGGAGTACAAGATTGTCAATAAATGTGACAACTCTCTGAGGGGTAGTTACTTTTTGTTTGTAAAAGCCCATAGTTCTTCAATGGGGTGCAACCAAACAAAAAGTGGGGGAAAGGGAAATGCGAAATAACGGCTATGTTTCTCAAGTAAATTATCTAATTGATAAAGAAGATTTTCTTATATCAAGAACAGATGCTAATGGGTATATAACTTATGCAAATCCGCGTTTTATAGAAGTAAGTGGATTCGAAAGTGTAGAGCTAATCAATGAGCCTCATAACGTAGTTCGTCATCCTGATATGCCGCAAGAAGTTTACCGAGATATGTGGGCAACCTTAAAAGAGGGAAGTTCTTGGCAGGGCTATGTTAAAAACCGCCGTAAAAATGGAGATCATTACTGGGTTCATGCGAATGTCGTGCCGATAGTTGAAAAGGGTGAGCTTCAGGGGTATGCATCGTTACGCTCTTATGTAGAAGAAGAAAAGACCCGTTATTTCGAAAATATATATCGACAAATGCGCGAAAATAACTGCCCATACTAAGTGGTTATGCAAAAGTTATCGAGTTACTTTTTCCGTAATTATCACATACGTTTTTGACCGCTTCACAGAGCTTGTCGAACGAACTGTAGGCTGTCAGCGGTAACCACTTGTATTTGATTTCACG
>JAMCZP010000106.1:0-2888 GCA_023485185.1 Gammaproteobacteria bacterium
GAAAAGAGACGGGTAAGCTCTATCTGGATTTTTTCTACCAAGGCCTGCGGTTACGTGAGCAAACTGCACTGAAAGACACGCCCACTAACAGAAAAAAGGTGGAGCAATTACTGGCAAAGGTAGAAGCAAAGATTTTGCTAGATGATCTCGACTATGCTGAGTTTTTCCCTGGCAGTAAAAATTTGCAGAAGCTGGGGTTAAATAACGCCGCTAAAAATCAAACTCTTCAACCTGTACAGATCAAGCACACTCATCCGGCTGTGGAGACACCGCTCTTTAATGATTTTTCTGATCAGTGGTTCGACGAGAGCAAAATCCAATGGCGTGCCTCTCACGTACGCAATGTGAGTTCGATCTTGGATAGCTCCCTTAAACCAGCGTTTGGGAAAAAACACATCGGAGATATCACCAAGGCGGACATCCTGGCGTTCCGCACCAAACTAGCCAAGCGCAGGGGCCGTGGTGCCACGGGGCTGGTATCGCCTAAAACGATCAACAGCCATATGTCCATTTTGCGTATGGTGCTCGATGAGGCGGCCGAGCGTTTCGATTTTGAGACGCCGTACAAAAATATTAAGCCGTTAAAGCTCCAGAAGACGCACATCGAGCCGTTTTCGCTACATGAGGTGCAACGCATCATCGATAACGTCCGCGCAGACTATTGCAACTATTACACGGTGCGCTTCTTTACCGGCATGCGCACCGGTGAGGTCGATGGGTTGAAGTGGAAAAATATAGATTTTGCTAAGCGGGAAATCTTGGTACGCGAAACATTGATCAATGGTGAAACGGAATACACCAAGACCGATGGGTCGCAGCGTGAAATCCCCATGTTTGGTCAAGTGTATGACGCGCTAAAAACGCAGTATGCCGCCACTGGGCATATGAGTAAGTACGTGTTCTGCAATCAGTTGGGGCAGCCACTTGATCACAATAATGTGACGAAGCGCGTGTGGTATCCCTTGCTCAAGTCTCTTGGGCTGACCAAACGCCGTCCTTATCAAACACGCCATACTGCCGCGACACTCTTTTTGGCTTCTGGTGAAAACCCAGAATGGGTAGCGCGCATGCTGGGTCACAGTTCCACCGAAATGCTGTTCAAGGTCTATTCCCGTTACGTCCCCAATGCCACCCGTATGGATGGCTCTGCCTTTGAGCGTTTGTTAGGCAACACCACGCCCACTAAGCCCCAGAAGGAGCAGCGCCATGAAACGGCTTGATAACGCCCCTACTCACCTGTCTCGCACCTTCACGGGCACTTACCGCCTTACCGGACGTGTGGTGGAGTTTGACAACGCGAAAACGCCATTCTTAAAACTGCGGCTGAGTGATTGCATGGGAGATCAAATCGCGATGCTCAACTTGAGCAAAACAACAGTACCTGAGCGCATCGGCCATCTGGACTTTATTACCGCCTCCGGCGTGAAGTGTTTGTCAGGCCAATTCATTCTTGATGAGTTCCGCAGGGCGTCCCGGAATGAAGTGGCCTCTATGGATACCCTGCAATCGCTGCCACGGGTGTACTCCCCGATGCCTGAGGTATTCGACAAGTTAGTCGCGACCGTACAGTCGCTTCGATCAGACTGCCTTCGAGTGTTTTTGACACGGGTACTGGAACGGAAGGATCGTCTTGAAGCTTTTTTGAATGCGCCCGCCAGCGCCAATTATCACCATGTGTATTCAGGCGGTTTGCTAAAGCACTCGCTGGAAGTTGCCAACCACTCAGTGGCTATGCTGCGCCTTAACGAGCCAACCATGCCTCGACTCATGCAGGAAGCCTGTTTCGTGGGAGGACTATTGCACGATATTGGTAAGACATATACTTATGACTCCAAGGGCAAGCCAAATGCCGCCTGGAAGCTCTGTAGCCATGACGTGTTTACGCTAGAGGCTTGTGCCTATGGGCTGGCATATTTGGATAAGCACGCGCCTGAACTAGCTATTATACTACGGCATGTTTGGACATGCGCGTCACCGGGTGCACGCTACGGCCAGAAAGCAGCCATAACACTCGCTCGTTATATCCGTGATGCCGACGGGCAAAGTGCAATGGCCGATAACCAAATACGAGCGTTTCGTACCAAAAGCCACTGGGGCTTCAGTCGTCTTGGCCAAAATCTATTCTGGCGGCCAGAGGTATCGACCTTACAGCCTCAATAGCACCACGTATTAAACCGTTCTAATGCCGCCTGAAGTTTCGCTTGGCGGCTTTTTTGTGCGTTCTATCTGGGTGGTTTAGCGAAATATTATGCAATACCACCTTACTAGACATGATGTTTTGACCTGCCCGTCCTCAACGATCGTGGATTATCGTTGGGATGGGTAAACAACCCCTGAGACAGAGCCACATTGAGGAGGGCAGGTCATGACCAAGTTTAACGTTGAACACGCGTCACTTCACATCGCCGGCGCTTCTGTCGTACCGGCGCAGCCGACGGTTCATACCGCCTACGTGGGCTTGGATGTGCACAAGGAGACGATAGCGATCGCCGTTGCTGAACCTGGTCGGCAGGAGCCAGGGTATGAAGGCGAGATTGCCAATACGCCCAAGCGGGTCGAGCGCAAGATTCAACAGCTCAGCGAGCGGTATGGCGGGGGCCTGCTGCAGTTTGTCTATGAGGCGGGCCCTTGCGGGTATGGCCTGTATCGCCAACTGCTGGCCAGCGGCCATGATGTCCAGGTGGTGGCGCCATCGCGGATTCCGAAGGCGCCCGGTGAACAGATCAAGACGGATCGGCGTGATGCGATCAAGCTGGCCCGACTGGCACGCAGTGGCGATCTGACGCCGGTATGGGTTCCGGATACCGAGCAGGAGGCCATGCGCGACCTGACCCGGGCGCGTGATGGCATGAAGGCTCAGGAGCGCTAGGCGCGCCAGCCGCTGAACG
>JAMCZP010000106.1:2898-4176 GCA_023485185.1 Gammaproteobacteria bacterium
CGGCAATTGACGCTTGATGCGCCGGCCCTGCTGGTGGCCTGCGGGCTGGCCATGCGGAGGTTCGACGCATGATCCGCATAAACCTGCTGCCTCATCGCGAGGCTAAGCGCAAGGCGCGCCAGCAGCTGAACGCCTTTGTGCTACGCCACGGTCATCACTGGCCTAAGGGCCGTACCCGCTGGACCCAGACCCATTTCAACTGGCTGGAGTCATTGCGGTTCGAGCACGACTGGCAACAGGTAGTGTTGCAGGAGTATATCGATGCCGTCAGGGCGGCGACCCGACGGGTGGCTGATATAACGACCCAGATGGAACGGGCCTTGCCACAGTGGTCTCTGGCCCCCGTGGTGGAGGCGTTGGTTGCCTTGCGCGGTATCGACAAACTGGCGGCCATGGTGCTGATGGCGGAGTTGGGCGACATCAGCCGCTTCGATTCGCCCCGTCAGCTGATGGGCTTTCTGGGGCTCGTACCCAGCGAGCACAGTAGCGGCTCGCGCCGACGCCAGGGGGCGATCACACTCACCGGTAACAGTCATGCCCGGCGAATGCTGGTGGAGTCGGCCTGGAGCTATCGCTTCCCGGCACGCCAGACCGGCCACTTGAAGCGTAAGGCGGCTAATGCGCCCGAGGAGGCCAGAGCCATTGCCTGGAAGGCTCAAAAGCGCCTGTGCGGGCGCTACCGGGACCTGACGCGGGCGGGAAAGAACACCAAGCTGGTGTGTGTCGCCGTGGCGCGCGAACTTACGGGCTTTATCTGGGATATTGTCTGCCGAGTGATGCCCGCAACGCACGCGGTGTGAGAGGCCGTAGCCATTAAGCCGGAAGCGAATTCAAGGCATCGGAAATCATGCTAATGGAGGTAACAGGCACTTTGAGTCAGGGCAGGATCGGGCCGGTGTGGAGAACCCTTGGCCGGGTTATACCGGCACTTGTCAGGGATAATCTCAAAGGGCGTTCCCGGCAAGTGATCCCTGCTGCTAGAGAAAGGCAAGCTCCGCGACGCAGTGAAGTCAGGTGGTACCCAATCCACGTATATCAGCATGATCCACCGTCGCAGTCTGCCCGATTCTGTCCTGGCCCAAGGTGCCTGCCATCGGGAGGTGCAACATGTAAAGTCCGTGCAAGCCTTGACAGGTCAAAACATATCAGCCCGGATTTCTCACAGGGTATAAAAGAAAGCGGCTGAAAGTGCTATGATTTCAAGAACCTAACCAATCCATCAAGCACCAACAGCCGCTTCCAAAATGGTACCTGAAAAGCTGACCTTCTGCTCGCTCC
>JAMCZP010000363.1 GCA_023485185.1 Gammaproteobacteria bacterium
GCCCGCTTCTCCAGAACTTGAAAAGTATCGTGATCAGATCACTCAACAGATCGAAAAGCTGATTAAAGCGTTTGATATTGATTTTGGTATGATTCACCCGGAATACTTTGTCACCAGTGATGGTGAAATGTACTTTGGCGAAGTGGCTTATCGTCCGCCTGGTTTTAAAGTATTTGAGCTGCTTGAGCGGGTCTATGGCTTCAACGCCTACCAAGCCACTTATTTGGTATTCGATCCGAAGAGCACTAAAGAAGAAGTGGCCACGTTTTTCCCGCAAGAAGTGGTCGATGCTAATGGCTTCGCTGGCTGTTTTGGTGTTTATCCGCGCCGTCGAGTAGTTAGCCGCTTGGAAATTCCTGAAGAGACTGAAGATCACCCCTACTTTGAGTCTCATGAGCTAACTTCACCCGTAGAAGAAACCGTTACCAAACGCACCGCATTTGGTACCCATTGGGGTCTGATCTACTTCAAAGGCGAGGATGCGCATACTATTCGCGATCTGCTAAAACGCCAAGAAGACCTCGACTTCTATGTATAATCCTCGCTAATGCTGGGGTAAAGGAGTCACCGTGAAGACAGATCAAGAGACGTCTTCTCAAGAAGATAGCAAGCTCAATGGACTATTGAGCAAATTTGATGATGCCGTGCGCCTGCTAACGCAGGCGCCTGCTTTCTCAAAGGCCGCCAAACTGCCGCGCGTGATGGACACTGCACGGCGAGTGCTTCTTCAGGATGGCGGTTGTGAAGCACTGGAGGCGCGCGCGCAAGCGTTCGAAGGCGCCGGTGTTTTTTTAGGTTCTGATTGGGAAACCCCTCAATTCTTAGTGCCCACGCTAACCACCTTCGCACTGAAAAGTGCTGACGCCAATGTGGTTGTCATTGAAGCATTAAGTGAACTCAGGCTTCTCGCTGTCGCTAAGGGCGATTACGAACACCCTCTGGTCTCAGCAGATCATGCCCACCATTACCTCACCCAGGTGATGGCGATTAATCTATGGCTGCTTTTCTTGCCGCCAAGCGAAGCAGAGCGCGAAACCCAGGGGCGATTAGCCACCATTCCGCGCCAGCTTTTCCAGCACCTTGCTGAACGAATTGGTTACGAACATATTGTTGATCAGCTAATTGATGAGATTTGGCGCATTCTCAAACAGCGTCCAATCCAAGTGGATGCTATCAAGCAGATGATCACTCAGATTGCGCTTTGCCAGGCGAACCCAGCCATTGATCTTGGCGCTAGCGGTCAAGGGGCGGATAGGCTCGTCAGTTCACTCTACGGCCCCACCCAAGCCTGCCGAGAAGATCCCGGTGTGGATGTTTATCGCGAACGCTTAGAGCATATGGATCAAGCCGCCCTACAAGCTGAATCCACGGGCTTTGCGCGAGCGATGCATGACACAGGCTTAGCATCACCTTATCACGCCGTATTGTTACGCCACTTGCTTGAAGAGGGCGATCACTTACTGGCCGAGGCTATGGGCCTTTCCTCCACTGGGCGAGACTGCCTACTCTGCTATCGTGAGTTAGTGCAAGCACTTATACGTGGTGGCGTTTACCCTGCCACCTGCCAAGCGGTCTATGGCCTTGCACTAATGCTTGAGCGCGGCATTCTCTATGAGCCCCCGGTTGCGCCAGCCATGTGGCGGCAGCTCAATCTAACGCTTTCTGAGTGGGCTCAGTCGCGACTTAGCGTGGCCTATGGTGACAGTGTTTCTCCCCGTGCACGCTTAATTGAAGGCGTACTTTGCATGCTGGGGCTGCCCTTGGGCGTTGGCCAAGGCAACAACCCAACCTGCCAATCAGCACGTGCGCTTTCCATGTGGGCATATAACGACCCTGACTACCTATTGCAAATGGTGGCATGGGCGGCACGTGACAACGAAATTATTATGCATTTTGAAGGACAGCCCATCTCTTCAATAGAGAGCGCGTCAGGGGTTGCCACTGAGCTGCCGATGGATCTTGACCCTGTTTCGCTCATTGTCGTGCCTCACCTGGATCGTATTTATGCCGAAATGGGCCGACGCTGCATAGGACGTGACGGCGACCCCCATCGTTGGGTTAATCCCGAATTTCATGGCTGGTGGTCAGGGCGTGGCTTCCGCATTAATGTGGATGTAGCCACCGGGCAACTGAGTGATGTCGACAATTTTGTGCGACATTTCTATGCCTGTTACCACCCTTATTACAATGGTAATCAGCCGTTAATCCATCCTCAGCCTGCGGGCGTTGCCGTGACCGATAGCGCAGCGCGATTTATTGGCTGGCATGCGATAACGATTTTGCGAGCATCTCTTGATCCCTCTGAAGTCATGCGCGTTTATTTCTACAACCCTAACAATGACAGCGGCCAGGATTGGGGAGATGGCGTTATCGTAAGTACGTCGGGCAACGGTGAGCGCTTTGGTGAAGCATCACTACCTTTTGAGCGCTTCGTATCGCGTCTCTACATTTATCATTATGATCCGCTTGAACACGGAGAAGTGGCGGCAGTCACTAGTGAGGAGCTGGAAAATGTTAAATACTACTTACACCGTAGCTGGGGAGCGACACGCATACCGCCTATTGTGCTGCAAGCAGAACAAGGTCCCAACGCGCCTCCTGATGAAATGTCATAGGCCTGATTAGCGAATAACACCCATACTCATGATACGACTTGATCAACTACTGGTCAGCCAAGGGCTGGCCAGCTCTCGTACCCGCGCGCAGCGCCTCATCCGCCATGGAAGAGTGCGCTTAGCGAATAGTGGCAACCTGTTAACCAAAGCCTCTGAAAAATGGCCAGAAAATACGCGCTTTCGTGTTGAAGATGATCCAGAAGAGCGCTATGTATCCCGAGCAGGATTGAAGTTGGAAGCCGTACTTAAAACGCTTGAACTACGCTTTGACGATTGCGTTGTGCTCGATATTGGCCAATCTACCGGTGGTTTCACCGACTGTGCGTTACGATTTGGCGCGCAGCATGTGGTGGGGGTTGAAGTGGGTCATGGGCAGCTTGCTGCCGAGCTGCGAGGCAACCCGCACGTTACTTGCTTGGAAGGCTTAAATGCCCGTGCCATGAGCACTTCAGAGGCACTTAAGAGCGTACTTGCCGTCAAGCCCATTAACATCGCGGTAATGGATGTCTCGTTTATATCGCAAACGCTGATTCTGCCCGAAATTGCCGCCCTGCTCCCCCCGGGCGGACAACTGATTTCACTGGTGAAACCTCAATTTGAACTAACTCCCGGCGCCTTGGATAAACGTGGGGTGGTACGCGATACCATGTTGTTTGCAGACGTCGAAACCAGCATTCGACGCGCTTGTGACGAATGCGGGCTGATCATTCAGCATTGGCAGGAGAGCCCTATTACCGGGAGTGATGGAAACAGAGAATTTCTTCTCCATGCCATCGCTAAGGTTTAAGTCTCTCCCGGCGAGGATAACGGTGGCGTAAGCGGCTTAGCCGACTGTATTTTTACCGAGTCACCGTTATCTGGGTGTAGCCATACATCCATCTGCTCGTATGCAATGCGCACGCCTGCCTCGCGAAACAACTCATCGACTCGACAGTTAACTTCATCTGCCGCAAATAGACGATCCAAAAGATCATTGACGAAAATACGCAGCTCAAAATTAAGACTATGCTGACCATAACTTAAGCAGAACACCTGAGGTTCTGGGTCACTTAGCACACGGGGGTTTTCATCCGCTGCCTGGCGTAACAACTGATGCACCTTCGGCATATCTGAGCCATGCGCTACGCCGTACGTCAGCACGACCCGAGTGACATTATCCGACAGCGACCAGTTAATCAGTTGGTCAGTCACAAATGTTTTGTTGGGGATAATGATCTCTTTACGATCAAAGTCGGTGACCGTGGTCGCGCGAATGCGGATGCGACTCACTGTGCCATGCAGATTGCCGATCGTAATGGTATCGCCGATACGAATCGGGCGTTCAAACAGAATGATCAAGCCAGAGATAAAATTGGCAAAAATTTCCTGTAGACCAAACCCCAACCCCACACTTAATGCGGCCACTAACCACTGCAGCTTATCCCATGAGACACCGAGTGTTGCTAGCCCCATCACTATCCCAGTGCCGACAATAATATAGGAGAGCAGTGAACTAATCGCGTAGGCGCTCCCTTGCTTTAGAGTCAGCCGGGATAACACCATCACCTCCAGCAGACCTGG
>JAMCZP010000349.1 GCA_023485185.1 Gammaproteobacteria bacterium
GTTTCACTCAGCACCACGCCTATTTTGTGGTGAATGTGGATAAGCTCACCTATGCGGGTAACTTGATGTCGCTGGCCCCCGTGGCAGACAGTGATCGTTATGCCTTCGTACAGGCGGACATTAGCGATTCGCAGGCAATGCACCAGGTGTTTGAGCAGTATCAGCCCGATGCTGTTGTGCACTTGGCGGCGGAAAGCCATGTAGACCGCTCTATTGATGGCCCGGCGGCCTTTATTCATACCAATATTGTGGGTACTGCGGTGCTGCTGGAAGTGGCTCGCCATTATTGGAAGGGGCTGCAGCAAAACGCGCCACAGAAAGCGGCTGTCTTTCGCTTTCATCATGTCTCAACCGATGAGGTATATGGCGATTTAGAGGGGCCTGATAGCCTTTTTACCGAACACACGCCATACGCGCCTAGCTCGCCTTATTCAGCCAGTAAGGCAAGCGCAGACCACTTAGTTCGTGCTTGGCACCGTACTTACGACCTGCCCACATTGATTACCAATTGTTCCAATAACTATGGGCCGTACCATTTTCCTGAAAAGCTGATCCCGCTGATGATTCTGAATGGCATGGCCGGTAAGCCGATGCCGGTTTATGGCAATGGCCAGCAGGTGCGTGATTGGCTGTATGTGGAAGACCATGCCCGCGCGCTTCTGGCGGTGTTGGCTAACGGCAGTGTGGGCGAGACTTATAATATTGGCGGCCATAACGAGCAGTCTAATCTGACGGTGGTGGAAACGGTTTGTACCTTGCTCGATGAACAGGTGGGCACGGCGCATTTATCAGGTAGGCGCACCCACCGTGAGTTAATCACGTTCGTGGAAGACCGCCCTGGCCACGACCTGCGCTATGCCATCGATGCAAGCAAAATGGCGCGTGAGCTTGGCTGGGTGCCGAGTGAAACGTTTGAAACGGGCTTACGTAAGACCGTGCAGTGGTATTTGAATAATAAACACTGGTGGCAGGCAATCAATCGCCACGGTTACCAGGGAGAACGTTTAGGAGTCGTGGAGTGAAGATTTTAGTAACCGGTGGGAGTGGGCAAGTCGGTTTCGAGCTACAGCGCCAGCTGTGTTGTTTGGGGGATGTAATGGCCCCTTCGCGCTTGGAACTCGACCTAACTAACGCTGCAGCGGTAGACGCCTGGCTCGATGAACACCATCCTGGCCTCATCGTGAATGCCGCCGCGTTGACCGATGTGGATGGCGCAGAAGAGACCCCTGAGTTAGCACAGCGCTTGAACGCGCAGTTGCCCGAGCAGTTGGCGGCCTATGCGGCGCAGCAGAACATCCTGCTGGTGCACTACTCGACCGATTACGTTTATGCCGGCACGGGCTCGGCCCCCTGGGAAGAAAGCGCCACCCCTGCCCCGTTAAACGCTTATGGCCACACCAAGCTGGCAGGTGATCAAGCCATTCAGCGCAGTGGCTGCCCTCACCTGATTTTTCGCACTAGCTGGGTGTACGCCGCCCGTGGCCAGAATTTCATGAACACCATGCTGCGCTTGGGTGCGCAACGCAAAGCGCTTTCGGTGGTGGATGATCAAGTCGGTGCGCCTACCCCTGCGCGCTTGGTGGCGTTGGTGACGCTGTTAGCGATTAATCAGGGCATCGAAAGCGGGCTTTATCACCTGGCACCGCGGGGCAACACCAGTTGGTTTGGTTTCGCGCGGGCTATTTTTGAACATGCCAGAGCGCTGGATATGCCTCTCACCATGGGCGAAGAGCAGTTAACGGCGATTACTACCGTGGCTTACCCAACGCCTGCCCAGCGGCCGCTTAATTCGCGTTTGTCGTTATCAAAATTAGAAACGGCGTTGGGCATTGAGCTACCCAGCTGGCGTTTGCAGTTGGTGAATACCTTGGAAGAGCGTTGCCTGTTAGGTAACGGCTAACGCAATAGAAGTGCCAACGACACAGGAGTTTGGTGGAATGCGCCGCAAAGGGATCATTTTAGCGGGGGGAACCGGCACCCGCCTGCACCCTATTACCTTGGGGGTGTCTAAGCAGTTACTGCCCATTTACGATAAGCCGATGATCTATTACCCCATCTCGGTGCTGATGTTGGCAGGTATTCGCGACATTTTGATTATTTCTACTCCCCACGATTTACCGCAGTACCGCAACCTATTGGGCAGTGGCGAGCAGTTTGGGGTGACGTTTGAGTATGCTGAACAGCCACGCCCGGAAGGGTTGGCCCAGGCGTTCTTGATTGGCGAGTCATTTATCGGTAACGACCCGGTTTGCATGGTGCTGGGGGACAATATCTTTCACGGGCAGCATTTCACTGAAAAGCTGTTACGCGCCAGCCAGCAGCCTAGCGGCGCGACGATTTTCGGCTATTGGGTGAAAGACCCTGAGCGCTTTGGTGTAATCGAGTTCGATGAGCGCGGCAACGCGCTGGGCATTGAAGAAAAGCCCACGCAGCCAAAATCGGACTACGCGGTAACTGGTCTCTATTTTTACGATAACGATGTGGTGGAGATTGCCCGGCAGGTAACGCCTTCTGCCCGTGGTGAATTGGAGATCACCAGTATCAATAACGCTTATTTGCAGCGTGGCGATATGCAGGTGGAGCGCTTTGGGCGGGGCTTTGCCTGGCTGGATACCGGCACCCACGACAGCCTGCTGGAAGCCAGCCAGTATGTGCAAACCATCGAGCATCGCCAGGGCTTGAAGGTGGCGTGCCTGGAAGAAATTGGCTGGCAGAACGGTTGGTTGAGCCGCGATGCCTTGGCGCAACAGGCCGAAGCCCTGGCGAAAACCGGCTATGGGCAGTACTTACAGCGCCTGCTGGCCTCCCCTTCTGCCCTCGGCCAACGTTAAATGGCTGTTGGTTAATGGCTGTTTGTGAATGGCTATCGACTCAAGGTAATGGCAATGTTGTTCGAGCAGTTACGTATTCCTGATGTTTGGTTGTTAACCCCCAAGGTGTTAGGTGATTCGCGCGGTTTTTTTATGGAAACCTTTCGCCAGCATGAATTCGACGCCCACTGCGGTCAGTACTCCTTTGTGCAGGACAACCACAGCAAATCGAAACAGGGCATTCTGCGTGGCCTGCATTACCAGTTGGAAAAGCCCCAGGGCAAACTGGTACGCGTCACCCTCGGTGAAGTGTTCGATGTGGCGGTGGATCTACGCCAAAACAGCCCGACTTTTGGGCAGTGGACGGGGGCTTACCTCAGTGCCGAAAATAGCCAAATGCTCTGGATCCCCCCCGGCTTCGCCCATGGGTTTTATGTCACCAGTGAAGCGGCTGAATTCCAGTACAAATGCACCGATTACTACCACCCCGGCGATGAGTATTCCCTGCGCTGGGATGACCCCAAAGTAGGCATCGAGTGGCCGTTGGTCGATGGCAAACCGCCCACCCTTTCGGCCAAAGATGACCAAGCACTGGCATGGGCTGATGCGCCTGTGTTTTGATGCACATGAGTTTTGATGTGAGTCTCACGCTTCAGTGTCATTGAGTCAGCCAACACTGTTATTTCTCATCAGTGCCTGTTGACTTATTTTTAGTCCTCAATGGCTGTTGTCCCGCGTCCTGGGACGCGGGACACAAGGGCTGGAGGAGCCATGAAAAGTCATGTTTAAAAAACTTGATTATGTGAGCTTTTCCCTAACTCATCATCACAGTGCGATGGGACTGCATGCTATGCTTGATCAAGAAGAGCAAGAATCCCAACCAAGTGAGGTGTAAGTAAATGACGCCTAAAACACCGAGCCGTATACGTAAGCATGCGCGCAAAGACCCCATGGAAGACACGCGTAAACTACAACGCTATGCACGCAATGCTTCACACGCAGCGATAAAGCAGCAGCTTGCGCGGGGTGTGCCCGTGGTTTATGTGAAAAACGGTAACATTGTAAAAGTCAGTGCTGATAAAACGGAAAAGGTTATAAAGGCGGGGGCACCTAAAAAGCCGTTTGATCTACGGGCTTACTTATGCCAAGACTCAGATTAATCGCAGGGCCTAATGGGTCAGGAAAAACAACGCTTGCTCGCTATTTAATTAGTCAAAATGTGCCGTTAGGCCAATATATTAATCCTGACGACATCGCAAAATACATACCCTTTCCTGAAGTATTAAAAAAGACAGCCGAGGCGCTCGGAGTTGATACGCCCCTGTATGATAACGCTGAGTCATTTGACGCTACATTCGCAGCCCTACTTGCCCAGCGTATCGCTATTGGCCTGCGCGAAGAGTGGGTAAATGCGCAGCTTTCTTTAACTTATGAATCTGTCCTGAGCCATCAAAGCCACCTGGGGTTTGTCGATCAAGCTAATCAAGCAGGGTTTGAGAGCTATCTTTATTATATTTGTACAAGTGATCCGTTAATAAATCAGGAACGTGTCAAGCAGCGCGTCATCGCGGGAGGTCACGATGTGCCTGAAGATAAAATCATCAGCCGCTATGAGAATAGCCTGTCCCTTCTTTACAGCATGTCAAAGAAATGTAAGCGAGTATATTTCTTTGACAATTCTGGAGAAGAACACATTCACTTTGCCGAAATAACTTCCGATGGCTTTCTGGATATTTACAAAAAAGAATTCGAACAAATTGATGCTTCTTGGTTTGTTGAGGCCCTACTTAAAAAATGGCCACATAATAAGATAAGGCTCGCATCGCCTTGAATAAACACGACTGAACACTTGAGTAATACACATTTTGATTAATTATGCATCTTTGACACGAGGGTCATCACGAGCGGAGCGTGGCGATCTGCTTTTGGTGCCACCGCTGGTTTGAGATTGCTTCGTCGTGCCTCCTCGCAATGACGCGAATGCCTGCACTTGAGGGAGGCATCCTTAGCTCGCGACCCTTTAGTCTTTTTGTTTTCTTTTTCACTGTTATACATTTCGCTTTTATTAAGGAATCATCATGGAGCCGTTACCGATCAACGTGAGCAGTATGCCCTCGATTGTTGAGATGCTTGCCGAGGCGACTAGTGACAGCGCTGGCGTTGCTGTGATGCCAACTGTTATGACTAACCAGGCGTGGCACGAAGCGGTTCGCCAGCACGAGGGCGAACAGTGCTGGGTATGGTGTTTTATGGCGCCGTGGGAGTGGGCGTTGATGCAACCCGAAACGCCTTCCGAGCAGAGCTGGCTGGCGTGGGTAGACGCCCAGCGCCAGGTATTGCAGTTACGCCGCCTGCTGGGGCCACAGTTACAGTTTGTGCGGGCTAGCCAGTTACCGCGTTTTCTAGCCTCTTTGGATCAAGCGGCTGAGCACGAAACACCGCACGACTTGCCATTGCTCGCCTCGGCGGCAGGCCCTGAATTAGCCGCCACCTTGGCAAAAATGCACTTGGAAATGGTGCCGCAAAGCCAGGCGTTGGAATCCGCTTGGGAGGTGTTTGAAACCCTGGAGGCGGCTGCTTGGTTACCTGAAGGGGCGGCTCCCTTGTTTCGTGATGCCTTGGTCAACACCCACGTCAATTGGCCGCTTTTATTACCACTTTTACATGCCGGGTGTGAGGCACCGGCACTTCGTGAGCAGGTAAGCCAGCAACGCCAACGGGCGGAACTGGCAAACGCGCAAGTGGCGGAGCAAACCGCTTATGCGCAGCAATGCGAAACGCAATATAGCTTGTTGGTAAGCGAGCATAAGAAAGCACAGGAAGAGCATCAGCAGGAAGTAGCCGCACTACGCACCCAGCAGCAGGCAAGCCAGCGCGAGCGGGAAGAAGTGGAAGAAGAAAACGCGCTATTGCTGGCTCAGTTACACCACGTGCAGGAAGAGCTGGAAACGTACTTTTTAAACCAGCAAACGCTGGAGCAGCGCGAAAAGACCTTAAAGGATGACGTCAGCCAATTGCAGAAGCGCCTTGCTGAACAGCAAGCCGCGCTGGATAAAGCACAGAGCGAGCGTGACCAGTTAGCCAAGCAGCAAGCCAGCCAGTTGCAAGAAGCGTCGCAGCAGTATCAAAAGGCACTAGACGATGTAAAACAGAAACTACAGGCGTCTGAAGCCCGTGCCTCGCAATTGCAGGCTAAAGCCCAGAGCGAACGCGATCAGTTAGCCAAGCAGCAAGCCAGCCAGTTACAAGAAGCATCGCAGCAGCATCAAAAGGCACTAGATGACGTAGCGCAGAAACTGCAGACTTCTGAAACGCGCTTATCGCAGCAGCAAGCGGAGCAAAGCGAGCTACATGAGGAGAATGACTTGTTGTTAAGCCAGCTCCATCAGGTTCAGGAAGAGTTGGAGCGCTATTTCCTCGCTAACCGCGAATACCAATCAGCGATGGGGAGTGCCCGCCAGACGTTTACTCGTGCTAGAACACAAGTGAGCCAGTTGGCGAAGAAAGCCAGGTGACTGCTCCCCACCCTAAGTCGCTCCGCGAGCACGGGTGAGGCTTCCAACTTCTCAGGCAGCAACCGGCGCGTGGCCGGGTTTACGCATGCCTCCGTTGACAGAGACCGACAGTCCTGCGGCCTTTAATTTTAAAATGCCTTGCTGGCGGATATTGATCGCGGCATTGATATCGCGGTCAATACCGAGGGTGCCGCAATGAGCGCAATCCCAGCGCCTTAGTGACAGTGGCATCGACTCGGCTTTATGCCCGCACCCAGCGCAGGTTTTGGAACTGGCAAACCACTGGTCGATCTTGACCAGATATTTGCCCTGTTCCTTAGCCTTGTAATCCAGCTTCTGGATCAGGCTGAACCAGCTCGCATCCGCAATATGCTTGGCTAGCTTGCGGTTTCTCAGCATGTTTTTCACTTTCAATGTCTCGACTACCACCGCTTGGTTGTCGTCAATGAGCTGTCGAGACAGCTTGTGCTGGAAATCAGCACGCGCATTCGCCAGACGCTCATGCGCCTTTGCGAGTTTAAGCCGTGCTTTCGCACGGCCTTTGCTACCTTTCTGGCAGCGGGAGAGAATTTTCTGCTGACGGCGCAGGTTGGCACGCGCACGTTTCAGGAACCGTGGATTAGCGATCTTTTGACCATTGGAGTCGATAGCCAGGTGCGTTAAGCCCATATCGACACCGAGCACCGAATCGACGGTATGAAGAGGTGCTGGTGTTTCCACGCCATCGTCAACCAGCAGCGAGGCGTAGTATTTGCCCGTGGTGGTACGGGTTAGCGTGATGCTTTTCAGCGTGCCGGTAAGCTCGCGGTGAAGCCGCGCCTTGATGGGTGTGAGCTTTGGCACTTTGATACAGTCTTCACCGGCGTTGATGCTGGTGCAGTGATAGCTCGACTGTTTGCCGTGCTTGCGCTTAAAGCGAGGATAGCGGGCGGGTAGCTTAGGATCAAAGAAGCGCTGAAAGGCACGATCCAGGTTGATGCAGGCTTGTTGTAACGCGATGGAATCGTAGTCTTTGAGCCAGTGGTATTTACGCGACTTCTTCGCCACCGCCAGCAGCGGTTTCAAATCTTTCTTGGCTCGGAGCTTGGTGCCATGCCGCTTGTACTGCGAGCTGATAATGTGCAGTGCCTTGTTGTACGTAAACCGCACCGCCCCGAACTGGCGGTTCAGAAACGCCGCCTGCTCGGGGGTGGGGTAAATGCGTACTTTGGAGGCTTTCAGCATGGCGTTTCCAACTCATGGGCTGTATGCATATATAGTATCAAAGCCCGTGATCACTGCAACACCCTCAGCAGCGCTGGCGCGCGGCCCGCTTGTATCCCCGCCCTCAATCGGGCGAGGGTTTACGCGGGATTTTGCTAAGCGCTGTGTTGATAGCTGCCCCGCTGTAGGCGGATATTTAAAGCCGCTTGTTTACGTCCATATTACCTAGGAGCACAGGATGCCACTTGATTACCAACCGATTAGCCCGGTGAAACACCTCAATGCGGGTTGGAAGCGCCCTGCCCGTTATTTTTATGCCGCCGATGATGTGGTGGCACCCGTGGTGATGGCAGAGCTTTCCCACGTGCTGACCAGTATGCCCTTGGCCTTTGTGCATGCTGATGAAGAAGCGCCTTTTCAGTTAGTGGCGGTGCAGTCACTGCAGCCTGGCCGTAATGTGTATGTGGCACCGGATGGCCGCTGGTTGGGTCAATACATTCCGGCTTTTTACCGCAGCTACCCTTTCCGAATGCTGGCCATTGGCAGCACCACGCAAACGGCGCTTTGCGTTGACACATCCCAGGGGTGCTTTAAAGAGCAGTGCAGCGACGAAGATGAACCGCTTTTTACCGATGACGGCGAGCTGAGCGAAAGCCTGGAGACGTTTAAAACGTTCATAAGTGCGTTTGAAAAAAACCGCATAATGACCAACCAGTGCGTGGCAGAGTTGGCAGCCGCGGGTCTGATTGAGCCGTGGGCGGTGCATTTAAGCCATAGCGAAAGCCATGTAAGCGAAGCGGAATCAGCCCAAGATGTTAAGGGCCTGCACCGGATCAACGAGACGAAGCTAAAGGCTTTACCTGCTGAAAGCCTGCGTGAACTGGCGGTTTCAGGGGCGCTTTCGATTGCCTATGCGCAGTTGTTTTCGGAACAACGTTTACAGCACGTGGGGCGCCGGTATCGTTTGCATAGTGAATGGCAGCGACATTTGGCAGAGCAAACCAATATCGAGGCGTTGCTGGATGAAGAGGATGGCAATCACCTGTTTGATTTTGGGGATTAAGCGTGTTTTGGAACCATGTTCCCACCCCCCAGTTTTTGTTTTTGCGGTTCTGCGCGCTATTTTCCGCCAATATTATCGCTCGTGAAGGATCTCAGTTGCAGGGCTGGCCGCAGTGGGCGGTGTATGCGGTTGCTGGTACTGTGCTGGTGTGGGCGTTGTTAGGCATTTTCCGCTATGCCTATCTACATTGGCGTCGTTAACAATGCGATATATAAGGGCTTTGTTTTGAGTTTATTGCCGCACGCCCGGGTGCTGATTATGCATCCTAATTTTCCCGGCCAGTTTCGCCATTTAGTGCCCGCCCTGAAACAGGCGGGGGCCGACGTTCGGGCGATTTCTTTTAGCACCGCCACCTGTGATACCGGCGTTGCCGTGAGTTGTGCCAGCGTTGTTCGCGGTAACCCTGACACCCTGGACCCTTGGCTGCGTTCGCTGGATAGCAAGATCATCCGAGGCCGCTCCGTCGAGCCCATTTTGCACCAATGGCGTGCAGAAGGCTGGCAGCCGACGCTGGTGATTGGCCACACCGGCTGGGGCGATATGCTGGGCATTACGGATATTTTTCCAGAGGCGTTACAGCTGGGCTGGTTCGAGTTTTTTTATCACGCCTATCAGGGTGATCTTGATTTCGACCCTGAATTCCCTCCTAACGAGGCGCTACGCACCAAGGTGCGGCTTAAAAACATGTGGCCATTATGGATGCTCGACCAGGTGGATCACGGGGTCTGCTCTACCTATTTCCAGCGCGATACCCACCCACGGGCTTACCACGATAAGTTAAGCGTTATCCATGAGGGTATCGATACGCATCGCTTTGTGCCCAAAGCAGATATTTCTATCACCCTAGAGGACGGTTTAACGCTGACCCGCAGCAATAAGGTCGTCACGTTCTTTAATCGTGACCTGGAGCCTCTGCGGGGCTATCACGTGTTTATGCGGGCCTTACCTGCCCTGCTCGATAAGCACCCCGATGTTCACGTATTGATCGTAGGTGGCGATGGTGTGAGCTATGGGGCTGCCCCTGAAAACGGGAGCTGGAAACAGCGTTATCTGGAGGAAGTTGGCCGCCAGCTCGACCCGAAGCGGGTGCATTTTTTAGGCCGAGTACCTCACGACACGCTGATTGGCTTGATGCAGCTTAGCCGGGCGCATGTCTATTTGACGTACCCCTTTGTGCTTTCCTGGTCGCTGCTGGAGGCGATGAGCTGCCAGGCATCAATTATTGGGTCAGACACGGCGCCGGTACGCGAGGTGATTACCCACGGTGAGAACGGGCTGCTGGTTGATTTTTTTGATCAGCAGGCGCTGGTGGAACAGATTTCTTACAGTTTGTTGGAGCCTGAGGCGGCGCGTGTTCGCGGTGAACAGGCCCGCGAAACGGTGATAGCGCGGTACGATTTACACAGCCGCTGCTTACCTGCCCAGCTGGCGCTTATCGATTCCCTGTTGGAGAAAAACGAATACCAGGCGGACGATTAGCTGCCTGGTACTGGTCACTATTGGCTGCTGGTTTACAGCGAAACGGCCTGCTAGGCAGGCCGTTTATAACAGCGGTCTTGTAGACCGTTTGTCCAATCAGATCATGCGGGCCGTTTAGGCAAACAGCTGTATGCTTTCCTCTGATTCAGCGATGCCAACCATGACGGCGCCCTGCTCAATGCCCGCTTCTAATTGCCCGATCCAGTACGCTTTGCCTTCTGCATCTGCATCACGTTCCAGTACATTGGCGTACATCAGGTCAACAAAGCCGCCTTGATCCAGCTCTCCGTGTAGTTGGATGAACTCCTGGGAATCAATGAAGCGGTTGGCAATGTCTACAGCGCTAAGCTCGCCAATCTGATTTGTCCAGTAACCAAGGCCCATGCCGTCAGCGTCACGATCAAAAGCGGCATCGTAAAGACGCAGTAGCGGATCGACAGGCTCATCGAAGATAGCATCGATGCGTTCATTGAGGTTCTGAATACGCAGGTCTTCACTAGCGGGGGTTTCTTCTTCGCTGAAGGCTGTTTCGCTGAACATGCTGGCCATGTATTCAGCAAAAGCATCCTGCTCGGTGCCTTTGTCTGCAAATGTAAACTGACCGTCGTCGATAAACGCATCCATCAGGTCTACGCGGTCTTGATAGCGGCCTTCGCCTAGCGGATAGCCGTCGCCACCATCCGCCAGGAAGCCAAGCGTGACGACTTTTACGGTCTCTTCACCGTTACCAACCAAACGTCCATTGGCTACCAGTACATCGCTGGCGCTGCCGTCTTCATTAACGATAACCGCATTTTGGATACGCTCGCCGGCAGGCTGGCTCCAGTCGAAGCTGTACTGAATACCGCCAACCTGGGCAAACTGACCGGCAGTGACACCTGGGCCTGAGGCCGCCACTGCATGCTCCAAAACATCCAGTAGCGTGCTGCGCGTTACGCTAATGATCGTTAGGTCGTTGTTGAAGCGTAGCGAGGAGGCAGCGTCTAGCTGGGAGACAGCGCCTGCGGGCTTGCCGATAGCGGGGTTGGCCCCCGGCGCTTGGTAGCTGGGTTGGCTGTCGCTGCCTTCTACGATGACATCGCCAATCGGCTCACGAATACCGCCACCGTTTTTAAAGGAGACCATGACCTCTTGGTCTAACTGACGGGCATACCAGAGGTTGGCATCGGCGGTTAAGTTGCCCAGGTTGGTCTCTTCGGTACGCACCGCTTCACGCTCACCGACCAGATAGACATCGGTTAAGCCAAGAATATTGCCATCTTGCTCAGCGACAAATTCGCCTACGGCATTGACCAGCTCTTTTGCTACGCTGCCTTTGGTGCCTTCAGCAAAAGCGCTTTCCAGGTCGCCCCACAGTGCCTCGACTTGAGCATCAGTAGACGCAAATACGCCGGAGGTCGCTTCTTCGATTGACTCGGCAATAACACGACCTTGCTCGTCAAACTCAACCACTAGCTGGGCAACATAGCGCCAGCCACCGTCAGTATTGACGATCACAACGTCATTACCTGAAACATCTTGGGTGAGAATTGGGTAGGACTCGTAGGGTTCGCCTGCGCCTGGGAATAGGCCACGCTCCTGATCTTCCTGGTCCGCTAGTAATGCGTTTGAGCCACCGGCAATGATGATATCTACGCCATCCAGCAATGTCGCCAGTTCTTCCTCAAACTGGATCTGCTGAAGGTGTGAACTTAAAATAATTTTATTGATGCCCTGAGCTTGCAGCTCGTCAATCACAGGTTGAATCAGGTCGGCTAGGGCCTGCATATTGTTAGTGCCGCCCGTGATTACATCGACAGCGCCTGGGGAGGATATACTTTCCAGTATTTGCGTAGTCAGCCCGATAATGCCGATTTGCTCGCCGCCACGCTCGGCAATGACGGCAGGTGCTAGTTTTGGTGTGTTAGCGCCAGCCAGCAGTTCTTCCAGAGTGGCTTGAAAGGCATCTTGAGTAAAAATGTCATTGGTGGCCAACCCGCTTAGCGCGGCATCTGCTGAAAAGTCCAGGTTGGCTGAAAGGTAGGGGAATTGCGCGCCTAACCATTCAATATCAGCGGCACTACCGCCATTGACGATTGGCGCGATCATCGCGGCGATCAGGTCGGTGCCCAGGTCAAACTCGTGGTTACCCAGGGTGACTGCAGCGGCATCAATCAAGTCCATCAATAGGGTTTCAAGGCGGCCAGAGGCGGCCGTAATACCGCTCATTGAGCCTGCTTCCAGCCCATAAATCTTTTCAACTGCTGCTTGGAAAGCGGCTTGCAGGCTTGAGTCACCAGCAGCGTTCAAGTAAGGCCCAGGAAGCACTAAATCACCCGAACTAATGAATAGCGAGTTGGCGTACTGGTCTTCCAGATAATCAACAATAGAGATGAAGTTGGGTGCGTTTAGCAGGTCTCCACCGCCCCCTTCCATGTCGGCTGCGTGCAGGAGTTGAAGCTGAAAGTTGCTCATAGCGGTTTCCTTGTTTATTGATTGGCGAGAACAGGCAGCCGTGAGAATACTCAGCCAACCATTGCAACTACGTGACGTTTTGAAGAAACGAGCTGGCCGTGTACATAAACAGGCTAGAACATTAAAGCGTCACAAAAACAAAATGCTAACGTCATCCAACTGCCATCCGCTGGCCATAGGTTAAGTCTCTCTAATAGATCCTGAGGCGGCTAAAACCATGACGAACCTTGAGCTTGTTTCTACGTTATATCGTGACTTTCTATTACGCGAACCTGACGAGGCTGGTGTGAATTATTGGTCTAGTCGCCTGGATAGCGGGGAGTTTAATGCCGCCTCTATTATTAATTCGATGATGGCGAGCGCTGAGTTCCAGCAAGAGATCCAACCAATTATTGACCTTTATAATGTCCAGTTTTTGCGTCCTGCCGATCCTTCAGGGCTTGCCTACTGGGTTAATGAGTTTCGTAACGGTGTCGACATTGAACAGATTGCCAATAATTTCCAGGCATCCGTTGAGTTTGAAACCACGATTTCGACTTTAGATGACGCTACCTGGCTTGATCAGCTTTATGGCAGTGTGGTTAACCGTGACCCAGATGCAGAAGGGTTGACCTATTGGCTCTCCATGCTGGCGGAGGGTATGCCTCGCGACGCCCTTGCTTCTGCCTTCATAAACAGTAATGAAAGCGTGGAACAAGCCGCTGTCAGAGTATTAACGCCGCTGCTTGGCGATAATGCCGGTGATGTGGCTGACGGTATTGAGGCTTTGTTGGAACGTTATGTCGAGCAGATTGAAAATGAGTTAGAGACGCCGGAAGAGCCCACCACTCCTACTAACCCCACCAATCCCACCGAACCTACCCAACCGGAAGCCCCTGAAACACCCGATTTCAACCTGGGCGAGCGCTACCACTCAGGCACGTCTGATGCCTCGGCAGCCATTGCGATTGGCGATGGGTTAATGCTGGTGGCCGATGATGAAGATCAGGTGCTGCGTCTTTACGAGCGCGATAGCGACGGCGCCCCCTTGGCACAAATCAACCTAAATGAAGCCCTGGGCTTGAATGACACCCAAGAGGTGGATTTAGAAGCGGTGGCGGTTCATCAAGGCACCTATTACTGGCTGGGTTCCCATGAGAGCAGCCAGCGCTCGATGCTTTTTGCTACCAATGTCAGCGGTGAGAATGCTGATAATTTAACCATTGAAGTGACGGGCCAGTTTACTGATTTGGCCAGCCAGTTAAACGCCTGGGATGCCAATAATGGCCATGGACTGGGCGAAAATGCGCTGAGCCTTGCCTTAGGGGTGAATGTTGAAGGTGCTGTCTTTATCGGTGATTCCCTTTATTTGGGCTTGCGGGCGCCGCTGGATAATGGGTTTGCACAGCTAATACCGGTAGAGAATGCTATTGATTTGGTGGCTGGCACCGCTAGCGAAGCGGCGTTTGGTGACCCATTGCGTTTAGACCTGGATGGCCGAGCGGTGCGCTCTATTGAGCCCGCAGGCGATGAAGGGTATCTGATACTGGCAGGCCCGGTGAACGATAATGACGACGTCGGTTTTGATCTTTTCCTGTGGGATGGTGCCCATGCCGTTCGTGAAATCGATGGGGTGGATCTCAATACGCTGCCAAATGCGTTGACGGCGAAGCCTGAAGCCATTTTTGACGTCGCTATCACGGAGTCGGGGGTTTCGGCGACCGTGCTGTATGACAGCGGTACGGTTGATTGGCTGGATGATGGCCAAGAGTCGAAGGATTTACCCGCTGACCAGCAGCGCTTTATGAGCACGGATATTGTGTTCAGCCTGCCGAGCTTTGTGCCCCAGGCTGGCGATATCGCCATTACATCTGTCGGCGCTAGCGAAAAAACCTTCCAGTTTGTTGCTCTGCAAGGGATCAGTGAAGGCGTAGAAATCACCTTTACCGATTCTGGCTGGGCGGGTGATAGCTTCCGTGCCAGCGAAGGTGCCGTTAAGTGGACAGCGCCTGAAGGCGGCGTTGCTGCAGGCACAGTGATCACCTATTCGGCAGAAGCTGTGCAGTTCAGCGAGGCTAACAGCAGTGAGTTAGGCAATAACGGCTTTAATCTTTCGGTCGGTGGTGACCAGATTCTTGCGTTCACCGGTGAGGCAAGCAGCCCTGACTTTATTTACGCGGTACAAACCAATAGCGACACTTGGCAGGAAACCGCTGACTCATCTAACAACTCTGCCCTTCCACCGGGTCTTGAAGAAGGCGTAACGGCAGTTGCAGTGGGTAGTGCGCGCAATGCCGCCTTCACTGGCGACGGCTACGGCACGGCGGAGGAGCTACTCAACGCTATCGGTGATACGGCCAACTGGTCATTTGAGCAGAACACATTACCTGCCAATGCCACTTCCGATTTCAAGCTGGGCACCATGGATGCCCCTTATGTGCCGGGCGAGCGGGATATTGGGTTGGCCATCACAGAGATTTGGTCAGGCCAAAGCGGCGCGGATGTGACGGCGGACTGGTTTGAAATTACTAACCGTTCCGCCGAGACGCTGGATTTCAGCACGATGCCACTTTATTACGACGACGATAGTGCCGACCCGTCTGATGCGATTGAAATTCAAGGTTTGTCTACGCTGGCCGCCGGTGAATCTGCGATTGTGATGGTGGATGGCGGTGCCGATGCCGTCGCTGAGTTCCGTTCAGCCTGGAGCAATCTAAACAACATCGATACGCTGAAAATCGGTTATGCCGAGAATGCTGCTGGCTTAGGCAGTGGTGGCGATGCTGTCACGCTGTGGCAAGGCGACCCACGCGTTGATGGCAACCAAGTGGCGATGGAAGCTTATCCTGATACTGACGGGTTTGATGCGGCCTCTTGGGATGTTGATTTACAGGCATTTACTACCACTCAAAGTAACGGAGCGGTCAGCTCTACTGCTTTGGGCGGTGATAATAGTGATGTACCCGCCGTGGCATCGCCTGGTCAGGCTAACGAGCCACAGGTGAATATTACGCTGATTTCCGAGGTGCAGGGGGATGCGGCCAGCAGCCCGCTTGAGGGCGAGAATGTCACACTTGAAGCCATCGTGACGATGGTGACACCGGGGCTGGATGGGTTCTTCCTGCAAGAGGAAGATAGTGATAACGATGACAACGAAAATACCTCAGAAGGTATCTTCGTGTATGCGGGTAGCGGCAGTGGTGAGTGGTTGGAGCAGCTCGCCGCGGGTGATCAGATTCGTATCAGTGGTAAGGTCTCAGAGTATTTCGAGAAAACCCAGCTAACCGCTGAGCGCACTAGTCTGGAGGTGCTGGACAACAACCTGCCCTTGCCAGAAAGCCAGCGCATCATTATGCCGTTCACCGACAAACAAGGCCTGGAAGCCTTTGAAGGGATGCGTGTGGCTATTGAAGCGCTGAACGGTGAGCCTTTGGTCGTTACTGAGCTTTATGAGCTAGGCCGCTATGGTGAAGTGACGCTTTCATCGGGTGGCCGCCTGGAGCAGTTCACCGAAGTTAACCAACCGGATGTGGAAGGCTATCGCGCTTGGCTTGAAGACGCCGAGGCACGCACCATCAAAATCGATGATGCAAACTCGACCCAAAACGCAGATCCAATTATCTATGGCCGTAACGGTGAGGAGCTTTCAGCGACGAACCCTCTGCGTGGTGGCGACGAACTTCAGATCCTCGAAGGTGTGCTGGATTATAACTTCGAGGAGTGGAAGGTACAAAACGTTGATGGCCTGGACTTCACCGGCCCAGACCGCCCGGACACACCCGATACGGCAGCGCTTGGCAACGCTGATATCATCGTTGCCTCGTTCAACGTGCTGAACTACTTCAACACACTGGACGAAAACGGCAATAAAACGGTTACTTTGGACGGCACCGAGCATGACCCGCGTGGGGCGAATAATGCCGAGGAGTTTGCCCGCCAGGAAGCCAAAATCGTCGAAGCGATTAATACCAGCGGCGCCGATGTCGTCGGCTTGATGGAGATAGAAAACAACGGCTTCGGCGAAGCGAGTGCTTTGGCTGCATTGGTCAACGCACTCAATGCGGATGTACAAGCTAAAGGTATTACGGACGTTACCTGGGCCTACAGCATTACTCGTGATGCGGACGGCAATGAGGTTAGCCCAGGAGACGATGCGATTGCCGTAGGCGTGATCTACAACAGCCAGGCAGTGACGCCTGTAGGGAGTGCGGCTACCAAGGCTGATGGTGCTTTCGCCACGGCAAACCGTGCGCCGGTGATGCAGACTTTCCAAGACAACGATGGTGAAGAGTTCTCTGTAGTGGTCAACCACTTCAAATCCAAAGGTAGTGTGATTAACGGAGAAAATGCGATTGGTGATGGACAGGGTAATAACAACCCAACCCGCGTCGAAGCTGCCGAGGAGCTTAAAGCCTGGCTAGCGACCAATCCAACAGGCAGTACTGACAGCGATATATTGATTCTGGGTGACTTGAACGCTTACGCCATGGAAGACCCTATTACTGCTTTGAAGAATGCTGGCTTTGAACTTTTAAATGATGACTATAGCTATGTCTTCGATGGGTTCTGGGGGTCTTTAGACCATGCTCTTGCCAGTGAAACGCTGGTTGGGCAAGTAACAGGAACCACGACTTGGCACATCAACGCGGATGAAGCATCGGCCCTAGACTACAACACCGACTTCACCAACGACCGTCAGGATGACAACCTGTATGCGGATGATGCATTCCGTAGCTCAGACCATGATCCTATCCTGGTGGGCCTGAACCTAGGTGTTGTTGAAGCCTAATAATGATTAATTATCTTAAGTGAAATACAACATGGCCTCCGCTTGCGGGGGCCATTTTTTTGCGCCTTGCTCCCTATTGGGCAACAGCTTCTGATCGCCACCATTCAAGCACTGTTAACGCGGCACATAGCGCTTCTCGCTTGGGGTGTTAAACTTGCTATAGACTTTTTTCCAGGAGAATTACGTTGAGTTCAGTACGTTCCACTACCGATATTATTAATAAGAGCGGCATCGCCTTTGGTACTAGCGGTGCACGCGGCTTGGTTGAGCAATTTTCGGATGAGGTTTGCGCGGCGTTTACCGTGGCGTTTATTTCCGCCATGCAGGCGTCGTTTTCGGTGGAGCGTATTGCGTTGGGTATGGATCGCCGCCCGAGTAGCCCGGCCATGGCCGCCGCCTGCACCAGTGCGGCCTATGCTCTCGGCATTAAGGTGGATGATTATGGTGTCTTGCCTACCCCAGCCCTGGCGTTAAAGGCCATGTCAGACGGCATACCTTGCATCATGATTACCGGCAGCCATATTCCTTTTGACCGGAATGGGATCAAGTTTTATCGACCCGATGGTGAGATTACGAAGGCTGATGAGACCGCTATTCTTAATGCTGACGCGGCCATGCCTACGCTCACCACGCCCCAGCGTAATGAGGTTTCGGAAGCGGCCAATCAGGCATATTCAGAGCGCTTTACTAGCTGGTTTCCTGGTGAGCCGCTAACAGGGTGGCGGGTAGGTTTGTATCAGCACTCTGCCGCTGGGCGTGATTTAAACGCGCATGTTTTAAGCGAATTGGGCGCAGACGTTGTGGTATTAGGCCGCAGCGAGGCGTTTGTGCCTGTTGATACCGAAGCCGTTAGCGATGAAGATCAGGAACAGGGGCAAGCCTGGGCAACAAAGCACCGATTAGATGCGTTATTTTCCACCGATGGAGATGGGGATCGCCCCTTGCTTGGTGATGAAACAGGCACTTGGCAACGGGGTGATATTTTAGGCTTGCTCTGTGCTCGTGCATTAGGAATTGAAGCACTGGCAGTGCCGGTAAGCTGTAATACCGCCATTGAGGCTTGCGGTGCATTCCAGGTAGTTGAACGCACACGTATTGGATCTCCGTATGTGTTGGCAAGCATGGAATCCTTAACGCAGCGCTTTACGCGAGTGGCGGGTTTTGAGGCCAATGGTGGGTTTCTGCTGGCGAGTACACTAGAGAATGAAGGTCGCCAGTTAGCGGCTCTTCCAACCCGCGATGCACTGCTACCGGCCCTTACTCTCATGGTGATAGCTGCTGAACGCGGTGTAACTCTTTCACAGTTATTTGCTGACCTGCCCTCTCGCTATACAGCCAGTGATCGCTTAAAAGATTTCGCTACTGAAAAAAGCAGTGCGCTTCTGGCCAAATGGCAAGCAACGCCTGAGCTGATGCAGCAAGCGCTAGGATTGGAAGCTACTATTACGAATATAGATGGCACCGATGGGCTTAGAGCTACGCTTGATAATGGCGATATTGTCCATCTTCGCCCCTCTGGCAATGCGCCAGAACTGCGCTGTTACTGCGAGTCAACGTCACAAGCACACGCATCGACCTTGGTACATCAGAGCCTGACTGCGCTTGCCAGCATGAACTAGGGTAGTAGACCCCCAACAAACGACGGGCGGCCCTATTGGGTCACCCGCTGCTGGGGGGCTTTACTTGGTTATTGGTAACCCTACGCTTTCGAGTGTGGAGCTACCCAGTCACGTTTTTGGTCGAGCGTATACTGAGCTTAGTTGGGATTTTTTATGTTTTCAGAATACGCATAATTAAGCGATAGGATTTATACTGTAATTAAAACCAATATCTAACATAAGGGTAACTTTATGAAAAGTAACAAACAACACTGTTCTTTATTAATAAACTCATCCGATACAGATATGCTTTATGTGTTGCGTACAGCCAGCGAAAAGGGAAAAAAGTCTGTGGAAGATGCGCAGAAAATTCACCTGCAGCGGCTTAAAATGATCCGCTCACATGGAGCTGTTAAAGCAACATTATCTTATGGAGGATAGACGTAAGCCTGTGTTAGCCGTAGTCGCTGGGCCGAATGGCTCAGGTAAAACGACTATCACAGATAGCATTACTCCGCCATCAATGGCTAGAGGATTGCACCTATATTAACACAGATAATATCGCGCAAGAACTTGGCGATTGGAATGATCCTAAAAACTCTCTGCTCGCGGCGCAGCAAGCCAGCCATCTACGTGAAAACTTTTAGCAAATAAACAGTCGATTGCTTTTGAAACCGTATTTTCAGCGCCTGATAAATTAGATTTCGTTAAGCGAGCAGCGCACGCAGGCTATTTTGTACGCTTATTTTTTGTTTCCACAAACTGCCCTTCGATCAATGCAGCCCGCATCACCAAGCGTTATTTACAAGGTGGGCATGCTGTTCCTATTGAAAAAATAGTTAACCGTTACTACACATCCATTCAACATCAAAAAAACGGTGGATAGCCCAGTAATCATGTGGATCATTGGGTACCCGGTTGACTACGTAGACTTCTGGCTTTATCAATTCATCGCGAGCTAAAGCTCCCTCCTACAACATCCCTCAGCCAGCATTGAGTTACTGAGCTGGAGCTGTCTTCCACAATACCACTCAATCGGCACTAAGCCTCTCAGCTGAAGTACCCTTCCCCATGTTTCATTACACACGTCTCACCA
>JAMCZP010000060.1 GCA_023485185.1 Gammaproteobacteria bacterium
GGCCCTGCTATTGAAGCGAGCTGGCCGGTAGTAGATGAGTCGGCCCTCACCCGGGACAGCATTGAGCTAGTAGTGCAAGTCAACGGTAAGCTGCGCGCGCGGCTTGAAGTAGCCGCAAATACCGATAAAGCGTCTATCGAGAAACTCGCCATGGAGCATGAAAATGTTCAGCGCTTCCTTGAGGGTAATACCGTGCGTAAAGTGATCGTGGTACCCGGCAAACTAGTCAATATTGTGGTGAGCGGATGAACCGACGTACGTTTCTTAGCGCAAGTATCGCCGCCTCGGCGGCGGTACTGCTGAGCGCATGTGGCTTTAGGCTACGGGGCAGCGAATCGCTGCCCACCCTGCCAACGCTCGCTTTAGAAGGCAATACCACTAGCACGGTTGCTCAGCATGTGGCCTCTCGGCTTCAGCAGCTTGGCACGCAAGTTGAGGTTGGTGCACCGTGGCGCGTCACGCTGGGTACACCGTCGTTGATTGAGCGCCGATTAGGCGGCGATGGTCGTGCTAGCCGCGAGCATGAGCTAACCCTTAGTATCTCGCTGTCGGTTCAAGAGCGAGAATCGAATGCCTACCATCTCAACAATGCCATGCTGTCGACCAGCACAAGGATTCGAGTCAGCGATGACGACTTGCTCAACCGTGAAACGCTAATGCTAGAAGCCGAGCAGACGCTTGCGCGTCAGCTGTCTCAACGCATCATCGAACGTTTAGCCAATGTTGAGGGTATGCAGTGAAAATATTTGCTGATCAGCTACCCGCTGCGTTGGCAAAAAAGCTTCCTCGCGTGGTGATTGTCGCGGGTGATGAGCCCTTACAACACCGCGATGCCTGCGATGCGGTGAGGGCTGCCGCTCGTCAGGCAGGCGTTGAAGAGCGTGAAGTACTGGACGTTGAGCCCAACTTTGCCTGGGGTCGGCTAATCGAAATGTCCAGCAACCTATCGCTGTTCGCGACCAGCAAGCTACTGGAACTGCGCTTAGGAAATCACAAGCTTGGCCAGGAAGGCAGCAAGGCACTGGCCCAGCATGCTGAAACCATTGAAAACAGCGATGATGTGCTGTTGATCAGCATGGGTAAGCTAGATGCCAAGCAGCAAAAAACTGCTTGGTTTAAAACGCTAGATAAGCACGGCCTGTTCGTGCCTGTGTGGCCTGTGGATGCCTCGCGTTTAGGTTATTGGTTACGTGACCGCGCCTCGATTCATGGTGTACAAATTGATCTAGACGCCGCACGCCTACTAGGTGAGCGCACCGAAGGTAATCTCCTCGCGGCGGATCAGGAACTGCAAAAACTGGCATTGATTCACCCTCAGGGCACACGTCTGAACGTTGAAAGCATCGCCCAGGGCGTGGAAGACAGCACACGCTTTGATGTTTTTAACCTGGCGGATGCCTGTTTGAAAGGTGAACCCAGCCGCGCGTCTCGCATCGTCAATGGCCTGCGCAGTGAAGGGGTCGAGGCGCCGATTGTGCTGTGGGCGCTTAGCCGCGAGCTGCGCACACTGCTCTCACTGCATCAGCATTTGGATCAAGGGCAAAGTTTTGAACACGCCTGCAAAGTCCAAAAGCCGATGATCTTTGATAAGCGCCGCCCCGCTTACCAGAAAGCCATTGGTCGACTGCCAATGAAGCGGTTGCATAAATTGTTATTGATGGCTCAACGGCTCGATTTGGCGGTAAAAGGCGCTGCCCCAGTACCGCTGTGGCCCGGCTTACACGATTTAGCCATGACCATGGCCGGAGGCCGCGGGTTGCTCTCCGAGACCGCCTGGACATACCGCGTTAATCCCCATGGCTAATCAGCACCGTTAGTGCAAAAAATGTGTACTTTGCACATTGGGCTTAAAAAGCACACAGAATGTTTCTATACTGTTGATTCAAGCCAAAAAAAAGCTTGTCCCCTCCCGACTAGTCTAAGGAAGAAGACGATGAAGACATTGCGTGCCTACCTCGCGACCCTGCTAATTGCAGCGCTGGTGTTTACCAGCTTACCCCTAGCAGCTGCGCCTACTGCTCCCCAATCAATGGATTTAGTCTCTACCCAGGCTGTTTTAGCAGGTGATCGTGCCGGCGCTGACCGTGAACGTATCAACGAAATTCTGGCCCGTGCTGATGTACAAGATCAGCTGCTAAAACAGGGTGTTGATCTTGATGAAGTAGACGCTCGCGTTGCGGCTCTGAGCGATGCAGAAGCACAACAAATGGCTGAGCAGTTGGAAATGTTGCCTGCCGGTGCTGGCGGCGGCGTGATTGGCGCTCTATTTGCTGTCTTTATCATTTTGTTGATCACCGATATTCTCGGCCTGACAGACGTCTATCCGTTTACGCGTTAATAGGCAGCACATGAAAACGGTATTATTAAAAAGTAAGACGCTTTCTTACGCCCGCTTAGCGGGCGTTTTTATTCTGCTGCTGTTACTCACCGCCTGTGCCCGTAACCCAGTGCTGCTGCAAAGTACTTACAGCGACCTTCCGCCCCAGATAGAACTACAAAGCGTACCGTTTTACGCCCAAACAGAATTTCAATGTGGCCCTGCAACGCTTGCGATGGTACTTAATCATCAAGGTATAGAGACAGATGTAGAGCAGCTGATACCCCAGGTGTTCTTGCCAGGACGAGAAGGGAGCGTACAGCCTGAAATGCTGGCGACAGTTCGCCGCCATGAACAGCTCGCATTCCCTATTCGTGGCACTATGGATACCCTGCTAGGCCATTTAGCAGCGGGGGATCCAGTCGTCGTGATGCAAAACCTGTCACTGCCCATCTACCCCATGTGGCACTACGCAGTGGCTATCGGTTACGACATACCTAATGAAACACTGATTATGCGTAGCGGAAAAATTGAGCGTCATACCCTTTCATTTAGTCGCTTTGACGCAACCTGGGCACGCACTGAGCGATGGGGTTTTGTAGTAGCAGAGCCTGGCACTCTGCCCCAAGGTATTACGGCCAGAAACGCGTTGGAGGCTATCAGCGCCTACGAAGAAAGCCATGGGCCTGTTGCCGCCCTTTCAAGTTGGCAAGCGTTTAACGAACGCTACCCCGGCAATGCCCTGGGAAGATTTGCACTAGGCAACGCACTGTATGCGGACCAACAGCCAGAGAAAGCACACGAAGCGTTTACGCAGGCAACGGACATCGACCCTATGATGGGCGCTGCATGGTTAAACTTAGGATTATTATCGCTTCAACAAGAGCGGTTTGATGCTGCGCGTAAGGCGCTGGAAAATGCTGCTTCGATTGAGGGGAGCTGGCAAGAGCAAGCACGCTTAGCGCTTGAATCACTAAAGCGTTGATGTATTCAAAAATCCATAAAAAATGTTAAATAAAAAATACTAAACAAAATTATTACTAATAACGAGCATGACTATAATACTTAGAATAGTAAAGTTGAGGGATGGAAAACGTCCCTCCTGAGTGCTTAAGTTATATAAGGACGGAATCTATTAAGGCTCTCTCTTTGAGGTTATGAGAAAAGGCGATGCTAGGCACTACTAAGCAAAAAGCACTATTTAGCAAGAGCAAATAGGTGTTTCTTATTTAGTTAGTGCTAATTTTAGCGTATCGGTCAGCTCAATAACCAATCAGATGACCCCAACAGTCCATGGGTTTACCTAACCATTGATGGGAGAGGTGCCATGCAGAGCTGGCTTGTGTTGCGTAAAATCACTATTGATAAATACCTTTATTATATAAGTTCATCCTTGCTGCTAAGTAGTTTCCTGGCGGTTAAGGATGTCGATAGTATTCATTCGCGCATTTCACAATGATGATTACTCCTCGCCTTTGGCATCAGTTACGCTGGCGCCTAACGTTGATTTTAGGCGTCTCACTTTGCGCGCTGTCGACCGTTATAGGGAGCTATGTCACTAGCGCTTGTCAAAGAGCGAACACGGACTATACCGTTTTAATTAGCGACATCATGCTAGCGCAACAGTCGGCCCAGCGGCTTCAGATCCCCCTTGCAGTAGAGGAACCTCATATAAACACGCAACATATCGAAAATATTGCCAATTTTTCCTTAACTTCGAAACATCATTTGGACAATATAAAGCGCAGCCTTGAACAGCACGGTTTTCTTAATGCCAATATTGAGTATCTTAGCAATCACTTGGTTGAGCTGAAAAATCGTTTTTCACGACTCAATGTAAGAGCACAAACAACTCAAGCAAGCCCTTATCTCCTGAACTCCTTACATCGCAGCGCTCTGGGAATTGAAAGTAAACAGGCATGGCTCTATAACGAGCTACTAGATGAGATTCAAGGATTATCACAGCAGCAACGCCTGACCATGCAACGCTTGTCAATCGCCATGAGTATACTGCTTGTGCTGGCTTTTAGCGCCGCCATTACCCTTTGTATGGTAGTACTTCATTTGCGTCGACAACGTAATCTAATGCAAAACTTGATGTTAACGGATGAACTAACCGGGCTGTATAACCGGCGCCACTTGGTGAATGTGGCGTTCGCTGCACTTACTCAAGCCCAACGTAATCAAACGCCGCTCAGCCTGCTTGTAATAGATATCGATTACTTTAAAAAGATCAATGACAGTTATGGCCACCCAATTGGCGATGAGGTATTACGCCAGATTAGTGGGCACCTACGCCATTTGAGTCGACCTTCAGATACATTAGCGAGGATTGGCGGCGAAGAGTTCTGCCTATTAATGCCCAATACGCATACCTATGATGCACTTCAGGTAGCCGATCGGTTACGCCTTGAAATCGAAAATATGCAGCTGAATGGCATTACGTTATGTTTAAGGCCTACCATTAGTATTGGCGTAACAACTTGTTACGGGGCAAAATACAATTTCGAACAGCTTTATTCCTTTGCAGATAAAGCGCTCTATGCGGCTAAAACTAATGGGCGCAACCGCGTAGAAAGCATGCTGCCACCCATTTATATTCCAGCTACCACCACCCTAAAGAAAAATTACTTTCATCAACTTATAAGCTAATCAAGTGACTCATAGCTGCTATTAAATACAGAGAATTTTAAAATACTCGGTTAAGGCCATTTTGCGCTGCGACCCGATATGCCTCTGCCATGGTGGGGTAGTTAAAAGTAGTATTAACAAAGTATTTAAGCGTATTGGCATCGCCCTTCTGCTGCATGATAGCTTGACCGATATGCAGAATCTCAGACGCTTGATCGCCAAAACAGTGAATCCCAAGTATTTCTAATGTGTCCTGATGAAACAGTATCTTCAACATACCCACCGTATCGCCGGTAATTTGTGCTCGTGCGGTATCTTTGAAGAACGCTTTACCAACCTCGTAAGGTATCTTGGCTTCTGTAAGTTCTCGCTCATTTGGTCCGAAGGAGCTGATCTCGGGAATCGTATAGATCCCGGTAGGCACGTCACTGACGAATCTAAACTCTTTATCAAGCAGCTCATTACATGAGTTTAAACCTTGATCATAAGCCGCACTTGCTAGACTAGGCCAGCCAATCACATCGCCAGCAGCGTAGATATGTTCAATTTCAGTACGGTAATGCTCATCCACACTTAATTGACCACGCCCGTTTGCCGTAAGACCGATGTTCTCAAGTCCGAGACTGTCGGTATTACCTGTGCGCCCGTTAGCCCACAAGAAAGCATCTGCACGGATTTTTTTGCCCGACTTAAGACGTACGACAACACCAGCCTCATCGCCTTCAACGCTGTCATACTCCTCATTGTGACGAACCAACACGCCATGCTTGCGCAAATGATAAGAAAGCGCATCGCTAATTTCGCCATCCAAGAAAGAGAGTAGGCTATCGCGATTGTTAATCAGGTCAACCTTGACACCTAACCCCGAAAAGATTGACGCGTACTCGCAACCAATTACCCCAGCGCCAAAAATCACCAGAGTACGCGGCGTATGATTGAGGCTTAAAATAGTATCTGAGCAATAAATGCGTGGGTGCCGAAAGTTTATATCTGCCGGTCGATAAGGGCGTGACCCAGTGGCAATCACAATTTTTTTGGCCACCAGCTCTTCCATACCCTCTTGACGGTCTCTAACGAGCAGAGTGTGTTCATCTTTGAAACGCGCAACACCATGAAACAAATCAATCCGATTACGCGCATAAAACGTAGTACGCATCTCTACCTGTTTGTCGATGGTACCGCGCGAACGCTCCATGACTTTAGGAAAAGAGAACCAACGAGGCTCACCAATATCGCGGAACATACGGTTAGTGTTAAACGCCATAATCTGTTTAACCTGATGGCGCAACGCTTTAGAAGGAATTGTGCCCCAGTGGGTACAATTACCGCCTACCTGAACCTGCTTTTCGATAATGGCCACGCGCTTACCATGTTTGGCAGCATTAATCGCAGCGCTTTCTCCTGCAGGCCCCGTACCGATCACCACGACATCATAATTGTGAACCGCCATACCTTCTGCGTCTCCTATATCCGTTTATTAAGCGTGTCTTGTTAACTAACTATTACCTATTTTTATCGACGTGTTGCATCATAGCCTAGGTCGGCACCACGGCTTTCATCGCTACGCCGACGAATACTGCCACGCTTGCGGTTCTCTTCTTCGCACACTTCATCCTTGCCACCACAGATATCGCAGCCATCTTTCATACCAATTTGATTCAAACCACCGCAGGAACCTGCGATAGGCCTGCGACCCATAATGACCCCAACCGCCATGGCGGTCATGATCAGTGCCATAAAGCCAAATACCAGTAGCCACATCGCCATATTAATCTCCCAATACTGCTTATCTTTACGTTATTTGCCTCACCTGCCGACATCAGCGGATCAGATAAGTGCCACACGGATAATGATCGTTACGTGATTATACCTCAGCTGGCCTAGCGTTATCAGCGCGGGGCTAATCGATTAACTAACTCTATCAGCTAAAAATTATCGATAACGAATCAACTGCACAAATAAAAATACGCAGGCTAATACACAAACGGGGCCAGCCAAAAGGCCAGCCCCGCTTATCACTACTATCGTTCTCATACCGATAGATTAGCCACCGAAATCATCCAATAGGATGTTTTCAGGCTCAACGCCCATATCAAGCAGTAGCTTAATAACGGAGGCGTTCATCATTGGCGGCCCACACATGTAATATTCACAATCTTCCGGCGCCGGATGGTCCTTCAGATAGTTTTCATACAAGACGTTATGGATAAAGCCAGTCGGCCCTTCCCAGTTGTCTTCCGGCTGCGGATCAGAAAGCGCCAAGTGCCATTTAAAGTTCGGGAACTCTTCTGCTAACTGGTCATACTCTTCGTTGTAGAAGGTTTCACGCCAGGAACGTGCGCCATACCAGAAAGAGATCTTACGGTCAGACTTCAAGCGCTTCAGCTGGTCAAAAATATGACTACGCATAGGCGCCATACCTGCACCACCACCGATAAAGATCATTTCGGCATCGGTATCACGGGCGAAGAATTCACCAAACGGCCCCATTACCGTGACCTTGTCGCCTTCTTTAAGATTAAAGACGAACGTAGACATCAGACCAGGCGGGTGGTCGGTACCAGGAGGCGGTGTGGCGATACGAATATTGAACTTGAGCATACCCTTTTCATCAGGGTAGTTCGCCATGGAGTATGCGCGAATCACTTCCTCATTGTTCTTATGGGAAATTTTGAACATGTCAAATTTATCCCAATCACCACGGTACTCTTCCTCAATATCAAAATCAGAGAATTTGATATCGTAAGGCGGTGCCACCAGCTGCACATAGCCACCCGCGCGGAAGGCGACTTCTTCACCTTCAGGCAGCTTTAGGTTCAGCTCTTTGATGAACGTGGCAACGTTGGGGTTAGCAATAACCTCACAATCCCACTTTTTCACACCAAAGACTTCTTCAGGCACTTCTACCTTCATGTCCTGTTTAACAGGCACCTGACAAGAGAGACGCCAGCCGTCTTTCTTCTCACGCATGGTAAAGTGTGATTCTTCGGTCGGCAGGATAGAGCCACCGCCCTCTTCCACGCGGCATTTGCACTGGGCGCAAGAGCCGCCACCGCCACACGCAGAAGAGAGAAAGATGCCGTTAGCAGCAAGCGTGTTTAGAAGCTTGCCACCGGCTTGGGTCGTTAACGTATGCTCGGGGTCGCCATTGACCTCAATGGTCACGTCCCCGCTACTCACGAGCTTGCTTCGCGCTGCCAAGATGATCGCCGTTAAGCTGATAACGATGACCGTGAACATGACAACACCGAGCAAGATGACAGTTGTATCAACCATGTCGGTTTCCTATTGCTGGAGGTTTCCTGTAACCCGGCGGTGCTATTAAGCACCGCCAGGAAAGCCGGCTCCGTTTAGAGCTGAATGCCAGAGAAGGACATAAAGCCCAACGACATCAGACCTACGGTGATGAAAGTAATGCCCAGCCCTTGCAGGCCACCCGGAACATCGCTGTACTTCAGCTTTTCACGGATACCCGCCAATGCAGTGATCGCTAGCGCCCAACCAGTACCAGCGCCAAAGCCGTACACCACGGCTTCACCGAAGTTATAGTTACGCTCAACCATGAACAGTACGCCACCTAGGATGGCGCAGTTAACGGTGATCAGCGGCAGGAAGACGCCCAACGCGTTGTAAAGCGCAGGCACGTACTTATCAAGGAACATTTCCATGATCTGTACGAGGGCAGCGATAACACCGATATAGGAAAGCAGGCCGAGGAACGAGAGATCAATATTCTCAGCGCCGCTAATACCGGTCCAGGTTAATGCACCTTCTTGAAGCAGGTAGGTGAATACCAGGTTGTTAACCGGAACCGTTACGGTCAGTACAACGATAACGGCGATACCCAGACCGAAGGCAGAAGAGACTTTCTTGGACACCGCCAAGAAAGTACACATGCCCAAGAAGAAGGCCAACGCCATGTTCTCAACGAAAACCGAAGCAACGAAAAGGCTCAGATAGTGTTCCATATTACACGGCCTCCTGTGGCTTGGTGTTTTGCTTCATCTTGAACTCGTTGTCTTCAACTTGCTCGGGATTAACCGCGCGAATCACCCAAATCATTAAGCCGATAATGAAGAAGGCCGACGGCGGCAGCAGCAACAAGCCGTTGGGCACATACCAACCACCGTCTTGCACAGTAGGCAGAATGGTAAAGCCAAATACGCTACCTGCACCCAGCAACTCACGGAAGAAACCAACCACCATCAGAACAAAGCCGTAGCCTATGCCATTGCCAACACCATCCAGGAACGACATACCTGGCGTGTTAGTCATCGCAAAGCCTTCGGCACGGCCCATGACGATACAGTTAGTAATGATCAGACCAACAAAGACCGAAAGCTGCTTAGACATCTCATAGGCATATGCTTTAAGAATCTGGTCAACCACGATAACCAGTGACGCGATAATCGTCATCTGTACGATGATACGAATCGAAGACGGAATGTGATTCCTGATCAACGATACAAACAGATTCGAAAAAGCCGTTACGAATATAACAGCCAGCGACATTACCAGCGAAACACTCATGCTGGTCGTTACCGCAAGTGCCGAACAGATCCCCAATATTTGCAGCGCAATAGGGTTGTTCTTAAAAATTGGCGCTGTTAAAACGCCCTTTGCATTTAAGTCCGCCATGATCAGGCCCCCTCAACGTCGTCGAAGTCGGTTTCGGTGTCTTCGGCGTCTTCCGGCTCAGTACCACTGCGGAATTTGGCTAAGTACGTACCGAATCCTTCTTCGCTTAACCAGAACTGCAGCATGTTAGTCACGCCATTACTGGTTAGCGTAGCGCCAGAAAGCGCATCTACTTCGTGTTCGCCACTAGCACCGCCTTTGGTCAGGTGGATCGCCGGTGTGAGGTTGCCCTCTTCATCGTAGATCTCTTTACCTTCCCACTGGGCTTGCCAACGCGGATTGTTAACTTCAGCACCTAAGCCCGGTGTTTCACTATGCTCGTAGTAAGTAATACTAACGATGGTATTACCATCACCTTCTACGGCTAGGAAGCCACGCATCAAGCCCCAAAGGCCTTGACCACGAATAGGTACAACAATCTGCTCTGGGCTATCTTCATCACCCACCAGATAAACAGTAGCGTAGTTTTCTACCCGTGACAGACCAGCGATATCACGACCGCCGGAAAGCGTGCGACCTGTTGCTGGATCCCGTGAGGCTTCGAAGCCATCGAAAGTATCGGGGTCAAACTCATCGGTATAGTCGCCGCTGTCCAATTCGACGACCCGAGCGATAATCTGCTCGCGAAAAGCCTCTTCAACGTCCATACCGGGCTCATAGAGTCTGGCAACGTTCAAGATATTGGTTTTACGGTCGAGTTCCTGATTAAGCTGTTGCATTGGACGCAGAGCGACCGCAGCAGTCGAGACAATGACAGAACACACGATACACAGTGAGAACGCCACGATCAGGATCTTCTTGATGGAGTTATTACCTTGTGCCATTAGGCAGTCTCCTCGGCCGGTACGCCAGTACGCTTGATACGGCGTTTAATATTGGCCTGAACGAAGAAATGATCAATCAGCGGTGCAAACAGGTTAGCAAATAGAATTGCCAACATGATGCCTTCTGGGAAGGCCGGATTCACAACGCGGATTAAAACGGTCATGACACCAATCAGCGCACCAAACACCAAGCGGCCTTGGTTCGTCATTGAGGCTGACACGGGGTCAGTCGCCATGAACACCATACCGAAGGCAAAGCCACCGATCACCAAGTGCCAATACCACGGCATGGCGAACATGGGGTTGGTTTCGGAGCCCAGCAGGTTAAACAGTGTGCTCGTGACCACCATACCGAGGAACACCCCGAGCATGATTCGCCAGGAAGCAATCCGGGTCCATAGCAGTACTGCTGCACCAATGAAGATGGCTAACGTAGAGACCTCACCCACTGAGCCGGGAATAAAGCCTAAGAAGGCATCCCACCATGTGAAGGTGCTGGTCAGCGCAGACATACCGTCTTGGAACGCAATTGAGAGTGCTGTCGCGCCAGTATAACCGTCAGCGGCTACCCATACTGCATCACCGGAAATCTGTGCCGGATAGGCAAAGTATAGGAATGCACGCCCAGTAAGTGCCGGGTTGAGGAAGTTTTTGCCGGTACCGCCAAAAATCTCCTTGCCGATAACCACACCAAAGGTGATACCTAAAGCGACTTGCCAAAGAGGGATAGTTGAAGGCAGAACCAGTGCAAACAGCACAGATGTTACAAAGAAACCTTCATTGACTTCATGGCCACGTTTGATGGCAAACAGCACTTCCCAGAAACCACCCACTACAAAGGTAACTAAGTAGATAGGTAAGAAATAGGTAGCACCTAAAACAAAGTTTGCCCACAGACTGTTGGCATCATGGCCTGACGCCAGGGTCATCATGATTGCTTCACGCCAGCCACCCATAGAGGCATAGCCCGCATCAATCGCGACATTCGCCTGCCAACCAGCATTCCACATACCGAACAGCATGGCTGGGAAGGTACATAGCCAAACCGTAATCATGATGCGTTTCAGGTCAATACCGTCACGCACATGCGCTGTCGTTTTAGCGACGCTAGGGGGCGAGTAAAAAATAGTATCTACCGCTTCAAACAACGGGTAGAACTTCTCGTACTTTCCGCCTTTGTGAAAGTGCGGCTCGAGATTCTCGAGTGTTCGTTGGATACCCATTATCAGGCCTCTTTCTCGATCATGGTGAGATTATCACGCAGGATGGGGCCATACTCGTATTTGCCGGGGCAAACATACGTGCACAGTGCCAGATCCTCTTCGTCCAGCTCAAGACACCCAAGCTGCATAGCAACCTCAATGTCGCCCACGATCAGCGAACGAAGCAGCTGAGTTGGCATAATATCCAGAGGCATAACTGTCTCATATACACCTACCGGCACCATGGCTCGCTCTGAACCATTAGTCGAGGTGGTGGGCGCATAATTCGTTAATCCCTTGATCTTGGAAATATAAATCCCCAACACCGAGTGGCGATTAGCACCTGGAGACATCCAACCCATAAACGTCCGCTTATTGCCTTCTTCCAGCAAGCTCACTTGGTTATGGAAACGTCCTAGATAATTGATTTTGCCTTCAGCGGCAAAGCCGGAGAAAACCGAGCCAGAAATTACACGCGTGTCTTCAGGTTTGATGACATCGCCTGCCAACAGTTCATCGGTGCTAGCACCTACACGTGTACGCAATAAACGGCCTTTCTCAGCACGTGGACCACCTACTGCCACCACGCGGCTCATGTCTAGCTTGCCTTCAACAAACAACTTACCAAACGCAATCACGTCCTGATAACCGATATGCCACACTTTTTTGTGTAACGCGACCGGAGACAGGTAGTGAATATGCGTACCGACAAGACCTGCCGGATGAGGACCTGCAAAACTTTCAACTTGAACGCCGCCAATATCACCGCCTGGAATAGAAGCGTCAGCACCAGTACACAAAAAGACTTTGCCCTCGGTAAGGCGCGCTAACACCTTGAGGCCGTCTTCAAATGCCTGTGACTGTTCATTAATGATCAGCGCAGGATCAGGGCTGAGCGGGTGCGTATCAACTGCGGTAACAAAGATATCGGCAGGGGTGCTATCAATAGCGGGTGTACGTGAGAAAGGACGTGTACGCAGTGCCGTCCACAACCCTGACTCTACCAGTTGGTCAACAACGACCTGACGCTCAAGCTGCGTTAACGCTTGACGATCATGAGCAGCAAATTCAACGGCTTCTTCATTTTCATCAATTTTGATAACGACAGACAGTAAACGACGTTTTTCGCCACGGTTTATTGCAAGCACTTCACCGGCAGCGGGCGCTGTAAAACGCACACCATCAATTTTCTTATCGGTGAAGAGCAATTGGCCCAGTTTGACCTTATCCCCTTCCTGAACTTCCATAGTTGGCTTCATGCCAACATAGTCAGTACCCAGGATTGCCACATGGCGCACAGGCCGCGCATCTTCAATACGCTGCTCAGGCGCTCCCGTGATGGGGAGATCCAGGCCTTTTTTGACTTCGATCATAGTCTCGCCCAGTTGTTGGATCGGATGTACGAAGGTAAGGGTTTCGAATGTTTAATTTCTGTTCAGTGAATTATTATTTTCTGCTCAGATTATTAGCAGTCAGGCCCAAGCAGCACTTGGACCACCCCGAAAAATCCATCGTATTATAAAGATAAGCGCGTCCAATGACCACATCCCTGATCATCGCCCAAAGTGCTATATACATTGAAAAATGGCTTCGTTTAGACAAAAAAACGCCACCCGAGGGTGGCGTGGATAACTTAAAACAGCTATGAAGCCCGGCATAAGGGCCATCCTAAGCTTACCTATTAGCGAGGTAGCTTTAAGAACTGAACATTAGACATCTGTTGCAAAATACGAACTACCTGACAGCTGTAGCCAAATTCGTTGTCATACCACACATAAAGGACAGCATGATGTCCGTTAGCAATCGTTGCTTTGGCATCCACGATGCCAGCATGGCGGTTACCAACGAAGTCTGATGACACGACTTCCGCAGAATCAACAAAGTCAATTTGCTTTTGATAGGCAGACTCAATCGACATACGACGCAGGTAATCATTTAGCGCGGCGGCATCGGTAGTTTTTTCCAGCGTCAGATTGAGAATGGCCATGGAAACGTTGGGAATCGGCACGCGAATAGCATTACCTGTCAGCTTACCCTCAAGCTCAGGCAGCGCCTTAGCAGCAGCCTTGGCAGCCCCTGTTTCGGTCAACACCATGTTCAACGCCGCGCTACGCCCGCGACGGTCGCCCTTGTGATAGTTATCAATCAGGTTCTGGTCGTTGGTATACGCATGGACGGTTTCAACATGACCATTGACCACGCCGTACTCATCATTAAGCACCTTTAAAACCGGCACGATGGCATTAGTGGTACAAGATGCCGCTGATACAATCAGGTCATTATCACCGATAGCCTCATGATTGATGCCATACACGATGTTTTTGATATCACCTTTACCTGGCGCGGTTAGCAGCGCTTTGGCAGCACCTTTGCACTTCAAATGCTGGCCCAAACCATCCTCATCACGCCAGATGCCGGTATTATCAACAATCACTGCGTTATCGATATCGTAGGCAGTGTAGTCAATTTCGCTAGGTGAATCGGCATAGATCACCTGAATGACGTTACCATTCACGGTTAGCGTCCGCGCCTGGGCATCGACCATAATAGTGCCGTCGAAAGGCCCATGCACTGAATCACGACGCAGCAAACTCGCCCGTTTTTCAAGGTCTTTAGCAACATCGCCACGACCACGAACGACGATAGCGCGCAAGCGCAGCAGGTTTCCGCCACCAGCTTTCTCAACCATTACACGCGCCAGCAGGCGTCCAATGCGGCCAAAACCATAAAGCACTACATCCTGCGGCTCGCCAGTGCTGGCGCCCGGCTGAAAGCCATCAATAATTTCATGCAGCTCTTTACGCAAGAAGGCTTCTACATCACCACCGCCCTGACGCTTAAACAATACGGCTAGCTTGCCCACATCCACATGCGCGGGACCAAGATTCAGCTCAACCATGGTTTTAACAATGGGATAGGTGTCTTCTACGGAAAGTTCAGTTCCCTCTATTTTACGTACGAAGCGGTGGTCTTTAAGAATACGAATAACCGACCGTTTGATCAGCGAACGTCCGAACATGGTGGCAACGACATTGTTCTGACGATAAAGCTGCCCCACCAATGGGATCATCTGTTCAGTCAGGGCTTCGTTGCCTTGCCATTCTTGAAAAACGTTTTCGAGAGCTTGCTGACTCACGTGCGGCCTCATAAGGTAGTTAAAAATAGGGCGATGAAAAAAACGATATAAACCGAGTAATCTTAAAATATTCGTTGTGCATTATCCGGGCCAAGCGGTGTCCCCGCAATGAATGGATGGTCGCACAACATGTAGGGTTATTACAGAAATGCCAATCTCACTACAAACCTTACTCTTAAATTCGAGCTTTAGACTCGATCGCTAAACTCATTGATTAAAACGCTAACGATTAGCGGTGCCCCTCTAACTGCAACGGACGATCGTGTATGATCTTGTTTCCGTTTCAGCGCAAAACGATATCTTGATTATGCCAACGTTCTCTCTGCTCGAACCCTCCCAGCCCCAAGGGACTCGCGATACGCTTTACTGGACATCGCCACCGGGCAGTGCAACTGCCTTGGCACTTTCTCGTGTCGCGACGACCGCGCCGCTATTGGTGATTACGCCCAATACGGCTAGCGCGCAGCGCTTAGAGCAAGACCTCAACTTTTACAGCGATGTGCCGGTGCTGCCCTTCCCTGATTGGGAAACGCTGCCCTACGACAGCTTTTCGCCTCATCAGGATATTGTTTCCGCCCGCCTACGCACGCTGCGCCAACTGCAAGATGGCGTACGCGGTATTGTTCTGGTGCCGATCAATACGCTGATGCAGCGCCTACCGCCGGTGGAATACATTGCTGGCAGAGTAATGACACTTAAAACAGGCGAACGCCTGGATCGTGAAGCGTTCCGCGAATCGCTATCACGCGCTGGCTACCGCGCCGTAGAAACCGTTTATGAGCCCGGTGAGTACGCCATGCGCGGCGCACTGATTGATCTATTTGCCATGGGCATGGATGAACCCATTCGTATTGATCTATTTGATGATGAAATCGATACTCTGCGGCACTTTGATCCAGGCAGTCAGCGCTCCACCGATAAAATCGAGACGCTTGAGCTATTACCGGCGCATGAATACTCGCTAAGCCGCAGCGCCATCGCCTGCTTTCGCGAGCAGTTTGAAACCTTATTCGACGTTGACCCGCGCCAGTGCCCACTCTACAACGATGCCTTAAAAGGCATTCCCTCACCGGGGCTTGAGCACTATCTGCCGCTATTTTTTGAGCAAACTTCATCGCTTTTCGACCATTTGACAAACGATACACGGGTGGCGCTTCTGCCAGACGTTTTCCATGCCGCTGAACTGCACTGGAAATCAATTGAGGCTCGCTATGACAATTTGGGCGTTGACCCTACGCGCCCTTTGCTTCCACCTCATCGTGCGTTTTTTCCGGTCAGCGAGGTTTTCTCCGCCATTAAAGCGCTGCCACGCATTGAACTCACTAAAGATAGTGAGCAGCGCCATGCGCATTTACCTGAAGCTTCTGCGCTCCCGCCGTTGGCAATTAATGCCCGGGCCAAACAACCTTTAGCTGAAATCGCTGGCTTTTTGAAAGCCCACCCGCAAACACGCATTTTGTTTGTGGCAGAGTCACGGGGGCGAAGAGAAGCACTCGAAGAGGTGCTCTCACCGCTTAAGCTATCGCTGCCCCACACGGATAGCTTTCATGCGTTTTTAGCCAGCAATGATCAGTTTGCAATCACTGAAGGACTGGTGGATAGCGGGCTATGGCTAAACACGCCGAGCCTTGCGGTGATCAGTGAAACCGAGCTGTTTGGCGAGGTGGTACGCCAAAGCCGGCGGCGCGAAAAAGCCACTGACGACAATGAATTGGCCGTTCGTCACCTTTCAGAGTTACGCGAAGGGGCACCGGTCGTGCATCAAGCCCACGGCGTAGGACGCTATTTAGGACTGGAAACACTGGAAGCGGGCGGCCAGGCAAACGAGTTTCTAGCGCTCTCTTATGCCGATGGCGCCAAACTCTATGTACCCGTAGATAGCCTGCACTTTATTTCACGCTATAGCGGCGCCGATGATGAACTGGCCCCCCTACACAAACTTGGCTCCGACCAGTGGGAAAAAGCGCGGCGTAAAGCAGCCGAGAAGATCCGCGACACTGCCGCCGAACTGCTTGATGTCTACGCACGCAGAGAAGCCCAGCAAGGGGTGGTCTACGAAGCGCCCGGCGAAGATTACTTACGTTTTGCGGGTAATTTCCCGTTTGAGGAAACACCCGATCAACATGCGGCGATTGAAGCAGTTATCAGCGATATAACTTCGCCGCAGCCAATGGACCGTGTGGTATGCGGAGATGTCGGCTTCGGCAAAACTGAAGTCGCCATGCGAGCGGCGTTTTTGGCCGTTCAGTCAGGGCGCCAGGTGATAGTACTAGTGCCTACCACCCTGCTTGCTCGCCAACACTTCGAAAATTTCCGTGACCGCTTTGCTGATACCGCCGTCAACATTGGTTTGATCTCCCGCTTCACCAGCGGCAAAGAGATGACTCAGACGCTGGAAAGCATTAAAAACGGCCAAACGGATATCGTCATCGGCACGCATAAGCTGCTTTCGAAAAGCGTCGAGCTTCCCAAAATGGGCCTGCTGATTATCGATGAGGAGCATCGCTTTGGCGTCGCGCAAAAAGAGAAGCTTAAAACACTGCGTGCGGAAATTGATATTTTAACCCTCACCGCTACCCCGATTCCGCGCACCCTGAACATGGCCATGAGCGGCATTCGCGATCTATCAATTATCGCCACGCCGCCTGCTCGCCGCCTGTCAGTCAAAACCTTTGTGCAACAGCATGAAGCTAGCGTTATCAAAGAAGCCCTGCTGCGTGAAATTCTTCGCGGCGGCCAGGTCTACGTACTGCACAATGAAGTCAAGACAATAGAGAATGCGGCAGAAAAAATCCGCGAATTAATCCCAGAAGCACGGGTAGGCGTTGCTCACGGCCAATTACCTGAGCGCAGCCTGGAACGCATCATGTCGGACTTCTACCACCGCCGCTTTAACGTACTGGTATGCTCAACGATCATTGAAACCGGCATTGATGTACCTAGCGCCAATACTATTATTATTGAGCGCGCAGACAAATTTGGCTTGGCGCAGCTACATCAGTTACGTGGCCGGGTTGGTCGCAGCCACCATCAGGCCTACGCTTATCTGCTAACTCCCCCACCCAAAGCGATGACCAGGGATGCGATCAAACGTCTAGAAGCCATTAGCGCATCGGATGATTTAGGCGCTGGGTTTACCTTAGCTAGCCATGACATGGAAATTCGTGGTGCAGGCGAGCTATTGGGAGATGAGCAAAGCGGCCAGATGGAAACCATCGGCTACACGCTCTATATGGAGATGCTTGACCGAGCGGTGAAAGCCATTCGCGCAGGTAAAACACCCAATATTGATGCACCCTTCAATACCGGCGTAGAAATCAGCCTTAATCTGCCCGCGCTAATCCCCAGTGATTATATTCACGATGTGCAGCAGCGCCTGGTGATGTATAAGCGCATCGCCAATACGCAAAGCGATAGCGAACTGAAAGAGCTACAAGTTGAGCTGATTGATCGCTTTGGCTTATTGCCTGCGCCGCTCAAGAACCTGATTCGCCAGACCAAGCTTCGCCACCGTGCTGAACAGCTCGGGATTAGCCGAATTGAGGCAGGCGAAAGCCGCGGCAGACTGCTGTTTGCGGGCAGCACCCAGGTCGACCCTATGACCCTGGTGAAGCTCATTCAAACATCGCCAAAACAGTATCGCCTGGATGGCGCAGACACACTAAGATTTGAATTATCAATGGAAAGTGTTGATAAGCGCTTTCAGCAGCTTGAAAACCTATTCAGCACACTTAATCAAAAAGTAGCGGCGGCGTGAAGCTTGGGGCAAACTTGCACTATGCCATCGCCGTATTGGCTACCACCACGCGCATTAACCGTGTATTAACACACCAGGAACGACCATGAACATTCGCCAAACTTTCAACCTTTGGGGCCCCACTAGCTTAGCGGTTCTGCTAGCAGCCAGCCTTGCAGGACCTGCCTACGCGCAACCCACTAGCGACCAGCAGCCAGAAAATGAAGTTCAAGCGCTCAGCGCTGATGCCGTTGACAGCGCAGCACAGGTTAGCGCCAGCGATGAGCTACCCCGCGGCCATTACCGCATACCCGAGCGCGGCGATGTCATTGGCGAGCGCTACACGGTAGTCGTGGAAAACCCCGATGAGACGCTGATTGATATCGCTCGGCGGCACAATATTGGCTATGAAGAAATCCGCATGGCTAATCCTGATGTTAGCCTCTGGGTTCCTGGCCTAGGCACTGAAGTGGTTATTCCTTCTCAATACCTACTGCCACCAGCTCCCCGTGAAGGTGTTGTCGTCAATTTGTCTGAACTGCGTCTTTACTACTATCCGGCTAACAACCCTGGCATTGTTGAGACCTACCCGGTGAGCGTGGGTCGTGAAGAGTTTGCAACGCCTGTGGGCATTACACGCACTACGATTAAGGTCAAAGATCCTGCCTGGGCCCCGCCTGCTTCGATGCGCCGTGAAGCTGCCGCTCGCGGGGAGCCTGCTCCTGCCATTGTACCGCCAGGCCCCGACAACCCACTCGGCGAGCATGCGATTCTACTCGCCATGCCTAGCTACTTGATTCATGGCACCAATCGCCCAGACGGCGTGGGTATGCGCGCCAGCCGTGGCTGTATCCGTATGTATCCCGAAGATATTGCTTCACTATATGACCGCCTGCCTAGCGGTACTCAAGTTAATTTGATGGATGCACCTTTCAAAGCAGGCTGGGCTGAAGATGGCACGCTATTCGTTCAGTCCTTCCCGCAGTTGGAAGAGAACGTCGGCGACTTCGAGCCAATGCTCAACGCACTTGAGCGGGTAACGGCACTGACTGAAGATCAAGTTGAGATTGACCCAGAACAGGTCAAACGCGCTGTAGAAACGCCAAACGGCCAGTTCATTGCCCTACATGGCCCGCAAGCACCGCAGCCTGAGCCTGAGCCTGAGCCTGTAGAGCTATTTAACGAGGTTGAGCTTAACGCGGCAGCATCCAGCGCTGAAGAAGAAGCCTGATCCGCTATTTGAAAAAAGCTGAAGTAACAAAAAACCCCGCCGAGGCGGGGTTTTTTGCGTAGCTACCACATATATAACCACTACATGCATAACTACTTACAGCAACCGCTGAGAGAGTCTGATGACTCCCCAGCAGCTCCAGGCAGAATTACTTCTGCATGGAACGCTGGAACATGCGGTTCATTTCTTCACGGTTCTGCTCAGACATCTGCAGAGCAGCCTGCGCATCGCGCTGGGCTTGGTTAGCAGTGT
>JAMCZP010000206.1 GCA_023485185.1 Gammaproteobacteria bacterium
TCGTCGAATGTGAAGTAGTTGAGTGGCGTGTGGCCGAAGGCGACACAATTGAAGAAGACCAGCCTATCGTTGAAGTTATGACCGATAAGGCATTGGTTGAAATCACTGCCCCTGAAGCGGGGGTTGTGACCAAGCTGTATGTTGCTCAAGGCCAAATTGCCAAAGTGCATGCGCCCTTGTATGCCTATCAGATCGATGGGGAAAACGCAGCCGTTGTCGACCAGGAACACGCAGAGGCGGCGATAGCGACGAACAATGAAGTGCCAGTTGAACTACCCACAAGCCTTTCAAAACCAGACACATCAGCAGCAGCTCCTGCTGCGCCATCAAAGGGTGCCGCTACGGGTGAGTACGGCGTAGGGCATGGAAAAGTGCCTGCTAGCCCTGCGGTTAGGCGTTTAGTGCGTGAGCACTCCCTGGAGCTTACTGAGATTGCGGGCAGTGGCAAAGATGGCCGTGTACTCAAAGAGGATGTGTTGGCGCATCTTGACCAAACACCACAAGCGCGAACTTCACCTAATCAGGCGACAGAGCAATCAGCCAGCAATTCACAGCCTGCAAGACAGCCAGAATATCAGGCGCCTAGGGTAGAGACTCTTCGCGGCATACGCGCAGTAATGGCCAAACGTATGGTCGAAGCGGCTAGCACCATCCCGCATTTCCACTACGGCGAAGAGATTGATGTCACCTCACTGCTGGCGCTTAGAGAGCGCTTAAAACCGCTTGCCGAGGCTCAGGGTGAGCGACTAACCCTGATGCCCTTCTTTATGAAAGCCATGGCATTAGCAGTAGCCCATGAGCCAATTGTAAATGCTCAGCTAAATGCAGCCGGGGACGAGTTGCACTATTACCCTCAGTGCAATATTGGTATGGCGGTGGATAGTAAAGTGGGTCTGATGGTACCCAATGTGAAAAACGTTGAGTGCTTAACCCTGCTGGAAATCGCTCGAGAAGTAGGCCGGTTAACCACGGCTGCACGGGAGGGGCGGGTTGATCAAGCGGATCTAAAGGGAGGCACAATAAGTATTTCTAATATCGGTGCGCTTGGCGGCACCTACGCAGCGCCGATCATTAATGCGCCTGAAGCCGCGATAGTGGCAATTGGCAAAACCCAGTGGCTGCCACGCTTTGATGACCAGGGCGCCGTGCAGCGTAGGGCGATTATGACGATCACCTGGGCAGGTGATCACCGCTTTATCGATGGTGGCACCATCGCGCGCTTCTGCAATGCCTGGAAAGGCTTTCTTGAAGCACCGGAAACCATGCTGCTTCATTTGGGCTAACAGGCCACCTATGCCACCACAGGTACCGCTTCAGCAGTTTTACATACCCGAAGAGCAATCGGTATACCTGCTGAGCCACCACGATGCCCGTAAGCTTAAAGACTGGGTGGCGCTGTGCCAGGTGCAGCTCACCCAGTTGGGCTATCAAAGCATTGAGTTGATCGGCAAGGGGGCTTACGGTTTTGTATTTGCTGGCAGCGCACCCTCTGTTGGCGTGGGTGCTAACCCGAACTACGTGTTCAAGTTTTCACGCATTACTCTACCAACCCATTTACAAGAGCGCCTCGAAGAAGAGGCGTTTATGCTTGATCAAGTCTCCCACCCGCGAATTCCTGGTTTGATCACCTATCAGCGCTCGCGAGGGCAATCAATACTGGTAATGGAGCGGGCGCCTGGCCTGAATTTGGAGCAAGTATCGCTCAAGCAGGGGCGCCTCTCTCCCCGTTTAATCGTCCGCATCGCCGCGCAGTTAGCCGATATTCTTATCGCGCTTCGACATGAAACGGGCCCTCAGTGCCGTCCGGTGGTACATGGCGATATCAAGCCCTCCAATTTAGTATTTGACTCTGAGCATGAATCCATCGCGCTGATTGATTGGGGCTCATCGGTATTTGCTCAGCTAGATGCTCAACTGCAGTTTGTGGGCGCCAACGTGATGGAGCTGATGTCGGATAATTTGCAGCAAACCAATGCCCGCCTAGGGGATGTGTACTTTATCGGAGAGGAGCAGTTGAACGGAGCGCTCTCTTCGCCGCGCTTTGATGAGCAGGGGGTAGCCGGGACACTGTATGCGCTGGCGTCGGCACAATCCTGCCGCTTTGGTCATCGAGCCATTCCCGCCAGTTCACTTGGCTTACCCATGGAGTTCGCTCGCACCTTGGATGGCATGCTCGACCCCGACCCACAGGTTAGACGCAAAGCGGGTGACTACTTCGTACAGCGTATGTCGCGTATGGCCCGAGTCGTGATGATTGATTTGCCTACTGAGGTTAAAGTGCCCTTAGTGCCGGTCTGGGGGCGACCTGCCGAGCAGGAGATTGATACAGTTGTCTATAGCTCGCGCAAAGCCTTTCTGCGAGAAGCCTTTTCACAGGAAGAGCATGCCCAAGAAACCCTAAATGACGTTAACGATGTGCAGCTAGACCGCTACTACAAGCAGTTTATGCAGGGAATGGGCGAAACCGAAAAGGCCTTTTTGGCCTCAGTGAGCCGGTTAGGAAAATATCCCGTGGTAGGGGGGTTGGCAGTACGCTGGGAACGTGAAGGGGTGTATATCGACTCTTCATTAAACCTGCATGACCCTGCGCTCAAGCCTGCCTTTATCGAGGCGGTTAATAATATGGTGCATCTCGCGCGGGCGATTCATCGCCAAGGGGTATTTAAAAGCTGCCTGTTCAATGCTCGCCAAACGCTCCATTTAGAACGCGCTTCAGCGGATGACGCCTTTGTCAGCGAGCCAAATATGGCAATCAGCTATGAGCTGAGTGCGGTGCCGGAGCTTGAGGATCGCACCCGTCAACACAGCTATTTTGAAGATGGCCCCGACCCCGAAGAGTTACTGGTGCTGCCTGAATCGATCATGCGCGTGCTGCAGCAACTAAACGACATTCATCATACCGGTATGATTATTTTTGAAGCGTTACCCCAGCACCTTAAAATTCATAGCTACTACCGTTTGCTTGACCCTGCCAAAGAGCATGAATTTCGCACGCTGCTGGCAAGTATTCTTGCATCGGTAAGCCAAATTGAAGGCCTGGGCGTCTCCGGCTTCATGAAGATGCCCTATAAAGATACCCGCTACTTTACACATCTTGAAAAGCAGCCAGAGCGCTATTACCCCCGCGACCCGCGGGAGTATGTAAAAAAATTATCTAACCAGTAGCGTGAATTTTTAGCGCTCAGAATTGTTGATCACATCGCTCTGCTGCGCTAACCAGGTTGCAAGTTGCTCGGTTAGCTCGTCACTCGCGCGTCCAAACGCATCCACCACATCCGCAATATCCACGCTGCTCGCTTGCGCACTGGTAGTAAAGTTCATGGCCGCCAGGGGCGTGCGGTGTTGAGTGCCGACCAGTTGGGCATCTAACTGTACCCTAACCGTGGGTGGGGTAGTCACATAATTGCTTTGGAAGTGGCGTAGCTCACTAAGCAGCAGCAGATCATGCGGCAAGCGGTCACTGCCTACACCGGCAAATAGCTGGCTCTGCTGTAGCCCTGTAATCAAACGTGCCTTTAGTAAGTCTGGGGCATCTTCATGCCAGCGGGCACCCTCGTAGACATTGACCACATTGCGCTCTGGGTAAACCACAATCCTGTTGCTGCTGAGCAAATGTCCCGCTTCAGGATCGGCAATGCCGAGGCGTTGGCTAGCGCTACTCGATGAGATAGTCGCAGACGACAAGTCGCTGGCTGGCAAGCGGTAAAGCGTGGCAGGCTCACTTTCGGGCAGTATTGAGCAGCCCGCACTGAGTAGCAGCGCAGCACTGACTAAAATAGTGGCGGGGATACGTAAACTCATGGGCGGAACTCCTCTACCTGATCACGGCCCAGGAAAAAGTCCGTCGGGCTCTCTTCTAACTGGCGTGTAATACGATCCAGCGTACTCAAGGTTGAGCGAAGCGAAGAGAGCGCTGGAGCAATATCCTGCGCACCTTGCAAACTGCCTTCAATGGCACCTGCGTTAGTCTCCACTAACTGCTCAATGCGCTGGGCGGCACGCGCCACATCGCGGCTGGCATCGGCAGCGCTCTGCATAACAATACGACCATCCTCGCGTAGCAGCTGAGTGGCTTCATGGCTGAGTTCATCAATGCTGGTAAGGGTAGTGGTTGCCTGACGCGCAGCGTCGCCAAACAG
>JAMCZP010000183.1 GCA_023485185.1 Gammaproteobacteria bacterium
CATAAAAAATACCACCGCTATCTGAAGCTTTTGACTTACCTGGCAATCTTTTAAGACGCTGCCACCAAATTAGTGTGGCTATTTTTCTGCGCAAGTGCGAGGCGTTCAACCTTACCCAACTGCAATATATAATCCTCTCTGCGCTTGAAGAGATGGGAGCCAGTGACCAAATCACCCTAGGTGGCTATACGGCGTTGGATCGCAATACCATCGCGATCGTGGTTCGGAAATTAGAGGAGCGCGGTCTCATTACCCGGCACCGTAACCCTGAAGATCGTCGTTCGATGGTGGTGAAGCTCACCAAGGAAGGAGAGGCGTTACGAGAAGCCGTAGAACCTGCCGTTGAAGAGGTTCAAAGTGACATCCTGGCGCCGCTTAACGCCGAAGAGCAACAGATATTGCTTTCTCTGCTGCAAAAGATCGCTAACGATAATAACCATTTAAGCCGTGTGCCAGTGCGTTTAAACTAAAATTAGCGTCTCTTATTGCTTTGAGCGCAAACTTTAAGCTAGCCGCATGGGGAAGCAGAGAATTTCACCACATTTCACGGCGTTTAAGCGAAAAAACCCCAAACATTAGCTTGGGCAAGGAGGACAACGCCTTAACCATTAACGTCTACTCAAGTGACTCGTAAGGCAAACCGACATAGTTTTCTGCAATGGTGGTCAGCCCAGCTTCTGAGCTAGTCACGTAATCCAATTCCGCCAACTGCATGCGGCTGTTGAAATCTTCCTCACCAGAGCTCTTGTCTAAAGAGAAGTTGTGCAGCATGGAGGTCATCCACCAGGAGAAACGCTCGGCTTTCCAGATGCGTTTCAGACACGTTTGCGAGTAGCGCTCGATCAAATCTATACGGCTTTCCTGATAGACCTTCACCATTAACCGGTAAAGCGTATTTACATCGCTAGCGGCTAAGTTAAGCCCTTTAGCGCCGGTGGGCGGTACGATATGCGCCGCATCGCCGACCAGAAATAGCCGCCCGTACTGCATGGGTTCAACCACATAGCTACGCAGCGGCGCGATGCTCTTCTCAATGGATGGCCCAGTAACAAGTTTTTGGGCGACCTCTTCCGGCAGGCGGCGCTTCAGCTCTTCCCAAAAGCGATCGTCAGACCAGTCTTCTACTTTTTCATCTAACGGTACTTGAAGATAGTAACGGCTGCGGGTGGCTGAGCGCATGCTGCACAGGCTGAAGCCTCGCTCGTGGCGTGCATAAATAAGCTCATCGGAGACCGGTGGCGTATCCGAGAGCACGCCGAGCCAGCCAAACGGGTAGACCTTTTCAAACTCTTTAATACGGTCTTGAGGAATCGTCTGGCGGGAGACGCCATGGTAGCCATCGCAACCGGCAATGTAATCGCACTCGAGTCTGACAGCTTCACCATTGTGCTCAAAGGTCAGATAGGGGCTGTCACTTTCCAGATCATGGGGCTGAACGTTTTCCGCCTCGTAGAGCGTTGTCGCGCCAGCGGCGGCGCGGGCTTCCATCAGATCCCTCGTCACCTCGGTTTGGCCGTAAACCATGACTTTACTGCCGCCGGTCAGTTCATCGAGTGCGACTCGCACGCGGCGGTTGTCGAAAACAAGCTCAAAACCGTCGTGGGGCAAGCCCTCTTCATCCATGCGCTGGTCAACACCCGCTTCGCGCAGCAAGTCCACCATGCCCTGCTCAAGCACGCCAGCGCGGATACGGCTTAACACATACTCACCGCTACGCCGCTCAACAATCACGTTATCGATGCCTTGGCGATGCAAGAGCTGTCCCAGCAAGAGGCCAGAAGGGCCTGCGCCAATTATTGCGACCTGCGTTTTCATAGAGGGCCTCATCGTTGTCATTATATAAATGCTTATGGCTTGTATTTTTCAATGAAACGGTGCGCATAATAAGGCATGAATGAGAAGGTTAATTGGACTTTCCCAGCTTTATCGCACGACATTAGTCGCATGAGGAGCATCGCGTGAAGATAGCAACGACAACCCATGTTCCCGTGTTCAAGCTATACGGTGAAACCCAGCACTGGCCGACGCCGGACTTATTACACTGTGAGTCAATTCCCGAACGCAGCCGCCTGCATGATTGGCGCATTCGCCCCCATCGGCATGTTGATTTAGTGCATATTCTATTTATCAGTCATGGCAGTCTGGAACTAGAACTTGAAGGGGCTAAACAACGCCTTGAAGGTGCGGTGACCATCATTGTGCCTGCGATGGCCATCCATGGTTTTCATTTTTCTCCCGATATCGGTGGCCATATTATTACCCTGGCGAAGCCGTTAGCCGATCACCTTAACGAGCTAATGGGAGAAAGCAGTGCGTTACGCAAAGCCGATTTTCTACGCCTTGATCCGCCCTCTTACACCCAGCGCATTGCAACGCTGGTCCACCAAATCGATCAGGAGTATCGCCAACCGGCACCAGGAAGAAACCGCCTGCTTGAAGCGCTGGTCCAGGCATTAGTCGTCGAGTTATCGCGTCTTACCACTTACCCTGACAGGCCTGCAAAGCGCCATGGGCCTCGCCAGCACGATAAGGGGCGTCAGCACCTTGAGAACTTCCAAGCGCTGATCGAAGCGCACTACCGTGAACAGCCGAGCATTGAACAGTTAGCCGAGCAGATAGGCGTGAGCAGTGCGCACTTGAATCTGCTATGCCGCCAGTTCGCCGGGCGTAGCGCCCTACAATTGCTGCACGAACGCTTACTGCTGGAAGCCAAGCGTCAGCTCACCTACACCAATATGACCATAGGCCAGGTCTCTGACAGCTTAGGCTTCTCAGAACCGGCTTACTTCACGCGCTTTTTTAAGCGCAATACAGCGCTTTCTCCGCGCGAGTTTCGGGTTCGTCAGTCGCAAGAGCGTTAACAACGTTTAGAGCAAGAAAAAGGTAGAGAGCACGGGAAAAAGGATGAGAAGAGTTAAACGAAGTAAATCAGACACCACAAACGGCGCGACGCCTTTAAAAATCTCACCTAGCCCAACATGCGGTGCCATCGCTTTAATCACAAAAACGTTCATCCCCACCGGTGGGGTCATCAGCCCCAGCTCTACCGTCAGCACGGTCAGAATACCGAACCAGACTGGGTCGATGCCCATCGCCTGAATGATCGGGTACACCACCGGCACGGTGATGACGAGCATGGCGATCGAGTCCATAAACATGCCCAACACAAAGTAGAGCGCCAGAATACACAGCACCACAACGAGAGGGCTGAGATCCATGCCGTAGAGCAGGTCAGTAATCGAAAACGAAATACGCGATACCGAGATGAAGTAACCCAGCGTTTCAGCCCCTACCAGCATAAAAAATACCACCGCCGAGAGCGCTAGCGTTTCCTGTACGCTGCGCCACAGCTGGGCACTGCGCATGCCTTTCACGAGGGCGTAAATCAGTGTGGCAAATGCCCCTACGCTGGCTCCTTCGGTGGGGGTAAAGGCACCAAAATAGATACCTAAAATCATCACCAGGAAAACGCCAAAGAAAGGTATTAAGCCAGTGAGTGACAACAGCTTTTCTTTCCAGGGCGTTGGCTCTCCTGCCACCGCTAAAGAGGGACGCAACCGCATGACAACAGAGATCGTCAACGCGTACATCACCAAGCCCAACAGGCCAGGAATTAACCCCGCCATAAACATATCGCCCACCGACTGCTCGGTGAGAATGGCGTAGATCAAGAGCGCAATACTGGGTGGAATCATAATGCCCAGCGTGCCGCCTGCAGCAAGTGCCCCGGTGGCCAAACCACGGTGATAGCCATAGCGCTCCATTTCCGGCAGTGCTACCCGGGTCATGGTGCTCGCCGTCGCCAGCGATGAACCGGAAATAGCGGAGAAGATGCCACAAGAGCCGATGGCCGCAATCGCCAAGCCACCCTTCCAGCCACCGCATATGGTGCGCGTTGAATCAAACAGCTTACCGGCCATACCGGAGTGAGCAGCCAAAACGCCCATCAAAATGAACATAGGTACGGCGCTGAAACTGTAGTTGGAAAGCACCTCAACCGGTACCGTTTTAAGCTGTGCAATCGCCGCATCCCAACTGACGACTTGGGCAAACCCCACCACGCCTACAATGAGCATGGTTAACGCTACCGGGACGCGCAGAATCATCAGTATTAGCAAACACCCAA
>JAMCZP010000036.1 GCA_023485185.1 Gammaproteobacteria bacterium
TTGGCGTTTCAATGCCCACCACACCTGCATTGGGCGCCATATCACCGAGCAGTCCGTGCTCAAAGCTGAACTCGGCAACTCGTTCCATGGTTTCGAGCAGCTCGGGACTTTTCATTAACGCTACATCGGCAAGATCATCACTGCCTTTGAGTACGATGCCGTCATTGCCGTCTGAGTAGTCGTTGATAATCAGAGCGGTGGAGTCGACGCCACTGGCAGCGGGAATCGTAAGGGCGTCCATATTGGTCATGGCGCAGCCGTCAACGTTGCCTGAGGTGAACTGGTTGATCGACTCGACGTAGTCGTTTACCTGCACCACATCGATGCTGATGCCGTATTCGTCGGCCCATTTGTCGACGATACCTTCAACATCGGCATAGGCCCAGGGCATCCAGCCAGCATAAATCGACCAGCAGACGCTAAACTCATCGCGTTCTTGGGCCTGGGCGGGTGTGATAGCAAGTGTGGATGCAAGTAGCGCGGCAGAGAGGGGGGCGAGGGAGAAACGTTTAAGGGAGATACGGTTGCAACGGGTCATGGCAGCCTCCAGCGGCTAAGAGTAAACTCGGGGGCATCGGCGCATCACTGCACCTTATCCTCCCGGGCTTTTATCCCGCCGTGTAACCTGCTGCCTAAGCGTCAGGTCGATTGCTCTCGGACCAGCCACAGCCATCAGGGGTTATACGTTGATGGTGTCGGAACCCTAGCGATCTATTGGAAACTAAATTGTTTGGCAGCGTAAGCCGCCGATACCCCGTGTGTAACACTTATCCATAGAGCAAAATAGTGGCCCGAATTAGAAAATACGTTTATTGATAGCTGTTTGCTGAATCTAAACCCTCGCAAGTAGCATGCTTGTTAAGTATTAAGTGCATCGTGATAGTGCGGATAATTATTATGATGCACTGTTGTGGGGCTTTTTATGACTATCAGCGCCAGCCTTTAGAGGGCTTCACGTGGCTTTCGATAGTCGCTTTTCTATAGCGGCGTTTTACTCTCTTTACCTGGAATTTCTCTCACCAAGCGAGGCATTAAGAATCCTGGTAAATGATCGCGCAATTGAGCCACCAGCTGATAGTCATCATTATCCAAAACATCAAAGTGTGCTGCCCCCTGCACGGGATCTAGCACATGCAGGTAGTAGGGCAGTATGCCGGCTTCAAATAGCCTTTCTGACAGTGACGTTAATGTTGCTACCTCATCGTTTACGCCGCGCAGTAATACGCTTTGATTAAGTAGCGTTGCCCCAGCTTGTTTGAGGCGTACACAGGCGTCGACGACTGATTGATCAATTTCGTTGGCGTGGTTGATGTGCAGCACCACAACTTTTTGTAAACGAGTTGATGCTAGCCAGCCAAGTAGGGCGTCATCAACCCGGTCGGGAATCACCACTGGCAGCCGGGTATGAATGCGTAGCCGCTTAAGATGAGAAATGCTTTCTAGCTGTTTCACCAGCCATGCCAGTTGGCGGTCGTTTGCGGCCAGTGGGTCACCGCCAGACAAAATAGCCTCATGAATAGTGGGGTCGGCGCGCAGGTAATCCAGTGCTTCCTGCCACTGTGTTCTGGACGGAGAATTGTCACTATAGGGAAAGTGGCGCCTAAAGCAGTAGCGGCAGTTAATCGCGCAGTTGGGGCTGGCGATCAGCAGTACTCGTCCCGCGTACTTATGAATGAGTCCTTTGGCTGGCCGATGTTCCGCTTCTTCCAAGGGGTCTAATACGTACCCCAAGGGCGTTAAAGCTTCCTTGTCGAGTGGCAACACTTGTCGTAGCAGCGGGTCATCAGGGGTGTTAGGTGCAATACGTGCCAGATATGCCTCGGGCACGCAGACCTCAAACAGTTGATGCCCGGTGCGAGCACCCGGCACCCAGCGATCGCTTAAACCGAGTCGCTGACAGAGGGTAATAGGGTCACGGATCGCCTGGGAAAGCTGCTGCTGCCATGAGAGAGATACCTGGGCAGATGCCTGCTTAGCGGCGATAATGATGTTCTCCTGCAAAAAAGCCCTCCTTCGGGTTATCATGCGCCCACTTATATAACGGCGCTAATTGCGGTGGCGCTATTTTACAGCGGCGTTATTTTACAACGACGCTAGCAAAGGCGAAGTATGGCTTCGTGTTGTATTTGCTGAAACAAATAACTGAAATGGATAATTGAGAGGCATTATGGCGAACTATTCTACCAATGAATTCAAAGCAGGTTTGAAAGTAATGCTCGACGGCGACCCCTGTTCGATCGTTGAGAATGAGTTGGTCAAGCCGGGCAAGGGCCAGGCGTTTAACCGCGTTAAGCTACGCAACCTGATGACCGGCCGTGTGGGCGAGAAGACTTTCAAATCTGGTGATTCGCTGGAAGGCGCTGACGTCATGGATTTGGAGATGGAGTACCTCTACACTGATGGTGATATGTGGCACTTCATGAAGACCGATGGCTCGTTTGAGCAGTATGCAGTAGAGAAAAAAGCGCTAGGCGATACCGTCAAGTGGCTGAAAGAGCAGGTGCCCTATATCATTACGCTTTGGAATGATAAGGCCATTTCCGTGACGCCGCCTAACTTTATCGAGTTGGAAGTCGTGGAAACAGATCCCGGCTTGAAAGGAGATACCGCACAGGGTGGTTCTAAGCCTGCGACGTTGTCTTCTGGCGCTGTGGTACGTGTGCCGCTGTTCATTAATCAGGGTGAAGTGCTGAAAGTCGATACGCGCAGTGGGGACTACGTCTCACGCGCTTAATAGCTTTTACGTTGATAGTCATTATGACCACGCATATAGCGTGGTCATTTTTTGCCAAGTGCCAGTTTTGCCAAGTGCCAGTTTTACCAAGTATTAGATTTTCCAAGCTCTAGTTTGTCCAAGCCCTAGTATGTCCAAGCCCTAGTATGTCTAAGGAGTAGTGATGGCCATTGATTGGCAGCCTTCCGCGTCTATCGAGACGCTGCGTGAGCGTGCGCGACTTATTGCTAACGTACGCGCCTTTTTTGCTAAGCGTGACGTGTTGGAAGTGGAAACGCCTGTACTGGGCCAGAGGGGCAGTACGGATGTGCATTTGGTGTCGCTACATACCTTGGCGCGTACCGGTAGAGGCCAGCGCAGGCTATGGCTACAAACCTCTCCCGAATTTCATATGAAGCGGCTGTTAGCAGCCGGTAGCGGGCCTATTTTTCAACTCGCCAAAAGCTTTCGTGACGGTGAAGTGGGTAGCCGTCACAATATTGAGTTCACGATGCTTGAGTGGTATCGACCGCAGTTTACCCTAGCTAAACTGATTGATGAGACCGCAACATTGGTGATGTCATTGTTGCCATCTTTTCCTGGTCCTGTGGCGTACTACCGTTACCGCGAGCTGTTTCATACCCACCTGGAAGTAGACCCTTTTACCACCTCACTGGAAAAACTGCGGATGCTGGCCGCCGAGCGGGCGCAGATGGCTGCCAAAACATTGGCCGAGGAAGGCCGGGACACTTGTCTTGACCTGCTGATGAGCGTGGTGATTGAGCCGCAGCTTGGGCAATCTGAGCTAAGTGTGGTGACCGATTATCCAACCAGTCAGGCGGCACTGGCTCGTCGCCACCAGGATGCAGACGGCGAGTGGGTTGCTTCACGCTTTGAGCTATACCTAAACGGTATTGAGCTGGCGAATGGTTATCACGAATTAACTGATGCCGAAGAGCAGCGCGCCCGTTTTACGGCAGATAACGCTGAGCGACGCCGTTTAGGTTTACCAGAAGTGGATATGGATGAGCGCCTACTGGCCGCCCTTGAGCACGGCATGCCCGAGGGGGCCGGAGTGGCGTTGGGGATTGACCGTCTCATTCAGTTGGCGCTAGGCAAAGCACGCCTGGAAGACGTGCTCTCGTTTGCTACGCCTCGTTGCTAGCCCAACGTCGCTTTAGCAGGCGTCCACTATAGGAGGATAGGTGTATCAATGTGACCAAGTGATTGTCCCATTTGCACTTTGATTTCAGGTTTAAAATCAGCAAAATCCACCGGCTTAGCGAAGCACATTACCACGGTAGAGCCGAGCTTGAAGCGACCCATCTCTGCGCCTTTTTCCAATACAATGGGTTGCCCAAACTGCATGCGCTGGGGGTGGCCCGAAGGAGGGCTTTTTTGCAGGAGAAC
>JAMCZP010000336.1 GCA_023485185.1 Gammaproteobacteria bacterium
TGGGAATCCGGGGCGATTAAACAGATCGGTCACGAACGCTTGGTTGCGCTCGCAGACGCTCTAGACTGCTCCCTGGCGACACTATTGGAAGGTGATAGCGCTCCCGAGCTATTAACGTTGACCCATACTGGTCCCCTCCCCTGGGAGCAGGTACAGGCAACTACCATCAAGGTCCCCAGTCATTTACCCCTAAATATTGACTGGAAAGCACCTTGCGTCATGGTTACACCTGGTCCAGATACAGACTTTTCACCCGCTACCCCTGGTGATTTGCTGTTGCTTGGCCCAACACAGGTGTTTCATAAGGCAGGCCACTACGTAGTGCAACGTGACGAGAGCTTTGTCATTGAGCATTTCACTAAAGCCCCCAGTGATACATCGATTCATGCAGTACTGTTAGCCCATTGGCATCCTGCCTAAAGCATCTACATCCCCGGACTCTCTAGCACTTCCACCTGGTCACGCGTTTGTCTTGGCTCACTCCCCACTAAGAAGCGTCGTGAGTAGGTGGCCACTTGGCCCAACCCATGGCGGGATTGTCTTACAAGCTCTCCCGCCAGGTGTTGGCCTTGATTGCCGATAAGCGCTTGCACACTTTGTGGCTGCACGCTGGCTTCCGCCACTTCAACCCGCACCACATAACCACCATCAGGTAAACCACTGCCCGAGCCAAACGGCCCCGCTGCAAAGATGCCATCTGTCACACCTGTGCGTGCCTGCCAGCGTACGCGGCTAATTTCCCGTTCAACGACAATTTGCAGCTGTGTACCATCGGGTAAGTTGGTTTCACCTTCGACCATCAAACGCCGATCTGTGCGTAGTGAAACATCCGTAGAGATAGTAACGTCAATGGACTCTACTTCTGCCACTTGGGGTTCAGGGGTTGGTGCTTGCTCTGACTGGGTCGTGGAAACTGATTCACGAGGCGGCTCTTCTGTATCACTACAGCCAGCCAATAGCGCAACGGATACCACTACCACACTTACACTGTTTATTATATTGCGCATAACATCTCCTAAACATTACATGGCCTTCAGCTTAACACTGCTCAGCCGCCACCACATTGGAATAGCGCTTTTAACCACCGCCATTTGCCCACCTTCCGGTACAATGCGCTTATCGTGCTAACAAGATACTTTCAGGAGCTGGGGCTTTGGACATCATTTGGTGGGTAGCATACGTAGCATTAGGCGGTTTTGTCGGCATTATGGCAGGCTTATTAGGCATTGGTGGCGGTGGCATTATGGTGCCAATCCTCACCTCGCTTTTTGTGCTGCAAGGCGTGCCTCATGAGCATCTTGCGCACTTGGCCTTGGGTACAGCGATGGCCGCTATTATTCCTGCTTCTACCGCCAGCCTGCTTTCCCATCACCGCCATGGGGCGGTTCGCTGGGATATCGTGCGCTTTATTACGCCGGGCATTTTAATCGGCACGTTTATGGCGACGTTTATTGCAGCACTGATCCCCACGCGCAGCTTAGCCATCTTTTTCGCCTGCTTTATGGTGCTAATGTCACTGCAAATGTTGGCGAATATCAAGCCCAAACCAAGCCGTGGGTTACCCGGCCCGCTGGGAGTCAGCGGTGTTGGCTTCGGCATTGGCAGTATTTCAGCGTTAGTCGCGATTGGTGGCGGATCATTAACAGTGCCCTTCCTGACGTGGTGTAACGTCAAACTCCCCCGCGCCATTGGTACATCAGCCGCCGTAGGCTTACCCATCGCCATCGCCGGCGCACTGGGGTATATCATTAATGGTTGGGGTACGGTGGGACTACCCAGCGCGGCGCTAGGCTACGTTTATCTGCCCGCCCTACTGCTAATGGCCCCCTTCAGCATCCTCACCGCCCCCATTGGCGCTAAACTCGCTCACAAGCTGCCTGTGGCGCTGCTTAAGCGTGTCTTCGCATTTATGTTAATGGGGTTGGCGTTACAGATGGTGTATGCGGTGTTTACGGCGTGAGGTGGGAACTATACAGGTAGGCTTGGTGAGTTTAGTCAAAACACGCGGAATATAAAGATTTAGACGAGATCGTCTAACTCGACATCTAGTGTTTTGGCGATGCGCTGGAGCACACTTAGCGAGCCGGGCTTTTTACCCGCCTCTATTTCAGAGAGATACCCTTGGCTGATGCCCACTTTCTCAGCCAGCTCGCCTGCTCGCAAACCACGGTGCTCACGATACACCTTGACTGGTGCAACACCTTCTAAAAGTGCCTCAACTACCGTTAAAGGAAAAGACTCTTCACCCCGCGCTACCACGGCGCTCGCCGCTTGAATATCAACTTGATCTTCCAACCGCTCCAGCAAAGCAAGATAGTCCTGCTCAGCCAATACCACCAACCGCTCGCCGGTTGGGGTATTAATAATTTGTGGCGCGCTCATGCTGCCTCCTATTGCCATCATTGGTAAACACTACCCCGGGCACCGATATTAATGATATCCAATACATCGCCATTTTCGTGGATGATCACCCGCCAATCACCTACCCGCAGCCGAATATAGTCACTGCCCTTCAATACCTTCACGTTGTTGCTCTGGCTTACCGGGTCTTCCGCGTAAGCCTTGATTTTACCCTGTATACGCTGTGACTCTGGCCGCGGCATGCGCTGCAAGACCTTTAAGGCGCTTTTTCGGTAAGTGATCGTCTTCATCACACTAATTATAGCTATGAGCTAACATAAAGCGATTAATTTTAGCTGCAGGCTAATTATTCCTTTATAAAATTGGCCTTTAAAATTTATCAGTACCCAATTTAGGGATGACGTGGGGCTTACACCATTATCCTAAGGCACATTAACAGTATTTTGATGAGATCTTGGGTGGGGCCTAACCTGCCCTGCGTTGTGAGTGCTGTGGCATATACCTCGCTATGTGCTGAACGCCCATTCTTACGTACAATAGCGCGCATACATCACGCCACCTCTCAGAAAGCCCTCAAGGTGTACCAAGATTTTTGGCACAACAGTCAATATCGCAGCTTGGTACACTGTGGGTACACCAAAGGCATTAATTACCGTATTTAGAGGCAATTTAGCTGTGCTTAATGCAGCTAGCGATATTATTAAATGACTAATTTATTTAAAGAAAATAGTGCAGATAGGGGCAGGCTTTTTTCAGTCGCGCCCATGATGGAATGGACCACGAAGGACTATAGGGCATTCGCACGCACCTTAACCAAGCGGACGCTGCTGTATACCGAGATGGTCACGACCGGTGCGATTTTGCACGGGACGCCCCGTGAGCGTTTTTTGGGTTACAACGAGGTGGAGCATCCGATTGCGCTGCAGTTGGGTGGCAGCGATGCCGGTGAGCTTGCGGAGTGTGCGGCGATTGCTGAGGCGTGGGGTTATGATGAGGTCAACCTCAACGTGGGTTGTCCGAGTGACCGTGTGCAGAACAATATGATCGGCGCTTGCTTGATGGGTTATCCCGAAAAGGTCGCGGATGCGGTGCGGGCAATGCAGGCAGTGGTATCCATTCCGGTGACGGTGAAGTGCCGTATTGGTATTGATGACCAGGATGAAGACGCTGACCTTGAGCGGTTTATTGCTATTGTGGCTGACGCAGGCTGCGAGGTGTTCACCGTTCACGCGCGTAAGGCGTGGTTGCAGGGTTTATCGCCTAAACAGAACCGCGATGTGCCACCGCTTAATTACCCCCGTGTTCACCGTTTAAAGCAGAGCCGCCCTGAGTTGCATATCGGCATTAACGGCGGGATTAAAACGCTGGCAGAGTGCCAAGAGCAGCTTACCCATGTGGATAGCGTGATGGTGGGCCGTGAGGCGTATCAAAACCCTTGGTTGCTGGCAGGTGTTGATGAGCAGCTGTTTGGTGAGAAAGGCCCGGCAGCTAGCCGCGTAGAAGCCGCGATGGCATTTCGGCCTTATATTCAGCAGCGCTTGGATGAAGGCGCGAAGCTGAATCACATTACTCGCCACCTGCTGGGCTTGTTCCAGGGTTGCCCTGGCGGCAGGCGCTTTCGACGTCACTTATCAGAATACGCCCACAAAGAGGGCGCAGGATTGCGCCTATTTGATGACGCGCTTAGCTTGGTGAACGAACCTGAGCTCGTTGTATAAGTGCGTTGTATAAAAAACCCGCTACGCAAGC
>JAMCZP010000246.1 GCA_023485185.1 Gammaproteobacteria bacterium
GTGGGGAATGCCCATCAATTCAAGATCGGCAAATTTAACCCCTGGGCGGGTGTCGCGGTCATCCAGCAGTACATCTAATCCCGCTGCGCTTAGTTTCTGATAGAGGCGCTCTGACTCTTCACGAACACGCTGGGACTTGTGCGCATTCATCGGTACCAGCGCCACTTGGAACGGGGCAATCGCATTGGGCCAGATAATGCCGGATTGATCGTGATTCTGCTCAATCGCTGCGGCGACCACACGGGTCACACCAATGCCGTAGCAGCCCATCCACGGGTGGCTGGTTTTACCATTGTCGCCCAGTACGTTGGCATTCATGGCTTGGGAATATTTCTGGCCAAGCTGGAAAACGTGACCGACTTCAATGCCGCGCTTGATCGACAGTGTGCCTTGGCCATCGGGAGAAGGATCGCCTTCGACGACATTACGCAGGTCGGCGACTTCTGGCAGGGCAACGTCACGCTCCCAGTTAATGCCGAAGTAGTGCTTGTCGTCGACATTGGCGCCAGCGCCGAAGTCGCTCATTAGCGCTACGCTACGGTCAATAATCACCGGCATGTTAAGGCCGATCGGGCCAAGCGAGCCGGGGCCAGCGCCAACGGCGGCGCGGATCTCTTCTTCGCTGGCCATCGTCAGCGGCGCGGCGATGGCGGCCAGGTTCTCTGCTTTCACTTCGTTAAGCTCATGGTCACCGCGAACCAACAGCGCGATGAGTCCCCCTTCAGCTGCGTGAACCATCAGCGTTTTAACGGTTTTTTCAATTGGCAGATTGAACTGCTTCACCAGTGTTGCGATGGTCTTGGCGTCTGGAGTGTCGACTAAGCGCAGCTCTTCGCTGGGCGCTGTGCGTGTCGCCTGGCTACCAAGTGGGGCAGGTAGCGCCTCGGCTTTTTCCATATTGGCCGCGTAGTCCGAAGAGTTGGAGAACACAATATCGTCTTCGCCGGAGTCCGCAAGCACGTGGAATTCGTGGGAGCCAGTGCCGCCGATTGAACCGTTGTCGGCGATCACCGGGCGGAAGTTAAGCCCTAAGCGGGTGAATATGCGCGTATAGGCATCGTACATATCCTGGTAGGTTTGCTTGAGCGACGCTTCATCCAGGTGGAAAGAGTAGGCGTCTTTCATTATGAATTCACGCGAACGCATTACCCCAAAGCGCGGGCGAATTTCATCGCGAAATTTGGTCTGAATCTGGTAGAAATTAACCGGCAACTGCTTATAGCTGGCAATCTCTTTACGCACTAAATCGGTAATCACCTCTTCATGGGTCGGGCCAACGCAGTAGTCGCGATCATGACGATCTTTCAGGCGGAGAAGCTCAGGGCCGTACTGCTCCCAACGGCCAGACTCCTGCCAAAGCTCAGCGGGCTGCACGGCGGGCATCAAGACTTCCTGAGCGCCTGCACGATCCATCTCTTCACGCACAATGGCTTCTACTTTGCGCAGGGTGCGCAGGCCAAGCGGCAGCCACGTATAAAGGCCTGAGGTTAGGCGGCGAATCATCCCTGCCCGTAGCATTAACTGGTGGCTAATGACTTCGGCGTCGGCCGGGGTTTCTTTCAGAGTGGCAATCAATAATTGGCTGGCGCGCATGGGCGTGAGCATTCCTTGGTTCTTGAAAAGGGGGTTTTTAAAATAGGTTCGAAAATGTGCTTAGAAGCGTTGAATGCAGGCATTGTACGGCTTAGTGGGTAAAGCGGCAAAATATGAAGTAATGGCACATAGCCTATGCTTTTGTCAGGTTGTGCTAGACTAGTCGAGTTTTAAGATACGTGAGTCGGAAAAAAATCGCTACGTCACAACGTTCTACACCGATTACCGTTACGTTTATTGATTTGAGGGAACCTCCATGCATCAAGCAGTTCGTCGCTGGCTAACAGGGGCCGTCGTTGGCGCCTCTGTCGTGGCATTAAGTGGTTGCGGCACGCTTTTTCATCCCGAGCGCAAAGGCCAGTTGAGCGGTGATATCGATCCCGTCATTGCTATCGCCAATAGCGTTGGGCTGCTGTTCTTTATTGTTCCTGGGGTAATTGCTTACGCCGTGGATTTCTCTAATGGCACCATCTATCTGCCGGGCCGTAATAGCGCCTCAGTAGATGTTCACCAGTTAGACGACGCTATGGATGTGGCTTCTCTGGAAAAATTGCTTTCTGAAAAAGCTGGCCAGCCGGTGAGCTTAGAGAGTGAACTCGTCATGATTGAAGAGATGGATAGCCTAGATGAAGCGCTGGCCATGGTGCGGATGTCAGGCGTACTGGATGAAGAGAACCTGGCTAACATGGAAGTCATTACTGAAAGCTAGGCGGCATCAGCATTTAGTTAAGCCTAAAAGCTCAGACTGCACAGACATGAGCTTTTTTGCGCCACATGTTTCAGGGTGAGAAGGCGCAAAGTTATCCATACTGTGTGGGAGGGCGCTTTAGCGCGCGAAGGGTGCCGTAGGCACCCCTAAGGATACGCGGGCTATAAGCTCAAATATTCGCGAGCTAAAGCGCCCTCCCTCAAGTTTAGTTATTAGCCTAGCAAAGATAATTCCACACGGAGTGATGGATAGTTTTTTATAGCTCTACCTTTTAACGAGTTAACCTCACTCAGTTTTAAAAGAAGCCAACTTCAGCGTGATTAACCCTGCCACTAATCCCCAGAAAGCACCGCCAATGCCTAATAGTGTGACGCCGGAGCCCGTCAACAGAAATGTGATAATGGCTGCGTCGCGATGTGCGGGGTCATGAAAAGCGTTCGCTAGACCACCGCCTAATGTTGCCAGTAGTGCAATGCCCGCCAAGGCCATCACTAATACCGTAGGTAGTGCCATAAAAATACCCGTCACGGTAGCGCCAAAAATACCCATCCCAAGATAGAAAACCCCAGCGGCTACCCCTGCGGTGTAGCGTCGTTTTGGATCTGCATGAGCATCAGGACCTAAACAAACCGCTGCGCTAATCGCCGCCATATTAAATGCATAGCCACCAAAAGGGGCTAATAGCAGCGAGGCACCACCTGTCCAGCCAATCAGTGGTGAGCTATTTGGGCGGTAACCCGCTGCACGCAGTACGGCGACACCTGGCAGGTTTTGTGTTGCCATAGTGATGACAAAGAGCGGTATACCAACGCCAATCAGTGTTGCGAGGGTAAACGTGGGCGCAGTAAAGACGGGTGTAGTTGGCACCAGCGAAATACCCTGTAAGTTAATCTGCCCTTGCATGGCAGCAACCGTTAAGCCAATGATCAGCACACCGGGTACGGCTAATGATGGCCATAACCGTCTTCCTGCTATCCAAGTGGCTAGCATAGTAAGTGGCATTAACCACTGGCTTTCCATCACCACAAACAGCTCTAGCCCAAAGCGCAGCAAAATACCCGCCAGCATGGCCGAGGCGATCGAGCTGGGTATATAGCGCATCAAGCGTTCAAATAGCCCGCTGACACCGCATAGCGTGATTAACAATGCAGAAAATAGAAACGCACCAATGGCCTCTTCCATGGGGATACCCGGTAGGCTGGTAACGAGGAACGCCGCGCCAGGCGTAGACCAGGCCGTGAGCAAAGGCATGCGGTAGTGTAATGACAAGCCTAGGGAGGTGGCTCCCATGCCAATGCCCAAGGCCCACAGCCAGGAACTGATTTGAGCAGGTGATGCTCCAGCCGCCGCAGCGGCCTGAAAAATAATCGCCGCTGAGCTGGTATAGCCAATAATCACCGCGACAAAACCTGCGGTAATGCTTGATAGGCTAATATCTCGGCGCAACGAAGGTCGCCGCTCTGATGTTTGGGCTAAATGTTGTGTTGTCGTTTTATGCATGACAACCTCCCGCGAAGCGTCAACTTGGGTGTGCGTTATAGCGCACGAATCGGGCATGCTATCATTGTGCGTAATAACGCACAATGCGCGCGGTAGAGTATCAAGCCGAATGGATGACATTAAATAGTCTAATGAGATGGGGGAGATATGGCAGAGAATGATTCAGGCACACAAACCCAGACGATAGAGCCGCCCCCGACCATTGCGGGGCATATCGCGGGCACCGTAAAGCGGTTGCGTAAAGAGCGCAGTTGGAGTTTGGATCGTACCGCGGGTGAAACCGGCGTTAGCAAGGC
>JAMCZP010000329.1 GCA_023485185.1 Gammaproteobacteria bacterium
TTACCTCGGTTAATTTAGCAACATCTAAATGCGTAATGTCACGTGCTTTCAATTCTTCTAGCGCGTCAACCGCTAGTTTTTTCAATGTATCGATGTGCATGACTCCTAAAGACAACCTCGTTGGGTAATCGGTCAATAAAGCCGGCCATTGTAGCGGCTTCTTTGCTGACTGCCAGCGCTATTCGCTCTATTGATAAAGACCACGCTGCTTAATAGCCTTTTCAACGGGCTCTGGAACTAGATAACGTATGCTTTTTCCCGTTTTTAAACGCTCACGGATATAGGTTGCGGAAATTTCCATTAGCGATGGCAATTCCAGCATTAAATACCCACCACAGGGCTGCTGCATTAATTTCTCTACACTATCGACTGCGCGATAGCCCACCAGTTCCATTAGCGGCGCAGGCAAGGGTTCGCTATAACCGGGCCGCTTGATCACAACCAAATGGGCGAACTTGAACAGTCGTTCTGGCTGGTACCACTGTGTTAGCCGTAAAAAAGCATCGTAGCCAATGACCATTGTTAAGCGCGCCTGATCACCGAACTCATTGCGTAGGTCGACAAGCGTATCCACACTGTAAGAAGGGCCATCGCGGCGCAATTCACGATCATCTGCGATCAGCCCTGGTGTATCGCCAATCCCGGCTTTTAATAGTGCCAAACGCTGCTGCGCAGACACTTGTGGGCGATCCCTTAAAGGTGGCTGCTGTGCGGGTATCATATGCAGCTGGTCTAGCTGCAACGCCTCTTTCAGCTCAACCGCACTACGCAAATGCCCTATATGAACAGGGTCGAATGTGCCGCCTAACATGCCAATCCGAGGTATAAGGCTATTCATCCTATTACCTCATCGTTCCAACCACTCATCCACGCACCTGACCATCACCAAAGACTACATATTTCTGGGTAGTCAGGCCTTCCAAGCCTACCGGCCCACGGGCGTGGAGCTTATCGGTTGAAATCCCAATCTCAGCTCCTAGCCCATACTCAAAGCCATCGGCAAAGCGAGTGGAGGCATTAACAATCACCGAGCTGGAATCCACCTCTGCCATAAAGCGCCGCGCCAGGGAGTAATCCTGGGTGACAATGGCATCCGTATGGTGAGAACCGTAATGCTCTATATGGGCGATGGCTTCGTCCATTCCATCGACCAATTTTATGGCTAGCACCGGTGCCAAATACTCTGCGTACCAATCTTCTTCACTAGCAGCCACTGCTTGTGGCAGCAGAGCCTGAGTACGCTGACAGCCGCGAAGCTCCACCTCATGTTCGGCATACGCACGCGCCAGCTCAGGCAGCAGTAGATCAGCAATAGGTGCGTCAATGAGCAGGGTTTCCATGGTATTACAGGTGCCATAGCGATGTGTTTTCGCATTAACCGCAATGGCTAGCGCCTTAGCTGGGTCAGCGGTGGTATCAATGTAAACATGACAAACGCCATCAAGATGCTTGATAACCGGTACCCGTGCGTCACGAGAGATACGTTCAATCAGCGACTTACCGCCTCGGGGAATAATCACATCCACATATTCCGGCCTACTGATCATCTCGCCCACCGCCGCACGGTCAGTGGTCGCTACGACTTGAATGCTACCAGCGGGAAGTCCAACATCGGCTAACCCCGCTTGAATGCAGGCGCTAAGTGCAGCATTGGACTCACTCGCCTCTGAACCGCCGCGCAATATGCAGGCATTGCCCGATTTTAAACACAGACTGGCGGCTTCCAACGTCACATTAGGGCGGGACTCATAAATAATGCCAATAACGCCCAACGGCACGCGCATTTTACCCACTTGAATACCGCTGGGGCGATAGCGCATATCGCTAATCTCGCCTACTGGATCTGGCAAAGCAGCGACTTGATGTAAACCTTCAATCATGGCGTCAATGCGTGCGTCATTGAGCGCTAAACGATCAAGTAACGCGCTCTCTAAACCGCCTTTTTTGCCGCGCTGTAAATCGGCAGTGTTGGCGGCTAGAATGCTGTCACGTGATTGCGTTAGCTGCTGAGCCATCGCCATTAAAGCGCGGTTTTTTATCCCGGAATCCGCACGGCGTAGCTCACTAGCCGCCCGTCGAGCCGACCGCCCCAGAGCCTGCATGTAGGCGGGCACATCCCCGGCAGTTAAATGCTGTTGGGCCTCGTCTTGGAACGGTGTTGAAACGCTCATGCTGTCTCCGTGCGTGGTTGCGCATACTTTTTAAGAAAATCTACGTTAATCAAGCTCTGGGATTACCATCCAAAGGCCCCCAGACTAACTCACAATAGTACCTACTTATGATTGGCAAGCGTATTAATGAAGTCATCTTTCATGTTCATGCTTATGCTACGCCATTTCACCGTTATACTGAGGTTAATTAAACCGCTACTGTATGCCGTGTTCGGACACCTCTGGTTATTCAGGATGAATAGTAAGCCACCATGCAAAGCAAGTACAAAATCCGTTTGCTACGCGCCAATCTTTTAGCCGCTGCTGTTGCCTTGGCGCTATGGACGCCCGCCACCAACCCCACCACGGCATTAGTGCTGTGGCTATCCGTGGGCTGGTTGTTTATCACTGCATTAATGCTCGATTTTAGCCATCGCCGTTCGCGTGGCCTACCTTGGCAAGCGATACCTGGGGCGCTGCTGGTGGGGTTGATTGCCTCTGCTCCCGAACGTCATGGAATTTTGATCTGGGCGTGGGCAGCTATGTTAATGCTGCCTCAAAAAAGCTGGGTCATGGCCTTTAACCTCAGTGCTGCACTAATAAGCTCTGTGATGGTGGCTCCTGTACTGAGCACACCTGAATTCCTGGTGTTACTGTGTTCAATGCTCATCCTAGGCTTGCTTGCCTTATCGCGCGCTCAACAACTAATCGATATTAATGGCTCGATTCGACAGCGTCTTCGCTTGATACCGGGATTGAACCTATGGGCGGGTGAACAGCTGCTTCGCGATATTACTAGAGAGCAAACTCGCTGTGAGCGTGAAGGGATCCACGCTGAAGTATTCATTCTTCATGTTAAACGCCACCAGCTCTGGACGACCGCACAAAAACTGTGTGAACTGACCTACGATTTTGAAAATGTTTATCGTTTAAATAGCACTACCCTAGTCACTTTAATGCTTTCACGCTCGCCAAAAGAAGCCGCTCAGCGGCGCGCCCTACTGCTCGCAGGCTTGCCAGAAAATACCACAAGCGAGCACCTGGAATTGATCGATATCGAACCCGCAACGCTGACGGTGTTTGAAATGAGTAAATTACCTACCGAACGCGCGCGGGAAACAACATGACCGAACACCAGATTCCCAAGCGCTTAATGACCGTCGCCTATAGTGCCAGTATCGCCCTAATGATCGGCTATGTATTGTGGCTTTATGCGATGGGTGAGTATCGTGACCTGCTTGTCCCCACGTTTATTACCCTACTACTCGCTGCGGCACTGCTACTGCACATGGGCCAGGGGCTAAAAAACCATTGGCCACGTTTTATTTTATTGTTCTGCACCTACTCCGTTGTGCTTAGTGCTTTTTATGCTCAACCAAAGGTCTCCCTGATTTGGCTGGGCCTGCCGGTAACGGCCGCTTTTTTATTGCTCCCCCTCTGGGCTGCAGTGCTAGTCAACGTGGCAGCAGGGCCGCTATGGTGGTTACTTCCCGCTGTATCAACGGCTCCTCCCGCTGTTATCGTAGGCTATATCGCACTAACCCTACTACTTGCCCTGCCACGCTGGGAACATGCCCGCCGCCGGGCACTACTTCGTGCCACAGACCCCAATGACAGCGATTGCAATGCTTACCATATAGATACTCTTAAAGAGAGACTGAGTAGCGAGCATCAGCGCGCCGCAATGCTCAATCAACAGCTAGCGGTATTAGTACTCCATTTGCCACAATTGGACATGGCAGAGGAGCAGTTTGGCCATCGAGCCCAAACAGCCATTTTGGGGGCTTTATGTAGCGAAGTGAACAGCCGATGCCGCGATTACGATGTATTGGGTCGGGCCGACAACGCCACCTTTTGGCTAGTGCTGCCTGACACCACTGAAAGCGGCGCCCTATTGGTACGCGAACGCCTACAACGCGCACTTTCGCGAT
>JAMCZP010000156.1 GCA_023485185.1 Gammaproteobacteria bacterium
CACCAGTAATGATGCTCAGGTTGTCACGCTGGGGGCGAGGGTGATTGGACCTGAGTTGGCTAAATCAATAGTGGCAACCTTTTTGGACAGCCAATTTTCGGGTGGTAATTCCGAATTAAAAATCGCAAAAATTGACGAATATGAGTCTCGGCTTAATACTCGGTGACGCTAATATTCGTTAACTCTGATTAATAAGATCACATTAAAAAAGCATTTATAACAACTCCATGCAAGCTGTAATACGCAGTTTGGCCTCACTCCAGAGGGTATAACAATGACACGCCTATTTAATGACCCGAATGATTTCCCTGAGGAAGCCCGGTTAGGCTTAGTCGCTGCACATCGCGATAAACTGATGGCCGTGCCAGGAGGCGTTGTGCGTAGCACGCGCAGTCAGCCAGGTACGGTTGCGGTCGTAATTGGCGGTGGTAGTGGCCATTACCCCACCTTCGCGGGATTGGTTGGACAGGGGTTAGCCCATGGGGCGGTCATGGGTAATCTGTTTTGTTCGCCTTCTTCACAGCAAGTTTATTCCGTCGCCAAAGCCGCTAACAACGGTGGTGGTGTGCTGCTCTCTTTTGGAAATTATGCGGGGGATGTGCTGCATTTTGGTGAAGCGCGCGAGCGTTTGATCGCGGACGGCATTCCTTGCGAAATCGTGTTAGTTACTGATGATGTCGCCAGTGCTCCCTTGGCGGAGATTGATAAGCGCCGGGGTATCGCCGGTGATCTAACTGTTTTCAAGGCTGCTGCCGCTGCCGCAGAAAAGGGATTATCCCTGGAAGAGGTGGTGCAAGTGGCTAAGGAAGCTAATCGCTGCACGCGCTCTTTTGGGGTGGCGTTTGAGGGGTGTACGTTACCAGGGGCAGCCGATTCTCTCTTTCATGTGCCCGAAGGCCGAATGGCTATCGGGCTGGGCATTCATGGTGAGCCGGGTATTAGCGAGACGGATATCCCTTCCGCAGATGGCTTGGCAGGCATCCTCGTTACCCGATTATTGGAAGAAGTGCCAGAAGGTATCAGTATCAACGGGGCCCGGGTGGCGCCGATACTCAATGGCTTGGGTACCGTTAAGTACGAAGAGCTGTTCGTTATTTATCGTAAGGTTGACGAGCTGCTGCAGGAAGCTGGGCTCATCATCGTCGAGCCGGATGTGGGCGAGCTGGTGACCAGTCTTGATATGGCCGGGGTTTCGCTGACGCTGTTCTGGCTTGATAAGGACATGGAGCCGTTGTGGGTCGCTGCGGCGGATGCGCCGGGCTATCGGAAAGGTAACGTGACGCCAGCGCAGGCGCTGGATCCGGCCGAAGTCGAGGTGGTTGCTCAAGATGAGGTTCCCGAGGCGAGCGCTGCCTCGCGGGCATTAGCGAGTGGCGTCGTTGAGGCGCTCGAAGTGCTCGCCAATACAGTCAATGAAAACTGCGAGATGCTTGGCCAAATTGACGCGGTGGCTGGCGATGGTGATCACGGCATTGGTATGCAGCGGGGTAGCAAGGCTGCGCTTGAGGCGGCCAAAGAGGCTTTCGATAGAGGAGCGGGTGCGGAGACAGTGCTGCAGTGGGCTGGGCAGCGCTGGTCTGATAAAGCAGGCGGCACCTCTGGCGCTATCTGGCGGGTTATCTTAAAAGCGATGGGTGAGTCGCTTGGCAATGAGCAGCCGCTCTCAGAGCAGCATCTTGCTGCGGGTGTGGTCAATGCCCGCCAGCAAGTCATGGCATTCGGTAAGGCTGAGTTGGGTGATAAAACGCTTGTCGATGTGCTAGTGCCTTTTGCTGACGCCTTATCCTGTCAGGCTGAGAAAGGTCTGGGAGTTTTGGCTTGCTGGGAGTCCGCTGCACGCATAGCGAGTGAGGCAGCTGAGGCTACCAGACAGTTAATTCCCCGAGTGGGCCGCGCACGTCCATTGGCTGAGAAAAGCCTGGGGACACCGGATGCTGGGTCAGTTTCATTGGCGCTGATTGTTCAGGCCCTGATTCCTGTGTTGAAAAAGTGTCAAGCAAACTGACATGATACATGCCCTCCAACAACCCCTGGATGCCGAGGATGAATGGTCAAGACGCTGCAGATATAGACTTAATGACAGAGATTTCAACGCTCTATTATGTGCAGGGAGAGACGCAGGAAGCGATCGCTAATAGGCTCGGCCATTCGCGTGTGCGAATAGGGCGGCTGCTCAAGCGTGCCCAGGCAGAAGGAATAGTGGATGTTCGCGTGCGTCTGCACCCCGCCGTTAGTGTTGAGATTGAGCAAGAGCTGAAGCGGCGCTTTGGCCTGAAGCGAGCATTGATTGCTTTGGATAATGCTGACCCGGATGTGCAGCGCTCGTCGGTTGCGAGTTTAGTGGCCGACCATCTGTCGCGTAGCTTGATCGATGGCCAGATCGTGGCCGTTGGCATGGGGCGCAACGTGGCCGCGGTAGCGGATAACGTTTTCCTGGCGGAGTCGTTAAAAGTTTCATTTGTGTGCGCCATTGGTGGCTCGCTGCGCGCAGGCGAGCATATGAATCCTGACCATATTTGTCGACGCTTGGCGAGTCGGTTTGGCGGTGACAGTGAGACCCTTTATGCCCCCGCGCTGGTACAGAACGGCGAGCTTAGAGATGCGCTTTATGAAAATTCTACCGTTCGCCAGACGCTGGATCGTGCTCGACGCGCGGATACCGCTTTGATTGGTGTAGGCGATGTCAGTGAAGACAGTAATATGGTGCGTATGGGGTGGTTTTCCGCCCAGGAAATTGCTGAAGCGCGGCTCTCTGGGACAGTGGGAGATATGATGGGCTATGACTTTATCGATATCCATGGGAAGCCTTCGGCTACGCAGATGCAGGGGCGTGTGGTTGGGCTCAATATCCAGGATCTCACGCGTATTCCAGACGTTATTGCTATCGCCAGTGAGAATACTAAAGCGGTTGGCATACTAGGTGCGCTACGTACCGGGGTTATCGACACGCTGGCCACAAGCGTCACAAACGCCCACACCATTCTGCGTCTTGATGAAGCGACTCAAGGAGAGGTGCGCGCTTAAGGAGTATTTAAAACCTGAGGGGATTCCGATCTTCTATGCCTAGTCCAGCCTAGCTCCATCTCTTTTGTTTGTTGGATGTGTTGAGGCATGTGCATTTTTTGGCATGTCTCGTTCGCCGCCCCGCCTCTCGCTACAAGCTTAATAAAACCTGATCGGCAAGCGTACATTTGATCGATGATTAAACATATAGCATGGCCGAATTTTTTTGTTTTTATAAGGCAGTAATAACAAACTGTTTCCATTTATTGAATTTAAACATAAAAATCAATAAATTAACGTGTGGGTCTAAAGTATAAGATCAGAAAATTCCATTATGGATTGACTCGGCTACGCTTAAGGCAGTTAATTCATATGTACACTATAAGATCTTTTGTAATGCGGGCGTCGCTAGTCAGACATTACAAGATACATTAGGAGTGAGTAATGCATAACACTGATAACAACAACCACGCCAAACTACCAACGTCCATGCAAGCCGTCGTAGCCTACGCGCCTGGTGATTATCGCCTTGAAGAGGTAGACGTGCCGAAGGCGGGCGTGGGTGAAGTGCTGATTAAGGTCGAAGCATGCGGGATCTGCGCAGGTGATCTCAAAGCGTATGAAGGCGCACCAAGCTTCTGGGGAGACGAAGCTCAGCCCGCTTATATCAAAGCACCGATGATTCCAGGCCATGAGTTTATTGGTCACGTAATGGCTTTGGGTGAGGGCGTTAAAAACCTGGAGATCGGTGACCGCGTTATTTCTGAGCAAATTGTGCCTTGCTGGGAGTGTCGTTTCTGTAATCGCGGGCAGTACTGGATGTGCGAAAAGCACGATGTCTATGGGTTTCAGCATAATGTGAATGGTGGTATGGCGGAATATATGGTCTTTCCCAAAGAGGCCATTAATCACAAGCTGCCCGATGAAATTCCGATGGAAAAAGCGGTTCTTATTGAACCCTACGCCTGTTCATTGCATGCCGTTAAGCGTGCACAGATTGAACTGGGTGATGTGGTTGTACTCTCCGGTGCGGGAACCTTAGGGCTAGGGATGATCGGCGCGATCAAAAAGTCCGGCCCCGCCAAACTGGTCGTGCTGGATCTGAATAATAAGCGCTTAGAGCTTGCCAAGCAGTTTGGTGCCGACATTGTCCTTAATCCAGCTGACGTCGATGTTGTTGACTACGTGAAAGGTATAACTGAAGGCTATGGCTGCGATATCTATATTGAGGCCACCGGTGCAGTCAAGTCAGTAGAGCAAGGCCTTTATATGATTCGTAAGCTTGGCCGTTTCGTCGAGTTTAGCGTATTCAAAGAGCCTGTTACGGTTGATTGGAGCATTATCAGCGATCGTAAAGAGCTCGATATACTGGGTGCGCATCTAGGTCCTTACTGCTATCCACTTGTCATCGAAGGCATTGGTAATGGTGATTTCCCAACGGATCACGTAGTGACCCATAAGCTGCCGTTAACAAAATTCCACGAAGGGCTAGATTTAATGCGCACCCAGTATATCGCGTTAAAGGTTGTGCTTATACCTGACGGGAAGTAGATAACGTAAGTTTCTTATTTATAAATACAATGATAACCGGAGTGATTATGTCGGCGACATTAAATTCGGTGCCCGGTGATAAGCGTACAAAAGTTTATGTAGCAACGGCTTTTGCTTTAGTGCTGGTTGCACTCATGGCGTTTGATACCAAAGTCATTACTCTTACTGAGCTTGAGAGCGAAGTCGGTTTTTCACCCCAGCAATTTGCTCAGGAAACATTTCCAGAGATTCAGTCATATGTCGAGAATAACGCCGTAGATGCATCGGTATTGGCGCCAGAAGTGCTTCAAGATGTTGGTGCGGCAGGTGAGAAGTACGGTGTCGCTGCTAACATTGGTCATATCGTTCCAGTCTCTTTATCCGGTGTTGTTGTAGAAGGGCGAGGGGGTGTTTACACCCTTAATGGTGCCGATGTGCCTTCAGATATTGTCATTCGTGTGCAAACGGGCCCAGCCATTAATGGCACGACGCTGAGAGATACAACCGGCAGTATTCAGTTTGGTGACTTCACCAATCAGATTGAATACCAAGACGTTGGCGCAGCTCTTAATGACGAAATGAAACGTCAAGTGCTTACCGATATTTCCGGCCAAGATTTAGCCGGAAAAACGTTAGAAGTAGTCGGCTCCTTTACCATGATAAATCCCAAAAACTGGCTAATTACTCCTGTGAGTATAGCGATCATTGAGTGAGGGGCGGCTATGAGTATCGATAGATCAACGGTGGAAGTGGCTCCGCCCGAGGTGATTCTTTCTGCACACAATATCGAAAAACGTTTCGGTGCTGTGCAAGCCCTCAAAGAGGTGAACTTCGATATTTATCGAGGACAAGTGACAACGCTGTTTGGCGAAAATGGAGCGGGTAAATCCACGCTGATGAAAATTTTGTCTGGCGTCATTGCTCAGACGGCGGGTGAGATTGTACTGGAAGGCGAGAGTGTTAGCTTTTCGTCGCCGTCGGATGCTGAAGCGCTGGGGATTACCATTATTCATCAGGAGTTGAGCTTGGCCCCTAATCTGAATGTGCGTGACAACATTTTTATGGGCCGTGAGCTGACTAAAGGAAGAGGCAGCGTCGACTATAAAGAAGAGGCACGTCAGGCTGAATTGTTAATGGAGGAGCTGGATGAACCGATCCACCCTCTTACCCTGGTCGAAGATCTACGGGTTGGGCAGCAACAAATCGTTGAAATCGCGAGAGCGCTGTCCAAGAACTCTCGCATTTTGATTATGGATGAACCGACTTCCGCATTGAGTGCCACGGAAGTCGAGACGTTATTTAAAGTCGTCCAGGATCTAAAAAACAAGGGTGTCTCGATTGTTTATATTTCTCACCATTTGGAAGAGGCGCTACAGATTACCGATCATGCCGTTGTTCTCCGCGATGGTGCTATGACAGCTTATGCTCCGCGTTGTGATATCGACCTGCAGTGGATTGTTAGGAATATGGTGGGAGAGAGTTTCGATCTTGGTTCACCGCCCACAGGGTATGAGCAAGGCGCTACCGCGCTCTCCATCCAGAACCTGTACGTCAGCGACGATAAAGTGGCAGATCGTTATGTTGTTGAGGACTTTTCGCTTGATGTGCACGCAGGCGAGATTGTCTGCATTTATGGGTTAATGGGTGCAGGGAGAACTGAGTTATTGGAGTGTGTGGCCGGACGAACCCGGCAATCCAAGGGCGATGTTTTGCTTAACTCAAATGATGTCTCGCATTACAACATTGCGCAGCGAATCGAGAGAGGGTTGGTGTTAGTGCCTGAGGATCGTCAGCGTGATGGATTAGTGCCCACCCTGTCCGTCGGTAGAAATCTGTCGCTAGCCAGTATCCATGCGTTTACTCGCAAGGGGCTTACTTCATCCCGCTTGGAGGCAGAAATGATTAAATCCGCTATCGATAAGGTACACATCAAAACAGACGGTGGAGAGGCTGCCATTGGTTCATTGTCTGGCGGCAACCAGCAGAAAGTGGTCATCGGGAAAATGTTGGCGACTCATCCAGACGTCATCATGCTTGATGAACCAAGCCGTGGCATTGATGTGGGTGCCAAGGCCGAAGTATTCAAGTTATTGAGCCAAGGGGCCCGGCGAGGGTTGGCGGTCGTCTTTACAACGTCTGAAGTAAGTGAGTGCTTGAGTATCCCACACAGAGTGCTGGTGATGAGCAAAGGGCGGATCTCTGCTGAGTTCAAACCGGGGGTAACGAAAGATGAAATTATGGCGGCCTCCGGCGAATCAGTTGCTGCGTGATTATTCAATCGGATAGGTAATGACTATGTCTTATCACAACATGTCTCATGACAATAATAATGCGTTACAGGTTGAAAAAGGCAGTATCGATATCGTCAAGATTTTGCTGGAAGGTCGGGCTTTTTTCGCATTAATCGTGATCATTATTGTCTTTTCCATGCTCTCGCCTGTTTATTTTTCAACAGGTAATTTTTTAACCATGTCTTCGCATGTGGCCGTTTTTGGCTTGTTAGGCATCGGTATGCTGTTTGTCATTCTGACCGGTGGTATCGATCTGTCGGTTGGCTCTACGCTAGCACTTTGCGGGGTGTTCGCAGGTATGTTGCTAGAAGGGGTAGAGATTGAGGCGCTTGATTTGGCCTTCTTCCCTTCAGTATGGGTGGTCGTGGTACTTACCTGCTTACTGGGCGGGCTAGTGGGGGCTATCAATGGTGTGTTAGTTGCCTATTTTAAAGTACCTGCATTTGTGGCCACCCTAGGTATGTTGTATGTCGCGCGCGGAGCTGCCCTGTTACTAACGGATGGCTTAACGTTTAATCGTTTAAGCGGTGACCCGGCGTTAGGTAATACAGGCTTTGAATGGCTTGGATTTAATAAGCTATTAGGCATTCCGGTAGGCGTTTTGATTCTGTTTAGTGTCGCCATTGTGTGCATGTTGGCCCTGAGTCGTACTCCTTTTGGAAGATGGGTCTACTCAACAGGAGGTAATGCGCGTGCTGCAGAGCTTTCTGGGGTGCCCGTCAATCGCGTTAAGCTCTCTGTCTATATTATTTCGGGGGTGTGCGCCGCGATGGCGGGAATAGTGCTTGCCTCTCAGTTGACATCTGCAGGCCCCACGGCAGGCACTACCTATGAGCTGACAGCGATTGCTGCAGTCGTGATTGGTGGTGCTTCACTAATGGGAGGGCGTGGCACGGTTCGCAATACATTATTGGGTGCTTTTGTGATTGGTTTTTTAGCCGATGGGCTTGTCATTATCGGTGTGTCTGCTTACTGGCAGATGGTATTCACAGGCAGCGTGATTGTCTTTGCTGTGATGCTAAATAATGTCCAATACAGCACTAAAAATAAGTCCCCGAAAAAAGCTGAGATAAAAACAACAGCAAGTAAGCACGAAGGTTCTAGGGCAAGCGCTACTTAATGTAGCACTGCTTAGAAGTATGGCCTGTTAGGGGCTACTTATTAAGAGACTAATAATCATAACGATGAGGTAATGAACATGTTTCCAAAAAGCAAAAAGATGCTTTTTACAGCACTCGCCAGTGTCTCAATGCTCTTTAGTGGCTCCCTGGTTGCTCAGGACAAGGGGCTGATTTCAATTATTGTTAATGATATGTCAAACCCCTATTGGCAAACGGAAGGAACAATAGCCGGGCGGACAGCAGAAGAGTTGGGCTATACAGCAAATGTAAGCTCCCATGTGGGTGATACCAACACTGAAAGCAACCAGGTCGATACCGCGATTACCAATGGGGCTAAAGCGATCATTTTGGATCCTGCTAATGCGGACGGTTCCATTGGCGCTGTGCGAAGAGCTGTTGAGGCGGGAATTCCAGTCTTTATTATTAATGCTGAGATTAACCAGCAGGGGTTAGCCAAGGCGCAGCTGGTTTCCAATAATGCCCAGGGAGCCGCGTTAGGCGCACAAGAGTGGGCAATGCAATTGGATGGCGAGGGATCCTATATAGAGTTAAAAGGCCCACCTTCTGATAATAATGCGGCGACACGATCCAATGGCTATGAAACGGTGCTTAGCCAGTACCCCGACCTTACTCTGGCGGCGTCTGATATCGCGAATTGGGATCGGACGGAAGGGCGTAATAAAATGCAGAGCATGCTGCGTTCTCATCCTGATATCAGAGGCGTTATTAGCGGTAACGACGAAATGGCGTTAGGCGCTATTGTTGCCTTGAAACAGGAGGGGCGGCTAGACGATGTATTGGTCGGTGGGTTTGACGGTTCACCCGATGCGGTTGATGCGGTTCGCTCGGGTGAGTTGGCCTATACCGTTCTACAGCCAGTGGCCGTATTTGCAGAAGATGCAGTAAAAATTGCTGATCATTACATCAATACGGGAGAAACGGGGTTGGATAGTGAAAAGCAGCTTTATGACTGTATCCTAATTACGTCGGATAATGTTGATAACTATACCTCTCCTTTTGTTTTAGAAGAGTAAGTGTTAGAAAAATAGGTTTTAGACGAATAAGGATTGGGAAATCTTGCTTAGAAGCCAGCCAGCGTTAACGCTGGCTGGCTTTTTGAATTAGAGGGCGTTTCAGTGATATTTAATTTTGGTTCCATCAATATTGATCATACTTATCACGTTCCCTATTTTGTTCGCCCTGGCGAAACGCTGGAAAGCAATCAATACAGTGTTGGCTTGGGTGGGAAAGGGGTCAATCAATCGCTGGCGATAGCGCGTGCCAAAGGGGCTGTGAGTCACTGGGGGCGAGTGTCATCGATAGATGCTTGGGTGGCCCATGAGCTTGAGTCTGCGGGTGTTGGTGTGAAAGATATCGAATTGACCCCAGAGCCAAGTGGGCATGCGATTATTCAAATTGATTCATGTGGTGAAAACGCTATTCTTTTGTTCTCTGGTGCCAATCATGGTTTTACGCAGGAGAAAATGACGGCTCTTATCGCGCAAACTGCTCCTGGCGACACAATGCTTATTCAGAACGAATGTAACGGGCTTGATCAGCTTATTCCATTAGCTGTGAGCCACGGCTGCAAGGTGATATTTAACCCTGCACCAATGACCTCGAAGGTATCATCACTCCCGCTAGCTCAATGTGAACTGCTTTTTTTTAACCGTACAGAGGCCGCTGCTTTATTAGAGATGCCAGTAGCGTCGAGCGCTGCAGATTTGCTAAGGCGTTGTAAAGAAACGCTTGGCGATGTCGAGGTGGTTCTTACTCTAGGTAGCGAGGGGGCTTGGTATCAGCGCAGCAGTGAGACTCTTTTTCAAGCGGCTTTAAAGGTAAATGCCATCGATACAACGGCCGCAGGTGATACCTTTGTGGGTTACTTCCTTGCCGCTAGGCAAGCTGGCCTAGCGCCCTCACAGTGCTTGCAGCGAGCAACAGCGGCGGCTGCCCTGGCGGTACAAAAGCTCGGTGCTGCCAGTAGCATTCCGATGGTGGAAGAAGTTGATAGGTTGATGTGTCAACAAGACGGGCTATAGATATGGAAATGTCCTTGGACATAATTGATATATCCGCGGTACGTATGTTCAGCCATCCGCTAAATTGATCTAGGTTCCTTCGATCCGCCCAAGCTACTACTCGCCCCCGTGGGCGGGCCCTCCTTAAGACTTTCATGGTATCGGCTCATCTTGTTGAGCCAATGATCATGTTTTCATTATCCATCATTAATCCTGTTCGGTAATCCTCCTAAAATAGCGCTGCTCCTACCTTTAGCTGGCATTCTCATATTCCGCAAGCTTCTTAAATTGGTTGACCATTTTTGCGTAAGGTCTTTCTTTGGCGGATTTTTTCTACGTAAATCTAGGTGGGTTCATGTTTTAATTTAAATACCAGCCTACTAGATGCCAAAAGAATATTTTCTTAAGTGTTTGTTTTATTTGTGATAATCAGGCTGTTTTTTATGAAGCCTAGTGATTTTAAGGCGTGTTAACTAATAATGATTAATATATTATTGATTTTTTAGACTAAAGTTCCGTTTCAATATATTGGAATTATCTTTATCTTCAAATGGTCAACCATTTGGAGGTGGCTAGAATGAGTCAAACAGCTATCGCATCGAGCGCTGGTGTTATCGAGGAGCTTCGGCAGCGGGCTTACAAAATTCGCCGCCACGCTCTGCGAATGGGTGAAGTGCAAGGGCAGGGGTACGTTGGCCAGGCGCTCGGGATTGCCGATGTTTTGGCGGTGTCTTACTTCCATGCCCTGAAGCTGGATCCCAAGAACCCTGATTGGGAAGGACGAGATCGTTTCTTGCTCTCTATCGGGCATTACGCCATCGCCTTATACGCCGCTTTGATCGAGGCTGGTGTTATTAGCGAGGAAGAGATTGAGGATTACGGCAGCGACGACAGCATTCTGCCCATGTCAGGTATGGCCGATTACACGCCGGGCATGGAAATCACCGGTGGTTCGCTAGGGCATGGTTTGGGTATCGGTGTGGGGATGGCGCTGGGCCTTAAGCGCAAGAAGAGTGCCTCACGTATTTTTAATCTGCTTTCAGATGGCGAGCTGAATGAAGGTTCGACCTGGGAAGCTGTCGCCTCTGCAGCCCATTGGAAGCTGGATAACCTGATTGCCATTGTCGATGTCAACGATCAGCAGGCTGACGACAAGTCTTCCACCGTACTCAACTACGAGCCGATCGCTGATAAGTGGATTGCGTTTGGGTGGGAAACCTACCGTGTTGATGGCAATGATCTTGAAGCGTTAGTCAAAGCTTTCGACAGTGCTCTAGCCAGTGACTCTCACAAACCCCGGGTGATTGTCTGCGACACCCTAATGGGCCGCGGCGTGTCCTTCCTCGAAGAACGTGACAAGAACCACTTTATTCGCGTTGATGAGAATGAGTGGAGTGTGGCGCTCAAGCAGCTCGATGACGTTTACGGTGTCCAGTAAGGAGGATATGAAATGAGCGCCAAGAAGAAGCTAAAGACCTCGGCAATGATTGCGTCCATCGCAGGTGATGACCAGCCAACGACCTCCGCGCCCTTTGGGCATGCATTAGTAGAGGCTGCTGCGAAAAATCCCAAGATTGTCGGTATGACGGCAGATCTGGGCAAATATACCGATCTGCATATCTTCGCTCAGGCTTACCCTGATCGCTATTACCAGATGGGCATGGCTGAGCAGCTACTCATTATGGCAGGTGCGGGTATGGCTCGCGAAGGCTTTATCCCTTTCGTGACGACCTATAGCGTTTTCGCCTCACGCCGTGCTTACGACTTTATTTGTTTAGCCATTGCCGAAGAAAAGCTGAACGTCAAAATTGTCTGCGCACTTCCCGGGCTGACCACGGGCTATGGCCCGAGCCATCAGGCTACCGAAGATATCGCTATCTTCCGCGGTATGCCGAACCTAACCATCATTGACCCCTGTGATGCGGTCGATATTGAGCAGTCAGTTCAAGCGATGGTCGATTTTGATGGCCCCGTCTACTTACGCCTACTGCGTGGCAAGGTGCCCCGTGTTTTAGATCGCTTTGAAGGTTACCAGTTCGAGATCGGCAAGGCTAAAAGGCTGCTAGATGGAGAAGATGCCCTAATCATCTCTTCTGGGCTGATGACGATGCGTGCGATTGAGGCTGCCGATGAGCTGAAAGAGAAAGGCACTAACGTGGCGGTTTTACACTGCGCCACAATCAAGCCGCTAGATACCGATACCATTCTGGCGGAGGTTCGTCGCTATCCTGAACGTCCTGTCTTCGTGGCCGAAAACCACTCAATCATTGGTGGTCTGGGCGAAAGCATCGCATCGCTGCTGATGAAAGAGGGTGTATCCGTCAAATTTAATCAGATCGGCCTTCCCGATGAATTTCTGGATGCCGGTGCTTTACCCACTCTGCATGATCGTTACGGTATTTCCACCAAGGAGGTGATCAAATCGCTAAAGCAGCACGTTGCCTGAAGATACTCACTAAATCAAAAAACTAAGACTCCAGTTACGTTTGATAACCGCTATTTCTAACAACAAATATTTAATAGAGAGAAACGTCATGAAAAAAATACTCCTTGCTTCTGCAATTGCCAGCGCCTTTTTCATTAGTGGTAATGCCGCCGCTCAGCAAACCCTACAACTCGCCCACAATGCGGCGGAAGGTAACCCCAAGTGGGATGCTTCAGAACTCTTCGCAGAACTTATAGAAGAAGGGACTAACGGGGAGTTAAGAGTAGATGTTGGCGGTAACGCACAGTATGGCGACGATATGGAAGCCATTACTCAGATGAGAATGGGCACCTTGGCTTTTAGCACCAATAGCCAGGGCGCGACCTCCAGCGTTGTGCCGCAGTTCTCGGTACTGGGGTTGCCGTTTCTGTTCAATTCTCTGCCCAGTGCTTGGGAGGTCATGGACGGCGAAGTCGGTGATGAACTGAAAAATCTTTCGGAAGAAAAGGGACTTGTGCTGCTGGCGCTGTGGGATAACGGCATCCGCCACGTTAGCAACAATGTTCATCCTGTCGAAACCCCTGAAGATCTAAACGGCCTCAAAATCCGTACTCCACCGGATGAAATGACGGTCAACATCTTTGATGCATTAGGCGCCAACCCAACGCCAATGAATTTCTCTGAGCTCTATATTGCTCTCGAGCAAGGAGTCGTTGACGGTCAGGAAAATCCGTTAATGAATATTTACTCATCCAAGCTTCACGAGGTGCAAGACTATATCTCGTTGACTAGCCACAAGTATGAGTCAACCCCGCTGCTGATGAGCAAAATGGTCTGGGATTCACTTTCACCAGAGCATCAGGATGTGGTTCAGCAAGCGGCCATTGAGGCTGGAGAATTTAATCGTCAGGCCTCTTTAGAAGCCGACGCTGCGCTGAGAAGTGCGATGGAAGAGGCTGGTGTCGTGTTCAATGAAGTGGATCCTGAGTCTTTTATCGGTGCCACCGCATCCGTTTACGATCAGTGGGCAGCAGAGTACCCAGAGCTGGTTGAGATGGTCGTCAATGCGGCTCAGCGCGAGTCGCAATAACGGAAGGGGCTTATCATGACGCTCTCAAAAGAGGGCCGCGGCAGTGAAGTGGGCAGGCCCGCTTCACTGTTAGTGAGCTCAAAAAGTTTGATTTATCACACCTTTAAATGGGTATCTATCGTCGCTGTCGTGGCGATCTTCTTGTCGCTATTACTGGGTGTAGCGGTTCGCTATGTGTTCTCTACCAATTTGGGCTGGGTAGCGGAAGTGCCCAACTTGGTTTTTCCCTGGTTAACGATGTGCGCCATCGTCGCCGCTGCCGCAAGAAACGAGCACATTGGGGTCGAGTTGGTCGTCGAAAAGTTGCCAAGGCTACCCAAGAAGCTAGTGGTATTGGCCGTCAACCTAATCGCTACTATCGCTTTTGGCGTGATGGCCGTTCACGGACTAGATGTTGTCGAAATTGCAGGCACTCAACGACTGCCAATCACCCGTATCGGTATGTCCTGGGCTTACTGGTCGGTTGTAGTCGGCTTTATAGGGCTAGCAGTGGTTTCACTCATTAACATCGCGATGGTACTGACCGGTGGAGATTGCTTCTCCAAGCCACAAGTCTCGCATGGGGAGGATAGGATATGACGGCCCAGATGCTTATTGGCTTTACCCTGTTCTTATTAATGGCGATGCCGGTGGGTTACTCGCTAGTGATAAGTGGTTGGGCGGCGCTATCCGTTTTTGGCCCAATGCCGTCGAGTATGGCGGTTATGAAGATATTTCAACCAACGCAAAGCTTCCCGCTGCTGGCGATACCCTTCTTTATTCTATCCGGTGGCTTGATGATGTCAGGCAAGTTGGGGCAGAAGTTGGTGAGTTTAGCCTCTATGCTGGTGGGTAAATATCACGGTGGTCTTGGTCAGGTGACGGTCGTCGGTTCCACTGTGTTTGGTGGTGTTTCCGGATCCGCCGTCGCAGAGGCTTCGGCGCTCGGCTCGATACTCATACCCTGGCAAAAAAGGGAAGGGTACCCTGGCGCTTTTGGGGCGGCAGTGACCTCGGCGTCATCGGTGATTGCTGGCTTGATGCCGCCTTCTATCCCGCTCATTTTGTTTGCTACCGTCTCGAATACCTCCATTGCGTCACTGTTTGTTGCGGCCGTGATTCCGGCATTGATGCTCGCAGCTGGCATGATGATGGTTTGCTATTTCGTTGGTAAACGACGTGGGTTCCCACGCTTAACGCTAAAGCACACCCGTGCCGAAGTAAGAAACACCTTGTTTACTGCTCTGCCAGCACTGCTGATGCCGGTATTTATTGTTGTGTTGCTGCGCGCTGGTATTGCTACACCCACTGAAGTCAGTGTTATCGCTGTTGCCTATGCCCTGGTGGTTAGCAGTGTTATTTACCGTGACCTGACGGCTGAACGAGTCATGAGCGCATTGGTAAATACTGTGATTACCACAGGCATTGTGATGTTGATTATTGCGGCGGCCAACATCATTGCCTATATCCTAACCTCGGGTGGTGTCCCGCAGGCCGTCGCCCAATGGGCCGTGGAGTATCTAAAACACCCTATCTTAATCATTTTGGCGATCAACGTACTGATGCTCGTTATCGGTATGTTCCTTGATCTGCCAGCGGCCATCCTACTGCTGGGACCAACACTGGTCTCTATTGCCAACGCGATCGGGCTGGATCTTGTGCAGCTCGGGATCATTATGTGTGTGAATCTCAGCATTGGGCTCTTTTCTCCTCCCATTGGCACGACGCTGTTTGTTTCCTCAGCCATTGCGCGCGAGCGAATTGGTGCTGTGGTTAAAGAGTTGGGGCCCTTCTATCTAGTGGCCATTATCGTGCTACTGCTGGTGTCTTTCGTGCCAGCTCTGATTATTTACTGAGGTGGTTATGCAAACTGTTGCATTTGCAGGGCTGGGCGCCATGGGGTGGCCTATGGCAACCCAACTGAAAGAAGGTGGTTTTCAGGTGTTGGGCATGGATGCGGTTGAACAAACGGAAACGGCTTTCAACGGACAGGTGACGTTATCCGAGCAAAAGCATCTCGGGCTGGCCCAGTGCGAAGTGCTTTTTATCATGGTGGTGAATGCCAGTCAGGTGCGTTCCGTCTTGTTCGATAGCAAAAGCATCGAGCAGCTCGGCCATGGTGCCTGCATTGTGCAGATGTCCACCATTGCCCCCGACGATGCGGCAGCCATCGCAAAAGATGTCGCGGCGGTTAGGCCCGATCTGCACTTCATCGATGCCCCTGTCTCAGGTGGTGTAGTGGGTGCCCAGTTGGGTGAACTCACTATTATGGCGGCGGGCACTCAAGAGGCTTTATCGAAATGCCGTCAAGCGTTTGACGTGTTGAGCAAAGTTGTCTTTGAAGCTGGGGAGCAGCCGGGGCAGGGCGCGGCGATGAAGGTGGTCAATCAGTTGCTGTGCGGCGTACACATTGCGGCGGCTGCAGAAGCGCTGGCGCTGGCCGAGAAGAGCGGTATTGATGCCTCAACCATGCTGTCGCTGTTACAGGGCTCGTCAGCTTCCAGTTGGATGCTGAAGGATCGTGGCCCTCGGATGATCGCTGAGCCCAATGATATTACCAGTGCGATCGATATCTTCTGCAAAGACATGGGCATTGTCTGCGACTCAGCCAAGACCTCTAAGGCATTTACGCCACTGGCAGAAACCGCGCGTCAGCTATTTGTTTCCAGCGCTGAGCGAGGAGAGGGCAAGTTAGATGATAGCCAGCTGATTCGTACTTACCGTCTGCTTAATGGAACGGCCTAAGGGGACACAATGCCCAGCTTTATATCTGTCAGTACCGCGGCTTACGACGGCTATAATTTCGATGTAATTCTGCCATCGCTAGCGCGGTGTGGCATAAGGAATGTGGAGTTTGCCTTTATTGATGGCTATGTAGAGGCCTTCACCGACAGCGATTTTACTGATGCTTTCGCAGCTGAGCTTAAAAGTGAAATGCAGCGCCATGGCCAGCAGTGCCGGTATTTTTCTGGTCATATTGATTTGGGCATTGAGAACGCAGCTGCCAGGCTTGAAGCACGCTGTCGTTTTGCTGCGTCTTTAGGGGCCTCCTATTTAATTACTAACGCCGCCACGCGTGCGCGCGCAGAGGTCTTCTTTGCACAGGCCGATACCCTGGCTGCGACTGCTCACCACTATGGTGTGCGCATTCTGCTGGAGAATCCCGGCAACGGCGTTTCCAACTTACTCGACCATGCCAGTGACGCGCCGGGCTTGCTTAAACAGCTGGACGCTCAGGCCTTCGGTATTAATTACGATATCGGCAATCTGTTAGCTCACTGCCCTGCTCGGGAACCGCTTGAAGATGCACGTGCGGCAATGAATATTGCCGACCATTTTCATCTTAAACCCTGTGTGCGCCGCGAGGATGGTATCGATTTTGTTCCATTGGGAGCAGGGGATGTGAATGACACTGCGCTAGCTGCGGAGCTCCTTCGCAAGAATAAGCCGTTTTCACTTGAGCTTCCATTCCGCCTTCATCGTGATGCCAATGCTCAACCTTGGCGCGATGAGCAACCACTGCCACTCGATGTCATCGAGTGGCGCATTTCCTGCTCTCTTATGGAGCTGGAGCGTCTTGACAAACAATTTACTACAAATCAATAAAAGGAGAACGTTATGCTACTTAAAGACAAGGTTTGTATCGTCACAGGAGCCGCAGGTGAGAAAGGCATTGGCTTGAGAACAGCGAAGCTCTTCTATGAGCACGGAGCTTCAATCGTCATTTCCGATATCAATCAGCAGGCTTGCGATCAGGTGCGCAGCGAGTTTGACCCTGAGCGCTCGCTAGTAGTGGTTGGAAACGTAGCGAACCGTGATGATTGCTTCAATTTAGCGAAGGCAGTCACAGATAAATTTGGCCACATTGATGTGCTTATCAATAACGCAGGTATTACCCAGCCGGTGAAATTCGAAGAGATTTTACCTGAAGATTATGATCGTATTCTGGATGTGAACCTGCGGGGCATGCTCTATATGTCGCAGGCTGTTGTACCTCATATGAAAGCGGCTAAGTCGGGCTCAATTATCAACACTTCTTCGGTGTCTGCGCAGCGGGGCGGCGGTATCTTCGGCGGCCCGCACTATAGTGCCGCCAAGGCGGGCATGTTAGGGCTGAGCAAGGCCATGGCACGTGAGCTTGGTGCTTTTGGTATTCGCATCAACTCCGTTACGCCGGGATTAATCGCTACTGATATTACCGCTGGCAAGCTGGACGACCAGATGAAAGCCAAAATTTTAGAGGACATCCCGCTGGCACGAATGGGCACTCCTGAAGATGTCGCCAAGTCCTTCCTGTTCTTGGCAAGCGACCTTTCCAGTTACATTACAGGGGCCACCCTGGATGTTAACGGCGGTATGCACATTCACTGATTATGCTAAGCTGCCTCTGTACTAACCATGGGGGTATAGGGGTGGCGCTTGGATGATGTTATGAGTCAGATCGATCCGAACCTTTTGGATAGACTTAAGGAGTTTGTGTCGGTCTCCGAACTATCTAAAGATGGCCGATTAAAGCTTCCGGCAGAAAGAGCACTGTGTGAGCATTTTGATATGCATCGCTCGTCAGTGAGAAATGTGCTTTCCCTATTGCAAAGCCTTGGGTTCATTGAACGCAAGCAGGGCAGCGGCACCTTTCTTAAAATGCCGGAGCCTATTTTTATCCAGCTCTATTTTGAGCTGGCGCTTAAGCTCAACTACATCTCAGTCGATCATCTTGAAACGGCGAGAGAGATGTTTGAAAAAGAGATTGTACAGGCGGCGGCAGTGAACCATCAGTCTCATGAACTGAAAAAGCTTGAGCTGCTGTGTGAAAAGATCGTTACGTCATCAGATGTTCTTGAGGGCATTCAAGCAGACTATGAGTTTCATGAACTGTTGGCCATTATGGCCAAAAACCCTGCCGTATTGATTATTTTCCAAGGGTTATCATCGGTACTGAAAAAGGTGCTTCACCAGCGCAGGATTTTGGCGCGACAGTCTAGAGAAGCCCAAAAGAAAACTAACGAGACGCATATTGCGATTGTCGCTGCTGTCAAAACCCGTGACCGAGAACTGGCACGCCAAGCAATGCATGACCACTTCGAGACATGGAATCAGCAGACGATGCGTAGCTTCCCGAAAGTAGAGGGTTCGGGCATTTTTGCCGAATAAGAGCTGTGTTTAGGCGTTAAAAGCCTATGAATAAGGCTCCGGGAAAACCAAAGGCTGCCCACAGTTTAAGTGTGCTCAAAGGTTCGGTAGTTATCTATATTAGCCTTCGAATCCTTGTATGGTTTTTCAGTAGGTCAGTGTTAATTTCGACATACTCCAGGAAACCTTCTCTTTTCCGGACTATTCCCGATGGCTCCGGCCTCTCATCGATAGGAACGGCAGAGACCAAGTCAGTAGTGGTACTTATTGAGCGTCTGATTGAAGGCCTGAACATCAACAGCCTCTAATAGTGATAAACTGACCATGACGCTTAGCAGGATAAGTACCCCGGCGCTTAGCCAGAGGCTGATTATTGGAGGACCGTTTGAAGGGCTACCGTTTCAGTGCAGAGAATGCAAAGTCGCTCGCGATTTCGCTTAGTGTAGGCGCCGTGGGCGGCATGCTTTTTCAACTCTCTGGATTACCCCTTGCCTGGATGCTAGGCCCACTGATTGCCAATCTATTGGCCTCTGCAAAGGGCGTTAATGTTAGTGTGCCTGAACCGTTACGGAATGTTTTTTTAGCAGTAATGGGCATCGTATTAGGCAGCCAAGTGACCCCGCAATTGGCGCAACGCGTGCTAGATTGGCCTGTTTCAGCCGCGCTACTATTGCTAGGTGTGGCAGCCTCCACGGCTGTCGCCGCCGCCTGGTATCGGCGCTGCGGGTTTGACCCGGTGAGCGCGTGGTTTGGCGCCTCCCCTGGTGCCATGACCGCAATGATCCTACTAGGTGAAAAGTGCGGTGGCGACCCTCAACGGATTGCCGTCGCGCAGTCGCTGCGTATCATTTTAGTGATTCTTTTTCTGCCACCGCTATTTTGGGCCTATGAAGGCGGAGGTGGAAGTGTCGGCCCCCCGCAAAGCGCGCTTGAGCATGGCTGGATGCTACTGACAATCCCGCTGTTGTTGCCGCTAGGCCGTTGGCTGCGAATCCCCAGCTCTGCTCTGCTGGCGCCTCTGCTGATGG
>JAMCZP010000352.1 GCA_023485185.1 Gammaproteobacteria bacterium
CGGTAGGCAGCGGTTCTAGCTGATTGGCTTGGTTTATAAAGTTATCCAGCGTGGTTGCTTCACTGGCCTCAATAGGCTGCCAACTATCCATCTGGTCGATGAGGGTTTGCATCTCATCAAGCTGTTTTTGCTGGCGTGCCGCCTGCTCGTGCTTATGTGCTTCGCGTTGGGCAAATAGCTCATCACACTCATGGCGAAAGGCTTTCCAAAGCGTTTGTTCTTCGCCTTTTGGGGCTCGCCCAAGCCCTCGCCACTGCTGCTGTAACTGTTTGGTCAGATGAATACGCTGGGACAAAGGCTGGCTTTCATCGCTGCGTAGTGCCGCGACTTGGCTTATCAACGCTTGTTTTTGCGAGGCGATAGTGTCTGCGCGTTGATCAATGAGTGCCTGTAACTGATGGCGAATAGTACCGAAACGACGCCCAACGGCTTCAGAGCGCTCGCGGGGTACCGGACTATAGTGGCGCCATTGGTGGCGCGCTTTATCGCGAATTTGCCGCAGCACATCTGGGTCGGCGTCTTCAGCAGGCTGAGCCAGCAGGCTTTCAAGCTGGTCGCACAGTGCTTGGCGGGCTTGAAGATTGGCCTCACGCTCTTCGCCCAGGCGTTCCCGCCAGGGGGCAAGGCGTTCATGAATTTGGTCCGACGCACTGCGAAAGCGCGTGGCCTGTTCACGATTAGCGGCTGCGTCACCCAGCGATTTCCACTCTTTGACCAACTGGCGATGGTGGCGGTCTAGCGCGTCTTCCGCCATGTGGAGGTCATTCGCGAGTGCTTCAATGCTAGCGCATAGCTGTTCGCGTTTGGGGCCGGCAACGAATCCCCGCCAGTCACGTAGCTCAGCGAGGCGAGCCGCTAAATGCTTTAATCGTGCTTTAAGTGGTTGAGCAGCATTGCTTTCTAACGCTTCAATGCGGGGCTTAAGCCGTTGATGTAGGCGGCTGGCGCTTTTGAACGCGCCACGCTCCAGTAAGTGCTCAAAGGTATCAAGTTCGGCGGTATGCGCTTCCAGTGCGGCCTTATCTTCTGTGGGCTGGGCTGGGGTGGTGCTTTCTGAGCTGAGTGCCGCTTGAGCACGGCTGAGTAACGCTGGCGGTATAATGGCATCGGGCCACTGGCATTGGCTCACCTGTGTTGCCAATGCGGTATAATCGCCATCCGTCAGGGCAGTCTCAATTGCGGGGCTGACCGCACACCAGCGCTGCCATGCCTCTAAACACTGGTCGTAGTGATGAATGGCCAGCGTGTAGCGCTGGCGCATAGTGTCGCTAGGCGGGTGCATATCAGAAAGTGCTTGCCAGCGTTGGCCTAATAGCTGGCGCTGCGCACGTAGGCTGTCAATATCCTGCACAGCCATGGCTGAGGCGTGGCGCAGGCCGTTAAGCGTCTCTTCGATACCTTCAAGCAACTGTTCGCGGGTGCTCTCGGCTTCGTCCCGCCGCTCGACGCTTTGTTTGCGTGCCTGCTCTTGAGTTTCGTGATCGTGAAGCGTTTTACGGCAGTTGAGTAGCGCCTGATGGAAGCGGTGCTCCTGTTCAGCGCTCGGCGGTTGGGCCAGTTGCTCCCATTGCCGCTCAAGATGACGAAAGCGCCCGCCGTAAAGAGGTTCCCAAGGCGCACGAGCGTGCTGTTCCAGTTGGCTTAACAGGGTTTCACACTGTTGCTGTTTGGCTTCCAGCCACTCTGCGTCGCTACGTAAACGATTAAGCCGCTCTCGCGCTAGGCGCACCACTTGACGGTCACGACGCGCTTCTTTCAATAAGCGCTTAAGACCCTCTTCCCCTTCAATGCGCTCGGCCGCCTGATGCCGTACGGCGGCAACGCCGTTATGACACGCCTGATGGATCAAATCACCCTCATCAGTGAGCTTGCCAAGGGCAATTAAGCGCAGATTGAGGTTATCACCCTGTAAGGCGATGACGCTTAGCACCCGTGGCTCTTCAATTTGATTGGTCAGGGTTTGTCGCTGCTGCAGGTCAGTATTGCCTTCAAGGCCACTGAGTCGTTGGCAAATGGCATTGAACCAGGCTTCTTCCTGCTGATAATGCGGGTAGGCATCAACAAGGCCAGCGCAGTCATCCAATGCAAGCAACGCGGCTAGGCGAATCTGATGATCAGTATCTTGAGTCAGCGACTGCAGCGCCTGGCGCTGTTCTGGCTGTTGTGGGTCGAGTCGCTGGAGGGCCTGACGACGCACCTCGGGGTCGGGATGTTGCCACCGAGGAGCGAACAGGCGTCTTAACAGTCCGTGCATGGATCATCCTGCTGGTGCGTAGCATGAAAAAAATCAGTCGTCGGCGACTTAGACAGTTGCAGTCATCGGCGCTGTCGCTTAGCTTGGCATTACTACTCTTCGCATTACTATGATGTGGTCAGCGACTATTTTCTACACCACAATACGAGATAGTACGCTACCTTTATCTTACTTGAACATGACATGGAGTTCGGCCATGAGCCTTAACGTGGATAGTGCCGCTGTGGCCTTTACCTTTAAAGGCGGCATGCTGCCGATGACCGTCATGGAGCTAAGTAGCGCCGACCCGGAGCGGATCCGACAGCAGTTAGCTGGCAAGCTTTCCCAGTCTCCTGCTTTCTTTCAGCATACACCGGTTGTGCTCAGCGTGGAAAAGCTCGATGAACCTCATTTAGCCCTTGAGCGCATTTGCGCCGTTTGCCGAGACCACAAGCTGCTGCCTGTGGCGGTGCGCGGTGGGCCGGAGCCCGTGCGTCAGTCTGCTTGGGCATTGGGGCTAGGGTGGTTTCCGCCAATTGAAGAGGGTCGCGGTCGTGTGCTGGAAAGTGTCAGTACTACACCCGTGCATGAAGTAACCCGCGATGAGACGGAATCAAATGAAGGTGAGGCGCCAGCACTAGCGACACGCTTATACCGTGGCACTGTCCGCTCGGGGCAGCAAGTCAGCGCCTCTGACGGTGATTTGGTCGTCATTGGTGCGGTGAATGCCGGGGCAGAAGTGCTCGCGGCAGGCAGTATTCATGTGTATGGCGCACTGCGTGGACGCGCCCTGGCGGGCATTCATGGCAATATCCAAGCAGGTATTTATTGCCGTGAACTGGAAGCCGAGCTGCTTTCAGTAGCGGGTAATTACAAGCGATCTGAAGATATTGACCCACAGCTTTCGGGGCGACCAGCAGAAGTTCACTTTACAAAAGAACAGCTTGAAATTAAGCCTCTAGGATAAGATGTTTTCATGAGCGAGCGTTGGTGCTTCATACCTAGCGACGCCGAAGACGCTATCCGTTACAGTATGACATGTTTTATGACATTGACGTTCCCGTTATGCGCAGAGCGCCAGCCGACTTGCGCTCGCGACGAACGACTTCAAGAAGGAAGTGAATCTTGGCCAAGATAATTGTAGTGACCTCTGGTAAAGGAGGGGTCGGCAAAACCACTAGTGCGGCAGCAATTTCCACAGGACTTGCGCTACGCGGTAAAAAAACCGTTGTGATCGATTTTGATGTAGGTCTTCGGAATCTTGACCTCATAATGGGCTGTGAACGGCGTGTAGTTTATGATTTAGTCAACGTGATTCAAGGCGAAGCAGGGCTTAATCAAGCGCTGATTCGTGATAAGCGCGTCGAAAATTTGTTTATTCTGCCAGCTTCACAAACCCGCGATAAAGATGCGTTGACCCAGGAAGGCGTCGCAGAAATCCTGGAAAAATTGAAAGAAGATTTCGATTTCATTCTTTGCGATTCGCCCGCTGGTATTGAGCGTGGAGCGCAGTTAGCAATGTATTTTGCCGATGAAGCGATTGTGGTCACTAACCCTGAAGTATCGTCAGTACGCGACTCTGACCGTATTTTAGGGCTGTTGGCATCCAAGACTCGACGCGCCGAGCAGGGCGAAGATCCTATTAAAGAACACCTCCTTGTCACCCGCTACAATCCTGAGCGAGTAACCTCTGGCGATATGCTGACGCTGGACGATATTCGTGAGATTTTAGCGATTAATCTACTGGGTTTAATTCCTGAGTCTGAGGCCGTGCTGCGCGCCTCTAACCAAGGTGTACCAGTGACCCACGATA
>JAMCZP010000289.1 GCA_023485185.1 Gammaproteobacteria bacterium
GCAGTTGCCCGCCGTGTAAGCGTGTTAGCAGCATAGCAATGGCAAGCCCTACACCTTGGCCATCAGGGCGATGATGACGTGCATTAGCACTACGATAACCTCGCTCAAAAATACGCTGCTCATCGCTGTTTGGCAGACCAATCCCCTGGTCACGAACACATAACTCCCATAGGCGCTTACCCTGCTTCTCTTCCTGACTGGCGGTAATATAAACAGGGCCATCTGGATAAGAGTACTGAACAGCGTTATCCAACAGTATCCCAAATATCTGTTGTAGCCGCTGGGCATCGCCTAATACGGTGGTCGTTTCTAGGTTTTCAGTATGCAGCTTAATATTGCGCAGCCTCCCTAAGGTCGATGCCTGTCCAATAGCATCTTGCAGACACACCACAGGATCGAGTGGCTGACGCTGGACCTGCCATTCAACAATATTGCTACGTGCCATGGTCAGCAGGTCACTAATGACATCTGCAAGATGAGCTGCATCACTCGCAATACGGCGCAGTGCCTGGCGATACTCCTCCTCGCTGCGTGGCCTGCCACGCAAGGTAATCTCGGCTTCTCCACGTATGGATGTGGTAGGCGTGCGCAGCTCATGACTGATATCTTCTAACAGTTGCTGGCGTTGCTGCCCAAGCTGGCGAAGCCTAGTCAACGCATCCTCTAACTCACGGGTGCGTACCTCTACTAGGTCCTCTAGACGTTGTTGGCGATCCTGTTCGGTCTGGCGATGTTGATGCAGTTCAATTGCCATCAGGTTCATACGTGCCGCCACCCTGCCAAATTCGTCACGCATACCTTCATCCAAACGATGATGAAGGTTACCCAGCTGAAAAGCTTTAGCGCCCGTCACCAGCTCATGGATAGGTCGCCGTAAGGCACGGGCAAAGTACCAGAACATGCCCACAACGGTGAGGGTGAGCGTGATACTGGCTAAGACAGCAAAGGTAATAAGCTGCTGGAGTGAACGGTCTGCATCGCTGCGCTGATTGGATAGTAGCGTTCGCTCGCGTGCCAAAGCATCCGCCAATATCACCTGTAGACGCTGGCCATCCATTAAATCGAACTGCTCTGCGTCAGGTGAAATCGACATTGCCAATACGGCGGCTTCCAATGCCTGAAAAAGCTTATTAAAGATCGCTAATGCGGCCCGGCGCTCAGCTATAAGGTTGCCAGATGGTTCATTTTCAGGCGTTGATTGCGCGGCCAACCGATCACTGTTTACTTGTAGTCGCTGTAAATGGGACTGCATTTCTTGCAGTAAAAAATCACGCTGCTCTAGATCAGGTTGGGAGACATTCTGGGCTTGGGCAAGCCACGTTCGAAGGCGATTTTTACTATCTGAAAAGGCTAAAAAGCCAGCATGTAGGTCGCTGGAGAGCCGCCCTAGCTCGACTTTTTGTCGGGCACCATCAATGGCCCATATAGCTACCCCGCCTTGAATAAGCGCAAGCATCGTAAGCACAACCAGCGCAAACCCAAGGCGGCGTTGGAACATAAGCGGTTATTTCCACAGGAGCTAAAAGTCGCTTTACTGTCAAACCTTTCGCTCATAAATTCAATGCTCAGCGACTTTAAATTCAAGCGGAGACGCTTAGAAAAACAGCTTCTTCAGCGCTTGGCCTGGGTCACTTTCACGCATAAAGGCTTCACCGACGAGGAAGCCGTTGACACTATGGTCACGCATTAGCGCAACGTCATCGCGGGTATGAATGCCGGACTCGGTAATTACCGTGACGCCTTCAGGAATGCGCGGCAGTAGATCAAGCGTCGTATTAAGACTGGTTTCAAAGGTATGCAGGTTGCGGTTATTAATGCCTACCAGTTTCAGATCCAATGCCAGTGCTCGCGCTAGCTCGTCGGCATCGTGGACTTCCACCAACACATCCATGCCTAACTGAATAGCCTGCTGATTTAGGTCGCGTAGTTGGGCGTCGTCCAGGGCGGCAACAATCAACAGAATACAGTCAGCGCCTATCGCTCTTGCTTCACAGACCTGATAGCCGTAGGTGATAAAGTCTTTGCGAATCACTGGCAGCGAACATACGTCACGGGCAGCTATCAGATAGTCTTCATGACCTTGAAAAAAGTCAGCATCGGTAAGTACCGAAAGACAGGCAGCGCCGCCCTGGGCATAGCTCTTAGCAATATCCGAGGGGTGAAACTCTTCGCGAATAACACCTTTTGAGGGCGAGGCTTTCTTGACCTCGGCGATCACCGCCGGATCACCCGCCGCAATGCGCGCATTCAGGGCGTCAATAAAGCCACGCGGTGCGCTCTGCTTTTCGCCTAAAGCAAGTAGATCCGCTTCCGAAACTGCCTGACGGCGCTCTGCCACTTCCTGGTTTTTACGAGCCAGAATGCGCGTTAAAATAGTCGGCGTTGCCTGTCGAGTCATGTTGGTCTCTTACTGTTTAAAAACGCTAGTAAAGTGCGAAAGCTCTTTGAGCTTCTCAAGCGGCAGTTTGGAGGCTTGCGCATCCTGGGCCACCATCACACCCTCTTTTAAGGTATCCGCGACGCCCGAACAGTAGAGCGCAGCCCCCGCATTAAGCGCGACCATATCGGCAGCGGCGCCTTCACCGGAAAGTGCTGCCTTGACCAAGCGCAGGCTGTCTTCTGCACTATTGGCCTTCAATGTTGCCAGGCTCTGACGCTCTATCCCCAACTTCTCAGGTGTAATGGTGTATTGGGTAATCACACCCTCTTTTAACTCGGCCACTAAAGTGGGGCCTGCTAAGGAGATCTCATCCAGACCATCTTCAGAGTGCACCACCATGACATGGCGGCTACCCAGGGTTTTGAGCACTTCGGCCATTAGCGGCACTAATTCTGCGGCGTAAACACCCAGCACTTGGTTGGGAGCACCAGCGGGATTGGTTAACGGACCTAAAATATTAAACAGCGTGCGCACACCCATTTCACGACGCGGGCCAATGGCATAGCGCATCGCTGGGTGATGATTCGGGGCGAACATAAAGCCCACCCCCACCTGCTCGATACAGCGTGCGACCTGCTCAGGTTTAAGATCAAGGTAGATACCCGCCACATCAAACAGATCAGCACTACCCGATGAAGACGACACGCTGCGATTTCCGTGCTTTGCCACGTGCGCGCCAGCGGCAGCAGCAACAAAGCTGGCTGCGGTGGAAACGTTAAACAGATTCGCGCCGTCGCCTCCAGTACCAACAATATCGACGATATTTTCGGCCTTCAATTCAACGCGCTTCATCAGTTCGCGCATTACCTGCGCAGCGGCGCTGATCTCAACGGCACTTTCACCTTTCATAGCTAGGCCTACCAGCAGGCCGCCAATTTGCGCGTCAGATGCATCGCCGGTCATGATCTGGCGCATCAAGGCGTGCATGGCATCAAAAGAGAGGTCTTCGCGGCGCATCACCGCATTAATCGCGTCTCGCATTTGCATGAGCAGAGGAGCCCCTAAAGCGTGTGAAACCGGCAATCAGCCGCGTTTTAAAAAGTTGGCCAGTAACTCATGGCCTTGACGGGTAAGAATCGACTCGGGATGAAACTGCACCCCTTCGATATCCAACTCCCGGTGACGAAGTCCCATGACTAAACCGGGGGTGACGTCATCGTCGCCTGTCCAGGCGGTAATTTCCAAGCAATCGGGCAGCGACTCTTTATCAACCACTAGCGAGTGATAGCGAGTCACCTCAACGGGGTTATCCAGCCCTTCAAACACGCCTTGGTTATCATGCAGCACGGCAGAGGTTTTGCCATGCATCACTTGCGGGGCACGCACTACTTTGCCGCCATAAACCTGACCAATCGCCTGATGCCCTAGGCAAACGCCCAAAATAGGCAGCTTGCCAGCAAAGTGTTCGATGGCAGCCATGGAAATACCCGCCTCGTTGGGCGTACAAGGCCCCGGCGATACCACTAAGTGCGTTGGCGCCAGCGCTTCAATCTGCTCAATGGTAATCTCATCATTACGATGAGTGATCACCTCTGCGCCCAGCTCACCAAGATACTGCACGATGTTAAACGTGAAGCTGTCGTAGTTATCCAGCATAAGG
>JAMCZP010000205.1 GCA_023485185.1 Gammaproteobacteria bacterium
CCGCTCACGCTGAAGATGTTGAATAAGCCCATTTGATGCGGCTTCAATCATATCAAGAACGTTTTCAAACCCCTCTTCACCACCATAGTAAGGATCGGGCACTTCAACGCCGGGCGTACCCGCAAAATCCAAAAACAGACCAGTATGCGCCCTGCTATCAGCAGGTTTCAGCTCACGCATGGCGCGTAAATTATCCTGATCCATACCCAGCACATAATCGAATTCAGTAAAATCCTGCTCACTAAGCTGCCGGGCACGCAGGCCGCTTAAATCAATTTCACGCCGCTTTGCTGCCTGCTGGGCGCGCTGGTCCGGCGCTTTACCTACATGCCAATTACCCACACCACAGGAATCCACTTCCACCGCATTGCTCATTCCGGCTCTTTCAAGGGCACGGCGAAAAACACCTTCAGCAGTAGGCGAGCGGCAAATATTTCCCAAACATACAAATAACACTTTCACTGCAACGCTCCTCACCTACTGATTAACAATTTGACTGAGCAATTAACGCCCGGACACGCGCTAGGTCTTCAGCCGTATCCACACCTGTGGGGTTAACCTCACAGGCCAACGCCACCTGGATCAAATGGCCATTTTGCAGTGCGCGTAGTTGCTCTAACTGCTCTAGCTGTTCAAGGCTGGAGGCTGGCCAATCTTGGTAAGCGGCTAAAAAACCGGCACGGTAGGCATATAAACCAATATGGCGTAGCCATGCATCCGTCGCCAGCAGCGCGGGAGGCGCTTTGAACTGCTCACGATCCCAAGGAATAGGTGCCCTGGAGAAATAGAGCGCCCGGCCTTGAAGCGTACGCACCACTTTAACCACATTGGGGTTGAACAGGGTGTCGACATCGTTGATAGGCTCCGCCAGCGTTGCTATCGACGCCTCGGCGTCATCGGCTAAACGCAGCGCCACCTGATTAATCAATGCGGGAGGAATAAGCGGTTCATCGCCCTGTACATTTACCAGCAGTGCGTCACTTGCCAACCCCAGCACATCCGCCACTTCCGCCAAGCGATCAGTGCCTGAAGGATGATCGTCACGGGTCATAATCACTTCGGCACCATAGGCCAGCATGGCATCACGAATACGAGCATCATCCGTTGCCACTACAACTCTGCTAGCGTGGCTTTGGCAGGCGCGTCGCCACACATGAGCGACCATCGGCTCACCGGCAATATCCAGCAGCGGTTTGCCGGGTAACCGAGTTGAGCTATAGCGTGCAGGCACAACGACGGTAAAATCAGGAAAGGTCATCAAGCGCCTCCTGAATGTCCTGGTGAGCGCCCTGGTGACGTGTGTAGCTTTTCATCAGCATCCATGATGCGTGCTTCTTCCGGCAACATCACCGGAATACCCTCTTGGATAGGATAGGCTAGGCCATCGTAGTGACAGCGCAGCTCTTGGGCTTCGCGATCATATTTAAGTTTACCGTTACACAATGGGCAAACCAGCATTGCCAGCAATTCCTTATCCATGCGCATATCTCCTTTAGGAAAGTGCTGACAGCCGCGCTGTCAGCCAGTGCTCAAATTCAAGTGGAAGCGTTGCCTCTACGTCTAATACCCAACTATTAGATGGCGCGAGGTCGTAACACTTCACGGCATCTTTGGCGGTCATGATAAGCGGGCGAGACTCCGCAAAATTAAGCGCTTCAGCGCTAAAGCGCTGGTGATCTGCCAACGGATGCCAATCGCCCGTCACACCCAGCGCCGTTAACGTGCGAAAGAAGCGTTCGGGATGCCCAATGCCTGCCACGGCATGCACCGGCAGACTAAACGGCAAGGGAGTTAACGGAAATCTTTTGCCATCTTCCAGGCGGCGCCAGCAGCGCGGCGCTAACTGCATAGTAGTGATAGATGCGATGGGCAGTGGTTGATGTTTGGGCCCATTGACGATCACTGCATCAACGCGCTGTAACCGGCCAGGCGACTCGCGCAGCGGCCCCGCAGGCAGGCAGCGGCCATTACCCAGCCCACGGGCACCGTCGATCACTAACAGTTCAATATCCCGCGCCAATGCCAAATGTTGCAAGCCGTCGTCACTCAAGATGATATCGCACCCCGCTTCCACCAGCGCCTGAACACCTCGCGCGCGCTTAGGATCCGCCACCACTGGCAGCTTGGTTTGTTGCGCCAGCATAAGAGGCTCATCGCCACTTTCAGCAACGTTAGTATGGGGGGTTACCAACAGTGGGTATTGCAGCGCTTTACCACCGTAGCCACGGGTAACGATACCCGGCGACCACCCTTGCGCCACCAATCTGTGTGCCAACCACGCCACCAGCGGTGATTTTCCAGTCCCACCTAAGGTTATATTGCCCACTACGATAACCGGCACTGGAGCTCGCCATGAGTCTTTTCTACCGCTTAGGTAGGCCTGCTCACGGCGCGCCATACCCCACTGATAAAGCATGCCCAAGGGCGCCAACGGCCAGAGCCATTGACTACCTTGATAGGCCCCTCGCAGCCAGCGCTCGGCCAACTTCATTGCACTTCTTGAAACTGTAGCTGATGCAGTGCCGCATAGGCACCATTTGCATCCAGTAGCGCTTGATGGGGGCCTTCTTCAATAATGCGCCCCTGATCCATCACAATAATCCTGTCTGCCCGCTCAATGGTCGATAAGCGGTGTGCAATGACCAAGGTGGTGCGCCCTTCACACACACGCTCCAGGGCTTTTTGAATGTAGCGCTCAGACTCGGTGTCCAGCGCTGAGGTAGCTTCATCAAGCACTAACAGCGGCGCGTCTTTATAGATCGCCCGAGCAATCGCTAACCGCTGGCGTTGGCCGCCGGAAAGCATCACGCCGTTTTCACCGACAATGGTGGCATAACCATTGGGGAGCTTTTCAATAAACTCATGAGCATAGGCAGCTTCAGCAGCCGCCTTGACGGCATCGAGATCAGGGTTTTCCACCCCGTAGGCAATATTATTGGCAATCGAGGCGTTAAATAGCGTTACCTGTTGAGAGACTAACGCAATCTGCTGACGCAGCGGGCCCAAGGCGTACTCATCAATATCAATACCATCGATCCGAATACTGCCTTCACTGAGGCGATAAAAGCGCGGCAACAGGCTAATCAGCGTCGACTTACCGCTTCCAGAGCGACCAACAATGGCGACGAGCTCCCCCGGCGCTAAGCGAAGATTAATATTGTGCAGCACGTTGGGCTGATCAGCGTCATAGCGGAAACTGACATTATCAATCTCTACGTCACCGCTTAAACGATGCGTAATACGCTTACCCTCATCAGGCTCGGGCGCCATATCCAGTAGCCCAAAGAGTTCGGATGCTGCTGCAATGCCTTTTTGGATTTCACCATTAATCTCTGTTAACTGGCGCACGGGCTTAATCATTAACGCGGCGGCGGTAATAAAGGCAACAAACTCGCCTGGCGTCATGTTCGCCATGAGTGAAGGTGCCATCGCCAGCCAGACCAGCATTGCCATTGAGATAGCCACCAGCATCAGTATCACGGGTGAACTGACTGCGCGGGTCATGGCTTCTTTCATACTTTGGCGACGATTCTCTTCACTGACTCGCTCAAAGCGCTGCTTCTCATACGCTTCTGCACCGTGTGTACGCACGACCCGGTAACCGGATAGCGCTTCTGAGGCGATATGCGTTACATCCCCCATGGAGTGCTGAATGCGCTTTGAAATACGTCTAAAGCGTTTACTAACGTAGTTGACCACTAAAGCAATAATCGGTGTCACGCCCAAAAACAGCAGCGTAAGCATCCAATTAGTCCATAGTAGATAGAGGATCAAACCAACCACAAAGAGGCCTTCGCGCAGAATAATCGTGACCGCCTGAGTGGCAGCTCCGGCGACCTGTTCTACGTGGTAGGTAACCCGCGATACTAATTGCCCGCTTGAGTGGTGGTCAAAAAACCAGCCGGGCAAATGGAGCAGGTGGGCAAAAACATCACAGCGCAGGGTGTGTATCACGTAACGACCTACGTAGGACATAAAATAGGTGCTTAAAAAAGTACCTAGCCCCCTGGCGGAAAACATAATAATCACAAAGAGTGGCAGGAATAGCCTGAATGCCGCATCAGGGTTTTGTATGCCATCAATCAGGCGCTTCATCATTTCGGCCAGCGCAGTACTCGATGCGGCATAAACGACAAACCCTACCAGCGCCAGCGCAAACGCTCGCCAATGCGGTTTTACGTAGCTCAATAACCGTTTATAGATATCCCAGCTTGATTCAGCCACGCGCGCTCCTGGCAATAGTGTGCAATGCGGAGGATTCTACCTTATGCCAGCGAGCTTCAACACCGGTTACGTCGACTAGGCAGTGGACGCGTTGTCTGGATCTGAACAGGCTGCTCTGCCTTTAGCCAAAAACGTAGTGCCCCATCTTGAGCAGTATTCCATAGACAGCTCTCTTGCTGACGAAAACGACGCACTACCGGGTCAACAGGATGTTTAAAAGAGTTTTCCCGCCCTGCGCTAAAAATGACATGTTCGGGGGTCGTATGGCGCACAAACTGAATCCCCGAACTGGTAGCACTACCATGGTGCCCTGCTACTAGAACACTTACCGGCGGCTCGACCGCTAATAAAAAGCGGCGCTCAATCTCGGTACTTACGTCGCCGGTAATGAGTAATCGCTGCTGACCTGTGCTGACCTCTAGCACACAGGAACGATCATTGGCTGAAAACGCATTGCTGCCAGCAGGCGGCCACAGGATGCGGTAATTAACCCCATCACGCTGCCATGCTTGACCGCGCCGGCAGGAGCTAGCGGTGAGGGGCAATTGTTCACCCAACGGCAACATCCACTGACCGACATGGTGATCAGCCAACAATGCGCTGACGCCCCCTGCATGATCATTATCCGCGTGGCTGACAATCACGTGATCAAATTGTTGCCCCGGTGACCAGAGGGTTTCCAGCGGCATAAAACCGCCACGAAAGCGCGGCCCAGTATCGTAGAGAAGACGATAATTTTCACTACGCAATTCGATCAACTGCCCTTGCCCTACATCGTACACGCTAACGCTTACCGCCCCTTGGGGAGAGTCCTCAGACAACGACCACCAAGGAAGCGTGACGACTAACGTGGCAGAGGCCACCCGCAACCCAGGTAACACGGCAGGCAGCCCCCAGCACAGCGACATGAACAGCAAGGCGAAAGCCAATGGGTAGGTGAGTGTTCGATCTGGCTCCCACAGCGGCCACTGCTTCACAGACACCGTTAGTAAGAAGTGAAAAACACCAAGAGCAATCTCAAACAGCCACCACAACCCATGACTCAACCACGGCACCGGTGACAATAACCACCCCAGTAGCGCTGTTGGCACCATGATAGAACTCACCCACGGTACGGCAATTAAGTTAATCAGCGGTGCGGCGGGAGCTACCCTGCCAAAGGCTATCAATACCGCGGCAGCCATCAACGGTGCCAACAGCAACTGTGTTCTAACCAGCGCCCAACACCAACCTTTAACTCCCCGTGGGCGCTGGCGCCCTTGCCAAATAATGATTAACCACGCCACCGCCACAAACGATAACCACATGCCAGGGCGCCATAGGGCTAAGGGATCAACGATGAGCACCAGCCCGAGGGCTAACCACCAGCCCTGCCAAGGACTTGGCGCATGACGTCCACTGAGCACCCAAAGGCCAATCAGCGTCATTACCATCGCCCGCATGGCTGGCGGCGCCATACCGGCGAGCGCGGCATAGCCAACGCAGGCCACCGCGGCACACCACCATGGCCAAGTACGCATTCGCCAGCTGGTAGGCGTGGTAAACCGAGCAACTAGTTTCGCTAGCAGTAGTACAAACGAGGCCACTAGCCCTACGTGCAGACCAGAAATCACCACTAAGTGGGTCGTGCCCGTTGCGTTTAACAGCGACCAGTCGTCTTGGGTCAACTGTTCGCTGTCGCCGAGGGTTAGCGCCGCTAACCAACGTTTTGTGCGCTCGCTAAGCGACTGCTGAGCTAAAAAGTCGAGCGCTAACTGACGTAACGAAGGGGCTTCAGCGGCTATTAGAGCAGGCGGTGGTTCCTGACGCAGATAACCGGTGGCGTGAATACCTTCGCGCCACAGCCACTGTTCAAAGTTGAAGCTACTCGGATTAGCAAAACCACTGGGTGGGCGTAAGCGCAGCGTCATCCGCCACTGCTCGCCGGGCTTAAACACTGCATCGCTGTAAGCCGTTACTCGCACCTTAGAAAGCGTTGAGCAAGAGGGGCGCTGCGCAGGGCCCGTGCATTTATTGACTTGCAGTAACAATCGCGTTGCATCGCCCACTGGCTGAGCCGTTAAAACCTTCGCCTCGACGGCGAGATCCACGCCGCTTAAACCCGCGGGTAAACGGCTAGTCCACTCGCGCTGAACCCCAAAAAATACCCACATAGCGATAAGCAACCAAACCACATGCCGCGAGCGCCACACCATTACCAGTAAAAAAGCGATAAATGCACAGCCAAGAAGGAGGTGCGTTGTCATATACGAGATGGCGCTATACCAGGCAAAAACACCACCAAGCAGAGCCGCTATGGCGGTGGGTATGGCAATACCTAACCGCATACGGCCCTCCTTAGCGACGGTTGATTGCTTGACTAGCATAGCCGAAGGGCAATGCTATATGGATAATAGGCAAAATTGATAAGTAAGAGTATCTGTCATGCCGCGCCGGTTCCTGCAGCGCTACATGCCCAAACCCGACACTATCAGGAAACAGCGCTCGCTGCGTTTTATGGCACCGCTGATTGCAGATCCGGGCTTGTGGCTTTTAACTCGCCGAAGCGTTGCGAATGCGTTTAGCGTGGGCGTCTTTTGCGCCATGCTGCCAATCCCCTTCCAAATGGTGGTAGCAGCCCTGGGCGCGCGTTTAACGCGCTGTAACTTAGCGCTATCCATTGGCTTGGTGTGGATTACCAACCCGTTGACCATGCCGCTGATTTTTTACGGTAATTATCGCATCGGTACGTTCATACTAGGCGCGCCAGTACGGGAAGCACCCTCGCGTATTTCCACGCGCTGGATTGCCGAGCAGATGCACGACATTATGCCGCCATTAATTGTCGGCTCACTGGTCACAGCGATCATTTTAGCCATCGTCGTCAATATAGGTATCCGTCTGATCTGGCGCTGGCACGTCTCCCATAACTGGAAGCGCCGCCGCCTAAAGAGAAGGCAGCGGCGCGCGCGAATTGAAGCAGAGTTTGATGATTGAACTTGATGACTGAGTTAGATGACTGAGCTTGACGATTAGGATTAATGACCAGGCTTGATCATCAGCCTAAATCACTAACGCCCAGGCGTCTGCTCAATCAATTTACCCGCATCCAGCTTCAGGATACGGTCTTGGTGAGCGGCAAGCCCCACGTCATGGGTAACGATCACAAACGCACAGGCACTCTCTTTTGCCAGTTCATCCATGAGCGCCAATATGGTCGCCGCCGTGGTCTGGTCAAGATTACCCGTGGGCTCATCCATCAATACCAAGCTTGGGTCAGTCACCAATGCCCGAGCGATTGCCACCCGCTGACGCTCACCGCCTGAAAGCTCACCCGGCTTATGGTTTGCACGTGGCCCCATGCCTACCCGCTCGAGTATCTGCATGGCGCGCTGCTCGGCCGTTTTTTTCGACTGGCCGCGAATAATCAACGGCAAAGCCGCATTTTCGACCGCAGTAAACTCCGCCAGCAAATGGTGGAATTGGTACACAAAACCAATATAGCGGTTTCTAAAACGACCCAGCGCTGCTTCATTCAAGCCTGACAGCGGCTCACCAGCAATCACCACACTGCCGTTGCTCGGGCGATCAAGACCGCCCAACAGGTTAAGCAGCGTGGTCTTGCCTGAACCAGAACTGCCGACGATGGCAACCCGTTCACCGGCACGCACCTGCAAATTTAACCCATCCAACACCGTTAGGTCTTGGGGGCCTTCGCTGTAAGTTCTGGTCAGCCCCTGGCAGTCAAGCATAATGGCGGCTTCTTGAGGTGTTTCCATGGGCATACTCATTTCTGCATTCTCATGTCGAAAACCGTTATTCATAGCGCAACACATCCGCTGGCTGAACCCTTGCCGCTCGCCAAGCAGGATAAAGCGTTGACAGGAACGTCAGTCCAAACGCTGCTAATACGATGCGAGTAACATCATCCCAGTGCAGGCGAGAAGGCAGGTCACTAATGAAGTAGACACCCGCATCCAGGAACTGAATACCCAGTGCGCCCTCTACCCAGCCGATTAGGTCAGCAATCGTCAGTGCCAACAACACACCGACCGCCACGCCTATCGCTATGCCAATTATCCCGATGGCCATGCCTTGAACAATAAAAATGCCCATAATCGAACGGGGTGTTGCGCCAATGGTACGCAAAATCGCGATATCAGCGCGCTTATCGGTGACTACCATGACCAGCGTAGAGACGATATTAAACGCAGCAACCGCGATAATGACGGTTAACAACAGCGCAATCATGCGCTTTTCCATCTGTATTGCTTGGAATAAATTGCCGTGGGAGAACGTCCAGTCGCTGCCGCTATAACCTGGGCCAAGCTCATTAAGAATCGCTTGGGTTTCACTTCCGGCTACAAATAGATCATCCAGCTCCAGACGTAAGCCACCTACCGTATCGCCCATGCGCGCCAGGGTTTGCATATCTTCAATATTGGCGTAGGCCAAATTGGCATCTAAATCAGCGCCAACGCTGAAAATACCGCTAACGGTAAAACGTTTTAAACGCGGAAATACGCCGGCTGGTGTAATCGAAGCTTCCGGCACCAGTAGCGTCACACGATCACCCACACCGACACCTAAGCTTCGCGCCAGCATTGAACCCAGTACAACGTTCCATTCACCAGGAACAAGGTCTGCAAGCTCGCCTTGACGCATATGCCGACCAATGATCGACACGCGATCCTCCCAATCCGGGTTAATGCCATTCACCATCGCCCCTTGATTGCGCCCAGAAGCGGAGAACATACCCTGCTGCTCAACAAAGGGCGCCGCGCCGATCACTCGCTCGCGCTGCATCAGCTCCTCAGCCAAGGCCTGCCACTCGACCATGCCCTCGCGGGACTCAATTTTGGTGTGCGGCACCATGCCTAAAATGCGCGTGCGTAGCTCATGGTCAAAGCCATTCATCACCGACAACACCAGGATCAGTACAGCGACCCCCAGCATTAACCCCAGCATTGAGGTAAGCGAAATAAACGAAATAAAGTGGTTCCGGCGTTTAGCGCGCACGTAGCGCAGCCCCACCAGAAAAGGCAAACGATCAAGCATGGCGTCATTCCTTATCAATAAGCGCTCATGGTACGGTTTTTTTAGTGTCTCTGCATGTTCAAACGGCCATTAGAGCTACCAGCCTTGTGAGCGTTCAGATTAAAACGTTACGCTTGCAACTTGCCCCGCCACCGCCTACATTGCGCCGATTTACGGCTGCCTCTGGGGCAACCCTCTTTTCCAACTCGACAAAGGCACTCATGACGTTGGCGACTATGACTTATCGTTTGCTCCCCGAATGGTATCCCCAGGATGGCATTCAACTGACTTGGCCGCGCCACGACGGCGATTGGGCACCTTTATTGTCACGCATTGAAGCCACGCTGGAGCGTATTGTCATTGCTACTGCGCGCTATCAGCGGGTACTTATATGCGTTCCTGATGAGTTTACAAAAGCACGCTTGGCTGCCACCTTTGATGCCTATGGGGTGCCCGCCGAACGGCTGCTGCTATTTGTCGCACCCACCGATGACACTTGGGCTCGTGACCATGGGCCGATCAGCGTTGTTGATACACAAGGCCAACGGTTAATGCTGGATTACACGTTCACCGGCTGGGGAGGGAAATTTCCCGCTGAGCGCGATAACCAGCTAACTCAGTGGCTTGCCGATGCTGGCATATGGTCCTGCCCGGTGGAGTCGCGCGATTTAGTGCTGGAAGGGGGTGGTATCGAAACCGACGGTGAAGGTACCCTGCTCACCACTCAAGCGTGCCTACTTAACCCTAACCGCAACCCCTCACTTTCCCGTGAACAGGTAGAGTCACAGCTTGCTCAAGATTTTGGCGTTGACCGAGTACTGTGGCTGGCTAATGGCCATTTAGAGGGCGATGACACCGACAGCCACATTGATACGCTGGCGCGCTTTTGTGACCCTGCGACGATTGCCTACGTGCGCTGCGATGATCCTAGCGATCCACACTATCCGGCGTTAGTAGCCATGGAGCAGGAGCTACAGGCTTTCCGGCAGCGTAACGGTGCACCGTATCGGCTTATCGCGCTGCCTTGGCCACAGGCCTGTTTCGACCCTGAAGATGGCCATCGCCTGCCCGCCACCTACGCAAATTTCTTAATCATTAACCAGGCAGTATTGGTGCCTACTTATGGCGACCCTGCGGATGTAACGGCACTGCAAGCACTCGCTGATGCCTTTCCAAACCACACGCTCATTCCAATCGATTGCACCAGTGTGATTCGCCAACACGGCAGCCTGCATTGCCTCACCATGCAGTTGCCTCAGGGTACGCTAGCCCAGGGCACGCTTGCCGCGACCGCTACTTGTTAAGGAGCCTCCATGTCAAAGACACTCACCGTCGGGGTTGTGCAGCAGCCCGCTTGGCCTGATAAAGCCCAAAGCCTAGCAGCGAGTGAAGAAGGCATTCGCAACGCCGTTAAACAGGGCGCTCAACTGGTACTGCTGCAAGAGCTGCACGCCACCCACTACTTCTGCCAATTTGAAGACCCGACAATCTTTGACCTAGCAGAGCCGCTTGATGGGCCTACCGGGCAGCGTCTTGCTGCGCTCGCTAAAGAGCTGGATATTGTTTTGGTCGGGTCGCTGTTTGAACGCCGTGCACCGGGGCTATATCACAATACGGCGGTGGTTTATGACCGCGCGAAAGGCCGCGTCGGGCAGTATCGCAAAATGCATATTCCCGATGATCCAGGGTTTTATGAGAAGTTTTACTTCACGCCGGGTGACCATGATAGCGCCCGCAATGAAGGCTTCACGCCCATTGAGACTTCGCTTGGCCGCCTGGGCGTGCTGGTCTGCTGGGACCAGTGGTACCCCGAAGCCGCCCGGCTAATGGCCTTGGCTGGCGCTGATTTACTGCTCTACCCCACGGCAATCGGCTGGGATCCCAACGACGAAAACGCTGAAAAAAGCCGTCAAAAAGATGCCTGGACAGTGATTCAGCGCGCCCATGGGGTGGCCAACAGTTTGCCGGTATTGGTCGCCAATCGGGTGGGCTTTGAGCCAGATCACTCCGGCGTCGGCGATGGCATTCAGTTCTGGGGCGGTAGTTTTATCTGTGGCCCTCAAGGTGAGCTATTGGGCCATGCAGGAGAAGAAACCGAGCAGCTAGTCGTAACACTGGATATGGCGCGTAGTGAGAACACTCGTCGTATTTGGCCCTATCTACGCGACCGCCGAGTGGATGCATATGGCGATCTGACCCGGCGCTACAGGGATTAGGCTTGGTTTAGTTTGCAACACTAGCAGAAAAACAAAAACGCCTGCCTTAGATAATCCGAGGCAGGCGTTTTTTTTAGCAATAAACTACTAACTACTTCCAGAAATCGCGGATAGAAGCGATACCTTGAGCACCTACAGCGCGGGCGTGATTGGCATCAAAGCGCGTCATGCCACCCAATGCGAACACCGGCATACCCGCGCGCTCGACCAACTGTTGGAAATCATGCCAACCAAGCGGTGCCACCTCAGGGTGGGACGGGGTGGTTCGCAGCGGCGAAAGGCTAACAAAATCACAGCCTACCACCGCCGCCTGAGTAAGCTGCGTCTGGTTATGAGTCGACGCTGACAACCATTTATTTTCAGCAATTGGGCGGCGCTCAAGCTGCATCAAGCGCTCGCTGGTCAGGTGAATACCGTCCGCATCAAGGTGATCAAGCAACGTTGGCTCCCCATTGAGCAGCAACCGCGCACCGTGCTCACGGCATAACGCAAGGGCTCGCTGGGCACGCGCAAGATATGCAGTTTCGTCCAACTGCTTAGCACGTAATTGCACCAAGCGAACGCTGTCTTCACTCAGTGCACGCTCTAGAAATGCATCGAAGCGTGCTTCATCAGGCTCTTCACCGGTTATTAAATACTCGGTGGGCAGCCTAACCGCGCGTAGAATTGGCAAATTTGCCGCTGGAAAAGGATAGTTTGACAGCTCGCCCATCGGCACCCAGCGCACCGCCTGCCCTTCCCGACCAAAGGGCTCACCAGCAAACTCATGCACTTGCCATACATCTAGCAAAATGTGCTTGTCTGGGTACTCGTGATGGACGCGAATCAGTGGCTGAGCACAAACGATTTCAATGCCCAACTCTTCGTGTAGCTCACGCTTCAAGCCTTCAAGGCCAGTTTCATAAGGCGCCAATTTGCCGCCCGGAAACTCCCATAGCCCGCCATGATCAACGTTTGATGGCCGCCGAGCGATCAACACTTGCTTTTGATCGGCGCTGATAATCGCAGCTGCCGCGACGTGAACCCGCCGTTTTACCTTTACGCTCATATACTCGTTACGCCTTTATCTACTGCGCGCACCAACATCAATAGCGTCGGTGCTATCTGCTACGTTTGCCCATCACCACTGCCAGCTAATACTTTCCTAGCGGTTATAATAGCTAACTGCGGTAATCCGCGTTGATAGACACATAGTCATGGGAGAGGTCTGAAGTCCATACCGTGGCACTCTCGTCGCCGCGCCCCAAGTTAATGCGAATAGTAATCTCTGACTGCGCCATTTCGGCACTTCCAGCGGCTTCGGTATAGCCTGCTGCGCGGCCGCCGTGCTCCACTAAGCGCACCTCGCCTAAATCAATCACCACTCGGTTCACATCAAAGTCATTCACAGGGGCACGACCAACGGCGGCCAAAATGCGCCCCCAGTTAGCATCTGATGCATAAAGTGCTGTTTTGACAAGCGGTGAGTGGGCGACGGTGAAAGCCACATCAAGCGCCTCTTCACGGCTTTTGGCCTCACCTACTTGAAGAGTAACGAATTTGGTCGCGCCTTCAGCATCACGAATAATCGCCTGTGCCAGTTCGGTCATCACGCGCTGTAAGGCGTTGCGGAACACAGCCACCTGTTCTTCATTGGCTATGCGAGCTCCCGTGCCGGTAGCTGCTAGCATACAAGCATCATTGGTCGAGGTATCACTGTCCACGGTAATGCAGTTGAACGAGCGATCGACGGTCTCGCGCAGCAGACTATCCAGTAGCGGCGCTTCTATGGCGGCATCGGTCACCACAAAACCCAGCATGGTAGCCATGTTGGGCTTGATCATGCCCGAGCCCTTGGTGATGCCGTTAATCGTTACCGTCTGGTCGCCAATTTGCAGCGTAACGGTCGCGCCTTTAGCACGCGTATCTGTGGTTAGAATGCCTTGGCCTGCCTGCTCCCAAGCGGCACTGCCGCTTGAGAGTGACTCAAGCGCGGGTGCCAACCCTGCTAAAAGACGCTCCATTGGCAGCGGCTCACCAATCACGCCAGTTGAAAATGGCAATACATCGACCTCAGATACACCGAGCTGCTGGGCAAGTGCTGCGCAGCTAGCGCGTGCGTCACGCAGGCCTGTTTCACCGGTACCCGCATTGGCGTTGCCCGTATTGATCAGCCAGTAGCGCGGCGAACGCCCCTGCTCACGACACTGCTCAATATGCTGCTTGGCCACCACTACGGGGGCGGCACAAAATGCATTACGGGTAAATACGCCAGAAACTGTTGCCGTTTCAGGCAACTCAATCACCACTAAATCACGGCGATTCGGCTTTTTAATACCCGCCATTGCAACCCCCAGGCGCACCCCATCAAGGGGTGCTAACGCTGGAAAAGGAATGCTTCCTACCGCCATGATTATCTCCTTTAGACAAGCGCTGAGTTAGGCACTGTCTCAAACAATGCTTCAACCAGTGTCGTAAACATTATCGCCGTTAGCTTAGGTTTCTAACTTAGCTTTCTAACTTAGCTTTCCACAGCACTGCTTATATTTCTTACCCGAGCCACAAAAGCAGGGATCGTTGCGGCCTACTTTTGGCCCTTCACGGCGTACCGGACGGCCGTCAACAGCAGGCGCCTCTTGCGAAGCCGCAGGGGCTGACTGCTCATTGGTGGGGTCGTCATGCCGTGTGGCCGCAGAAGCCGTTTCACGCTCCAGCGCTTCGCGTCGCTGACGTTCAAGCGCATCGACTTCTTCGGGCTGGCGAACCTGAACGTGGCTAAGAATCCGCGTAACGTCTGCCTTGATATGCGTTAGCAGATGCTGGAAGAGCTCGAACGATTCACGCTTATACTCTTGCTTAGGATTCTTCTGGGCATAGCCGCGCAGATGGATACCGCGACGCAGATGATCCATTGACTGAAGGTGCTCTTTCCAACGAGTATCGAGCACTTGCAGCATTACCTGCTTCTCAAAGCGACGAATTAGTTTTTCACCCGCCGCAGCAATCTTGGCGGCGTAGGCTTCGCGGTGCATGGTTTGCAGCCGTTCGCGCAACTGCTCCTCGCTGAAGCGCTCATCCTCGGCTGCCCACTTAACAACGGGAGCATCAAGGTTAAATTCTGTCTTAAGGTGCGCTTCCAGGCCGGGCAAATCCCACTGCTCTGGCAGGTGGCAGGCTCTGTGGTGGCACATAGTCACTGATCGCCGCTTCCATTACTTCTTCACGAATACCAATCACAGCATCCGCTACATCGTCTGCGCCAAGAATTTCGTTGCGCTGGTCATAAATCACGCGGCGTTGATCGTTGGCGACATCATCGTACTCAAGCAGTTGCTTACGAATGTCAAAGTTACGTCCTTCCACTTTCTTCTGGGCACGCTCAACGGCATTGGAAACCATTTTATGTTCGATAGCTTCACCGCGTTCAAGGCCTAGCGCCTGCATTAGGCGCTTGACGCGGTCAGAGCCGAATAGGCGCATCAGGCTGTCTTCTAGGGACAAGAAGAAGCGCGTCGATCCTGGGTCACCCTGACGCCCTGCACGGCCACGCAGCTGATTATCAATACGGCGTGATTCATGACGCTCAGAACCTACTACGTGCAAGCCACCTGCAGCCAGTACACCGTCATGGCGCGCCTGCCATTCAGCCTTAAGCGCATCAATCTGCTCTTGACTGGGGTTCTGCAGCTTGGCGGCTTCGGCCTCCCAGTTCCCCCCCAGCATAATATCGGTACCACGACCGGCCATATTGGTGGCAATGGTAATCGCCCCTGGGCGGCCCGCTTGGGCAATGATCTCGGCTTCACTCTGGTGCTGCTTGGCATTAAGCACGCTAAATTGAAGCCCAGCCTCACGCATCAGATTGGCGAGATACTCGGATGTTTCGATAGAAGCGGTACCCACTAAGACAGGTCGGCCAGCTTCCGTCTCCGTTTTTACATCCTTGATAATCGCTTCATACTTCTCTTCAGCGCTCAGATAGACCAAATCGTTAAGGTCTTTACGAGCCAGCGGACGGTTGGTAGGAATAACCACTACGTCAAGGCCATAGATTTGGCGAAACTCAAAGGCTTCTGTATCCGCGGTACCGGTCATCCCAGCCAGCTTTTCATACAGACGGAAGTAATTCTGAAAGGTGGTCGAGGCTAGCGTTTGACTTTCGCGCTGCACCGTGACGCCCTCTTTAGCCTCTACGGCTTGATGTAAACCTTCTGACCAGCGGCGCCCCGGCATAGAACGTCCGGTATGCTCGTCAACGATCACCACCTGCCCTTCGGAGACGATATAGTCGACATCGCGGTTATAGAGATAACGGGCACGTAAGGCCGAGTGCATATGTTGAAGCAGGTTAAGATTTTGCGCCGCGTAGAGGGAGTCATCCGCACCTAATAAGCCCTCAGCGCGCATCAGCTCTTCAACTTTATTATGGCCCTGCTCTGTCAGCTCGACCTGCTTCTGCTTCTCATCAACCAAGAAGTCACCGACGACTGCAGCTTCTTCATCCTCGATCTCTTCACCCTTTTCAAGCTGCTGGGCTAGTCCATCAACGATTTTATAAAGATCGGTATTTTCATCGACTGCCCCGGAGATAATCAGCGGGGTGCGTGCTTCATCAATGAGAATCGAGTCAACTTCATCGACAATCGCAAAATGGAGTCCGCGCTGTACTTTATCTTCCAACGAGAACGCCATGTTGTCGCGCAGATAATCGAAGCCAAACTCGTTATTGGTGCCGTAGGTTATATCGCACTGGTAAGCGTGACGCTTCTCTTCGCCGGTTTGACCCGAGAAGATGACACCGATGGATAGCCCTAAAAACTCATACAGTGGACGCATCCACTCAGCATCCCGGCGTGCCAAGTAATCGTTCACCGTGACAACATGCACACCCTTACTGGTCAACGCATTAAGATAAACAGCAAGCGTGGCAACAAGGGTTTTACCTTCACCTGTTTTCATTTCTGCAATACGGCCACGGTGCAGAGTCATACCCCCCACCATCTGTACATCAAAATGGCGCATGCTCATCACGCGCTTACTGGCTTCACGCACGATGGCGAATGCTGGTGCCAGAAGGCTATCCAGTGACTCCCCGGCATCTAAGCGTTGGCGCAGCTCGGCCGTTTTACCCTGCAGCTCTGCATCAGTTAGCGCCTCAAATTCCGCTTCTAGCGAATTGATTTGCGGCACATTTTTGTGCATGCGTTTTACTTCGCGGTCATTTTTAGAGCCAACGACTTTACGTAATAAATTATTAAGCATGAAATATCCAAATATTCACGAGCGACCCATCAGGACACGCCCTGTTTCGAGAAAGTGAGTGTATTATCGACTAACTCGATGGGAAGGTGGGCCGCGTTGGGTCAACACATCGTGAGCAGCGACCAGCATAGCCGTTGGGGGAAGCCAATTAAATAAGTGCCGAACAGGAGTAAAGCGCTTAGGATGCTGGAACCAGCGGCGCAAAGCGCGGCGTTTCTTGGCGATCCAGTATGATTGCGCACGCAGTATAGCAGGCACCCAAAAACAGATCGTAACGCTGCGCTCACCGCTACGAAAAGCATCGGCATGGCCTAAATTAGCAGGTAAGAGGCAGCTCACCAGCAGACCAGCCAGCCACCAACGCGCTATACCATAACGGCGTTGGCGCCGTGGTATAGCAGACTGAGTATCATGCGCTGGTGACATGCTGTAGACCTGCTCCTGAGCGTGGTAAAGTCGGCTAATTGGTCATCGACCAGGATTGCCGACATCGTCATTAGCGGTACCCTAAGATATCGGTACCCTAGGAATTAAGCGTATGAGTATAAAGGTTAAGCGTTCTCACGCACAGCCCATTGCCCGCTTGCTATCAAACTCCGGCGATATTAGTCAGTTAATGCGCCTGTCTCGCTTGATTGATCAGGCGCAGCGGCATTTGCGTGCCCACCTTCCCGAGGAAATGCGTGAGCATATTTTTGTGGGTGGATTTCGCGAAGGTCGCTTAACGCTAATTAGCGGCCAAGCCAGCTGGTTAACCTGGCTGCGTTTTGAACAGCGTCGCTTATTAGAGCTGCTTCACCAGCTACCCGGCTTTGAAGGCGTTAATGGCTTCACTTTCAAGGTACGGCCTGTGCGTCCTATTATGGCCCCGGCGCGCAATACTCGCAGCCTGTCAGCTGATGCGGGTAAAACATTAGCTGAGTGTGCAGAGGATACTACCGATCCTGCGCTTAAACGGGCGCTTGAGCGGCTAGCCTCTCATGCGCGACCGCTTAAATAGCAGGCTTCAATAAGCTGATTTTTTTGAATATATTTTCCATTTACCAGCTTTAGAATGCATAAAGCACCGCATCGGCGGTGCTTTAAGAGTATAAGAAAACGATTCAATAAATTTCAAAAGTGCCTCTAGCGAAGCTTAAGCTCATGCCATTGCCGGGGCTGCATAAGAGATAGGGGCAACGGCCTTCTCATCTTCAAAGGTGACGATTTCATAGGCATCAGGTTGCGCCATAAGCTCACGGCAGAGCTGATTATTCAATGCATGGCCTGATTTCACACCGCGAAACTCACCAATTAGGCTATAACCCAGCTGGTATAAATCTCCTATGGCATCCAATACTTTATGTTTAACAAACTCATCTTCGTAGCGAAGACCGCCTTCGTTAACGATACGATAATCGTCGACCACGATGGCATTATCTAAACTGCCGCCCAGCGCCAAATTGTTTGAACGCAAAAACTCCAAGTCGCGCATAAAACCAAAGGTGCGTGCGCGCGATACTTCTTTAACGAATGACGTGGTTGAAAAATCAATTAGTGCTGTCTGCTTCTGCTGCTCAAAAACAGGATGGTCAAAATCAATCGCAAAAGAGACCTTAAAGCCCTGATGAGGCAGAAAAACAGCCTCTTTATCGCCATCAGTGACGGCAACGCGGTGCTTAATGCGTATAAACTTCTTCGCGGCATCCTGCTCTAAAATACCGGCAGATTGAATCAAGAATACAAACGGGCTAGCGCTACCGTCCATAATGGGCACTTCAGGCTCACTAACATCGACGTAAGCGTTATCAATACCTAGTCCGGCAAATGCTGACATTAAATGTTCAACGGTTGCTACTTTAACCCCGTTATAGGAAAGCGCCGTGCACAACTTTGTATCTTCTACCAATTCCGCACGTGCAGGCACGTGAGCCACGGGTTCCAGATCGGTTCTAACAAACACAATCCCTGTATTAGCTGGCGCCGGACGCAAAGCCAAATGAACTTTTTTACCAGAATGCAAACCCACTCCGGTAGCGCGAATGACGTTTTGAAGGGTGCGTTGTCTGATCATGGGCAGTGGGCTAACTCTAAAGACGGTGATTACCGCGAGGAAAAAAGTTATCAAACAGTGTTCACTTTAACAGCTAGCGAGCGTTTTAGCCAATAAAACGCTCGCTAGCTATTGCAATGAGCCTGATAAAGAGGGTCAATCCGCCTGACGGCGTAGAAACGCGGGGATATCCAAATAGTCGTCGGCTTCAGTAGTGCGACGTTTTTCAGGACGTGGCTTGGCAGCCGCCTCAGGTGCTTCAGAGCGTGCAGTTGCCTGCTGACGCATAACCGTAGGCTGCTGCAGCTTGCGATAATCAGAGGACGATTCCGCCGCCGAACGGCGTGCAGGTTCTCGTGCAGTGGTTTTAGGTTTGTGGCCATCCAAACCAGCGGCTACAACCGTTACCCGCAACTCATCTGACATTTCCATATCAATGGATGTACCCACGACGATAGTGGCATCTGGAGACGCGAACTCCTGCACTGTGGCACCAACATCATTGAATTCGCCAATCGACAAATCGGGACCAGCAGTGATATTGACCAAAATACCGCGCGCACCATGAAGATCGATATCTTCCAAAAGCGGACTACGGATCGCTTTCTCAGCGGCTTCACGTGCACGATTTTCGCCCGTTGCACCGCCAGTACCCATCATTGCCATGCCCATTTCGGACATAACCGTGCGTACATCGGCAAAATCGACGTTAATAATACCTGGGCTGGTAATCAACTCTGCAATGCCTTGAACGGCGCCTAACAGCACATCGTTAGCGGCACTAAAAGCGGTAAGCAGCGTGGCATTCTTACCTA
>JAMCZP010000198.1 GCA_023485185.1 Gammaproteobacteria bacterium
TGCTGTTCGTCATCGTTGCTGCCTTCCCGCTGTTAGGTATTCAGCCAAGCAGTGGTGTGCTGCTGCTGATGGCGTGGGGGGCGGTGTTTGGCAGCGTTTCGGTCAGCATTCAAACCTGGATTTTGCGGACAGCACCAAACACTGAAGCTGCCACGGCGTTGATGGCGTTTACGTTTAATATGTCGATTGGTCTAGGTGCCATGATGGGTGGGCGTATCGTCGATGGCGCAAGCTTACCTATTGCTATGTGGACCGCATCAGGATTGTTCCTGCTAGGCGCATTGCTGGTACTGAGCACACCCGCCAAGGTAGTTGGGCAGAAGGCACGCTGATCAAGTGCGAGTAAAAAAAGCCCCCGTGAGTGACGGGGGCTTGGATTGCAGTGAGAGTGTTACGGAGTATATCAAGGACGCTCGATAGCCAGCGCAACACCCTGACCGCCACCGATACACAGCGTCGCGAGGCCTTTCTTGGCATCGCGAGCGATCATCTCGTGCAGCAGTGAGATGAGTACGCGACAGCCTGATGCGCCAATCGGATGACCAAGGGCAATGGCACCACCGTTAACATTCACCTTGCTGACATCCCAGCCGAGTTCTTTATTAACCGACAGTGCCTGTGCCGCGAACGCTTCGTTCGCTTCTGCTAGATCCAAGTCATCCAAGCTCCAGCCCGCTTTTTCGAGGCAACGACGGGTTGCAGGTGCCGGGCCAATGCCCATAATGGCCGGATCAACGCCTGCGTTAGCATAAGCCGCAATACGTGCTAATGGCTCAAGGCCTAGCTGTTTGGCTTTTTCAGCAGAGCAGATCATCACGACGGCCGCACCATCATTTAATGAGGAGGCGTTACCCGCCGTAACAGTGCCATCTTTTTTAAATGCTGGCTTCATGCCCGCCAACTTTTCGGCAGTGACTTCGCGTGGGTTCTCGTCGGTATCAAATACAATCGGATCGCCTTTGCGCTGCGGAATATGTACCGGCACTATTTGGCTTTTGAAACGACCCTCTTTGATCGCATTCGCAGCATTCTGCTGAGATTGGGCAGCGAATTCATCCATCTCTTCGCGGGTGATGCCGTATTTCTCGGCTAAGTTCTCAGCGGTAATGCCCATGTGGTAATTATTGAACGCATCCCACAGGCCATCGTGCACCATGGTATCGATCGCTTTCCAATCGCCCATGCGCTGACCATTACGTGAGTTGGGCAACACGTGGGGAGAAGCCGACATGTTCTCCTGGCCGCCTGCGAGGATTAGTTCGGCATCACCGCAGCGAATGGCCTGTGTCGCGAGATGAATCGCTTTCAGACCTGAGCCACACACTTTGTTGATCGTCATCGCCGGTACTGAAGCCGGCAAGCCTGCTTTAATAGCGGCTTGACGCGCCGGGTTTTGGCCTACGCCTGCGGTGAGCACCTGACCCAGAAGGACTTCATCAACTTGGTCCGGAGCAACGCCGGTAGAGGCGAGAATATCTTTGATCACCAAAGCGCCTAGGTCGCTTGCGGGAATACCCGCGAGTGAACCACCGAAAGCGCCCACGGCGGTGCGGCGTGCCGCAACAATGACTACTTCTTGCATAAGATGACTCCTGGAGTAAATAACAGACACTCTGAAACCAGATGCCCGATAGGCGTACTCTTTCAGCCGTACTCTTTCAGCCGTACTCTTTTAGTCGTGCTCTGTCAGCCGTCTCTTCAGCATAGGGGAAGGGGGGGCGTTGCGGCAATACGCTTTTATAGGCAAATGAAAACGGGCCAAATAATGGCTCGTTTAAGGAAACAGTGAAGGCAGCGTAATGCTAGGCCAGTTGCACCGGCATAATATTGCTGGTGTGGCTGACCTGGTTCCCTTCCTGTAGGTAGACCAGTGCGGGCTGGTGGTTTTCAAGCTCAGCGTCAGAGTAGTGTGCGTAACTGCAGATAATAATGCGATGTCCCGGTGCGGCGAGGTGGGCGGCAGCCCCATTGATTGAAATCAGCTTAGAGCCTTCTTCACCGCGAATAGCGTAAGTAGTGAATCGCTCACCGTTCTCGACGTTATAAATTTGAATCTGTTCGTTTTCGCGAATGCCTGCCATATCCAATAGGTCGCCATCAATGGCGCAGGAGCCTTCGTAATTGAGTACTGCATGGGTAACGCGTGCCATGTGTAGTTTGGCTTTGAGCATAATGGTATGCATGACAGTTCCTATATTATTCCCGTTGTTTGTTTATTGGCTGGCAGGCAGTTGAACAGTGAGGTTATCGATTAACCTTGCCGGACCCAGCTTGGCGGCTGCCAGCAGCACCGCGTGGCGGGTGGTGGGGCTTAGCGGTGTGAGCGAAGTATCGCGCAGCTCTAGGTAGTCCGGCGTAAAACCCGCGTCCGCTAGCAACGCTTTACCCTGTTGTAATAGGTTTTCAATGGGCTCGCCACGTTCCAATGCATCGCGCAGCGTACACAAAGTGCGAAATAGTGCCGGGGCTTTCGCCCGCTCTTCGCTACTCAAATAACCATTACGCGATGACAGCGCCAAACCGTCCGCCGCACGCACGATCGGTACGCCGATGATCTCAATAGGCATGTGCAGGTCGCGTACCAACTTACGAATCACCGCAAGCTGCTGGTAATCTTTCTCGCCAAAGCAGGCAACATCTGGCTGCACCAGATTAAACAGCATACTGACGACAGTGGACACCCCATCAAAATGCCCAGGACGCGAGCCACCGCACAGCCCTTCGCCCACCACGGGGACATGCACGCGGGTCTGGGCGTCTAATCCGTAGGGGTAAAGTGTGCTTACGCCAGGGGCGAACAGTACATCACAGCCAGCCTCGGTCAACTGCGCCTGGTCAGCGCTAAACGTTCTTGGATAGCCATCAAGGTCTTCGCCGGGGCCGAACTGCATCGGATTTACAAACAGGCTGGAGACCACGATGTCAGCGTGCTGGCGCGCACAGGCGACTAGCGCTAAGTGCCCAGCGTGCAGGTTACCCATGGTCGGCACCAGGGCAATGCGCAGGCCTTGCTGGCGGTGTTCCCGCAACGTGCTGCGTAGCTGATCAATGTCTCGCAAAGTGCGCATAGTCGATGTGTCTTCTTTTAAATGCGTTCTTTAAAACGGTCTTGAAACGGTCCTTAAAAACAAGTCTTCAGAAACAGTCTTCAGAAGCAGTGCTCTTGGGCCGGGAAGGTGCGTGTTTTGACCGCTTCGTGGTAGTGCTGGAAGGCAGTTTGAATGCTATCGGCGTCTACCATAAAGTTTTTCACGAAGCGCGGTGTGCGGCCGTGGGTAACACCCAGCACATCGTGCATTACCAGAATCTGACCATCAGTGTCGGGGCCAGCGCCTATGCCAATCACCGGTACATTCAGTGCTTCGGTGACTGCTTTACCCAGACTGGCGGGCACGCACTCAAGCAGAATGACCGATGCACCCGCTTCGACAAGCACTTTTGCGTCATTAATGATGCGTTCCGCGTGAGCGGCTTCGCGCCCCTGAACTTTATAGCCACCGAGTTGGTGCACGGTTTGTGGCGTTAAGCCTAAGTGAGCGCAAACCGGTACGCCGCGACGGGTCAATTCACGGATATCATCGGCCATCCACGCTTCGCCTTCCAGTTTGACCAGTTCAGCGCCCGCACGCATAACGGCCGCAGCATCTTCAAGCAGCCGTTCAGTGGTGGCGTTGCTCATAAAGGGCAGGTCCACCATCAGTAGGCTATGGCCTTTACCCCGTGCGGCACAGCGGGTGTGGTAGACGATGTCTTCAATAGTCACGGGCAGGGTGCTGTTATGGCCTTGCAGGACCATGCCCAGTGAATCACCGACGAGCAGTACGTCGATGCCGGCTTGGCTTGCCACGTGGGCAAAGGAGGCATCGTAAGCAGTCAGGCAACTGAACGTCTCGCCAGCCTGCTTATAGGCCTGCAGCGTGCTTAGAGTGACGGTTTTCATGGCGTGCTCTCTTATTTTACGTAAGGCCAGCGCGACATAGGCTACCGACCATTATTAACGCG
>JAMCZP010000071.1 GCA_023485185.1 Gammaproteobacteria bacterium
AATCGCTATCGATTATTTGCCGATACAGAAGCTACCAAAAATTTCACCCAATAAATCATCAGCGCTGAACTCGCCGGTGATTTCCCCCAATGCCTGCTGGGCATCGCGGAGATCTTCCGCCAGCAGCTCGCCCGCGCCGTAGCCATTGAGCTGGGCGCGCCCGGTTTCCAGTGCGGTCATGGCGCGATCAAGAGCATCTAAATGGCGTCGGCGAGCAGAAAAGCGCCCTTCAGTGGTGGCAGCAAAGCCCATTACATCTTTCAAATGGGCTCTTAAGTTATCCACACCCTCACCTGTTTTTGCCGAAAGACGTACCGTGGGCGTAGCTGTGGATAAATCTAATCCAGCGGGTTCCTCGCTGGTATCAATCTTATTACGCACCAAAGTCAGGCGCTGCTGGTCAGGGAGCCTTGCCACAAACTCGGGCCAGATGGCCATGGGGTCGGTTGAGGCAGTACTGCTGGCATCCACCAATAGTAGCACCCGGTCGGCTTTTTCTATTTCGGCCCAAGCGCGTGCGACACCAATTTTCTCTACCGCGTCTGGCGTATCACGCAGACCGGCGGTATCGATAATATGTAGCGGCATACCATCGATATGGATATGTTCGCGCAGTACATCCCGCGTGGTGCCAGCGATATCCGTCACAATCGCGGTATCCTGCTCAGTGAGGGCGTTAAGCAGGCTGGATTTGCCCGCATTGGGGCGCCCGGCAATGACCACGCTCATGCCTTCGCGCAGCAGTGCCCCTTGTCCTGCTGCCTGGCGTACGGCGCTTAATGCTTGCTGCACATCGCTTAAATGCTGGGCTACATGGCCATCGGCAAGAAAATCAATTTCCTCTTCAGGGAAGTCGATGGCTGCCTCTACATAAACACGTAGCTCAATCAGCCGCGTTACTAGCGCAGCAACACGCTTTGAAAATTCACCTTGCAGCGACCGCACCGCGTTTTCAGCGGCTGAGCGGGAGGTGGCATCAATCAAGTCGGCAATCGCTTCGGCCTGTGCCAAGTCGAGCTTATCATTTAAAAATGCCCGCTCAGAAAATTCTCCAGGGCGCGCTAACCGGGCACCCAAGGCTACGCAGTGTTCCAGCAGCATGTCCATAATGATAGGGCCGCCATGGCCCTGCAGTTCCAGTACGTCCTCGCCGGTAAACGAGTGAGGGCCGTTAAACAGTAAAGCGATACCTTCATCGATAGTGCCGTCAGCGCCCTGGAAAGGGCCATAGTGGGCGTAACGAGGCGCGGGACAATGCCCGATCATCGCTTGGGCTATCTTGCGGCAGGCGGGGCCGGAGACGCGGATAATACCTACGCCACCGCGGCCGGGAGGCGTTGCCAGTGCTGCAATGGTGTCAGGCGTGTAGAGGCGTTCGGCCATGGTAAATCTCTTTTAAATTGGCAAGTCACTGAGAGGGACGATTCAATATGGATAGGCATAGTGTGAATTTGTCGGCTTCAAAACGCCAGACCCCCGCACAGGGCGGGGGTCTGGAGATGTTACTCAAACGGCGGACTTATTTGGTTCTCATGCCTTTGCCGACATTTGGATCGTTCTCGATTTTGCGCGTGATGTAGTACTGCTGCGCCACCGAAATGATGTTGTTGACTACCCAGTAGATAACCAGACCCGCCGGGAACCACAGGAAGAAGAAGGTGAAGATAATGGGCAGCATCTTCATGATCTTCGCCTGCATGGGATCTGGAGGCGTTGGGTTCAACATCTGCTGAACAAACATCGAGATGCCCATTAGAATCGGCAGGATGAAGTAGGGATCCTTCACCGATAGATCCTGAATCCAGAACATAAACGGCGCGTGACGCAGTTCAACAGATTCCAGCAGCATCCAGTAGAGGGCGATGAAGACGGGCATCTGGATTAAAATCGGCAGACAGCCCCCCAGCGGATTAATCTTCTCCTTCTGGTAGAACTTCATCATCTCTTGAGACATTTTTTGGCGATCATCGCCATACATCTCTTTCAGCCGCTGCATTTCTGGGCCGAGTTTACGCATCCGAGCCATCGACTTGTAAGCCTTGGCCGAGAGCGGGAACAAGATGGTCTTAACCAGTACGGTCAATAGCACAATCGACCAACCCCAGTTACCCACGATGTCGTGGATCTTATCCAGCAGCCAGAACAGCGGATTAGCAATAAACCAAAGCCAGCCGTAATCGACAGTTAAGCGTAGGTTGGGGGCAACTTGCTCTAAGTTCTCCTGAACCTTTGGGCCCATGTAGAGCGTGGCACCCAAGGTGGCTTCACCCTCCGCTGCAATACTGCTGGTCGGGCCTGCAAATGCCACTACGTTACGATTGCTTGAGTCTGTCGTTACGTAGTAAAGGTTTTGTTGATCCTGCTGAGGTGCCCATGCTGAAACGAAATAGTGCTGAATGATCGCAATCCAGCCGCCTTGCGCTTCGCGGTTTTCAAAGCTACGGCTTTGAATATCGCCAAAATCGATCTTCTCGTAGCGAGTATCCGGCGTTGAGTAAGCGGCACCCAAGTAGGAGCTCATACCCATCGCAACACCGCTTGATGGGTCAGGGCTATTGTCACGTGCCAATTGGCCGATAAAACGAGCGCTTACGGGCGCATCAGTGTTATTGGCAAGGTAGTAATTGACGTTTACAGCGTAACTGCCACGCTCAAAGGTCAGGCGTTTAATGACGTCGACACCATTGACCTCGGCGGTTAAGTCTACGCTCAGCTGATCATCGTTATCGCCTAAACGATACTCCGAATTCTCAGGTGTGAAGGCAATACGGCTTGCCTGGCCATCAAGCTGTAAACCTGAACGTGCCACGTAGCTACGATTGTCATTGTCTGACAGCAGTACGTAGTTACGGTCTGAGTCGAGGGTTAGCTTATGCTGCGGTAAAGCAGCGTAAACGATATCACCGCCGTGGGGATCGATGCGTACATCAAGAACATCGGTGGTAACGGCAATAAAATCACGGCTTGCGGTTTCGCTTTCGGTGTCCCCAGCAATGCCTTCATTCACCGCACTTTGCTGTGGAGAGCTACTAGGAACCGCTAAGCCATTGCCGTCATCCATATCGCTGGAAGGAGCCGCATTGCTGCGTTGCGTCATTTCAGGCGTCGAATCGTAATTCGGCTGCCCGTAATCCTGATTCCACTGAACGACAAGCAAGTATGCTAGTACAGCTAGTGGAATCAGTAATAAAAGTCGTTTTACGTCCATGAGGGTTCTGCCCGCTGGGTGGTGAACATGCTAATGGCGCAATGTCATTTACTCGACCCTTGACACACGAAAGCCTGCCAGGCGGCAGGCCGAGGTCGAGCGGTGAAGAGTGCACCAAATGTCACGTGTCACGCGTTAACGGAGATGCTGAAGGCACCGCCTGTGCGTCACGCTGAAGTCGCTTCCACATGCCGTGTAGCTGGCGATGTAAGGTTTCGTTATCAATATCCTGAACGCCACGCCGAGCAAGAACAACAATATCCACAGAGGGGAGATGATCTTGGCGAAGACGGATGGATTCTCTAACAAGACGCTTAAAACGGTTGCGATCTACGGCGCGTTTGACATTTTTCTTGCTGACCACCAGTCCAAGGCGAGGATGACCTCGAGTAGTTAAGCGAATTAACGCCATCAACCCTTTGCCATGCACTTTTAGGTCGGCTTGCTCAAACACGTGACTGAAATCCCCAGCATTTAGTAACCGTAATTGCCGGGGAAAGCCTTGCTGCGGCACACGCAATCCGAGATCAGGCGCTCAGACGCTTGCGGCCTTTGGCACGGCGGCGTGCGAGGACGGCGCGACCATTTTTGGTTGCCATACGAGCACGGAAGCCATGCGCGCGCTTGCGCTTGAGAACGCTAGGTTGAAAAGTGCGTTTCATAACTCGTTATTCCCACGTGGTTTAGGACGGAAAGTGAATTCCAAAAAGCCCGGTCCAGTGGAGAACTAGCCGGGGAGATTCAATTCAAGACCGGAAATTGTAGAGACTTCCTCCGCTCGGTGCAATTTTTC
>JAMCZP010000191.1 GCA_023485185.1 Gammaproteobacteria bacterium
CGATGAGCGAGATCGTTCGTATCCATGCCTCCAGCGGCACCACTGGGCAACCAACGGTGGTGGGCTACACCCAGAAGGATATTGATGTGTGGTCCGATGTGGTGGCGCGCTCAATCCGTGCCGCTGGCGGCAGCCGCAACGACAAGGTGCATGTGGCATATGGCTACGGCCTGTTCACCGGCGGGCTGGGCGCCCATTACGGTGCCGAGCGCCTGGGCTGCGCGGTGATTCCCATGTCGGGCGGCCAGACTGAGAAACAGGTTCAGTTGATTCGTGATTTCCAGCCGGACATCATCATGGTCACCCCCTCGTATATGCTCAACATCGCTGACGAGATGGAGCGCCAAGGCATCGACCCTCATACGCTGCCCTTGCGCACCGGCATTTTCGGTGCCGAACCTTGGACCGACAGCATGCGCACTGCGCTAGAGCAGCGTCTGGGCATCGACGCCCTCGATATTTACGGCCTCTCCGAGGTAATGGGTCCGGGCGTGGGCATGGAGTGCCTGGAGACTAAAGATGGTCCAACCATCTGGGAAGATCATTTCTACCCCGAGATCATCGACCCGATCAGCGGTGAGGTTCTGCCAGACGGCGAATACGGCGAGCTAGTATTCACCACCCTAACCAAAGAAGGCTTGCCGGTGATTCGCTATCGCACCCGCGACTTGACCCGCCTGCTGCCGGGCACCGCGCGCCCCATGCGCCGCATCGACAAGATCACTGGCCGCAGCGACGACATGCTTATCATTCGCGGGGTGAACGTGTTCCCCACCCAGATTGAAGAGCAGTTACTCAAGATCGCGTCACTTTCTCCCCATTACGAGATCGAAGTCAGCCGCCAAGGCAATATGGACATGGTGCGGGTGCGGGTAGAGGCGAATCATCATGACATCGCCCGCGACCCCACGGCCTGTGAGCAAGCAGCGAAACAGCTACAGCATGCTATCAAAACGTACATTGGTATCAGCACCCAGGTTGAGGTGTGCCAGGTAGAGAGCGTGATGCGCTCGCTGGGTAAGGCCAGACGCGTTAAAGATCTGCGCTAATTCACCTATCTTAAAAGTTGCCTCCTCGTGCTGTGCCGCCTCAGCACGAGGATGGCAGGCTTCGTTTATCGTCGTGTTTCCCCCAGGCCAAAAATAAGGATAAACATTAATGCAAAATGTTCGCCTGCCTACCCTAGTCGGCACCACTGCCCTCGCACTTTTGATCGGTGCTACAACACCAGTAGTGGCCGATGAGATTACTATTAAACGCGATAATTACGGCACTCCCCATATATTTGCCGATGATCGCTATGGACTGTTTTTTGGCTATGGCTACTCCATAGCCCAAGACAGGCTCTACCAGCTGGAGATAACTCGCCGCAGCACCCAAGGCAAGGTAGCCGAGGTGCTTGGTTCTGACTATCTCGATTTCGATATTGGCATCCGAAAACACTATGACCCAGCCAGCATACACGCCCAGCTAGAATCTTTGCCTGATGAGCAGCATGATATTCTCCAAGGCTATGCTGACGGCATCAACCGCTGGCTAGAAGCCATCGAAGCAAACCCAGAAACCCTGATGCCGAAGCAATTCATTGATGCTGGCTTCGAGCCAAGCCCTTGGAGTTCATTCGACGTAGCCATGATCTTCATCGGCACTATGGTCAACAGGTTTGGCGACTACAACACAGAGTTAGAAAATCAGCAAATTTTCATGAACTTAGTGGAGATGCATGGCGAGGAGAAAGGCCAAGCATTATTTGACCTTTTGCTGACTTTTTATGATCCAGCTGCACCAACTACCATTCCTCACGGTGACTGGGACCCACAGCTCAGGGATGGTGCATTTTCTCTGGATGATAAGACCAGCAAATCGATTACTTTCTTCCAAGCCCCGGAAAATGAAACCTACCTCGCAGCAAGCGGAGGTACCTTACAGCTGCCTAATCTTTATGAGCGCCCTTTCAGCAACCTATTGATTCTTGGTTCTGATCGCAGTGATAGCGCAGAGTCCATCCTAATTAACGGCCCACAATTTGGCTTTTACCAACCTGCTTATACCTATTCTGTAGGGCTGCATGGCGCAGGATATAACGCTGTTGGAAATAGCCCCTTTGGCTACCCAATGATAATGTTTGGTCATAATGATTCAATCACTTGGGGCAGCACCTGGGGTGCCGCTGACAACGTTGATCTATTCCGCCTTGAGCTGGATCCCAGCGAACCGGAGCGCTATCTCGTAGGCGATGATTATCACGACTTGGACAGCCGCGTAGAAACCATCAATGTGCGAGACCAGAAGAGCCATGAACTAACTGTGTATCGCTCCCACCACGGTGCAGTAGTTGACTACCGTCCTGACGAGGGTGTTGCATATGCCAAGGCCCGTGGCTGGGAAGGCCATGAGATGGCAACCCTTATGGCCTGGCACAATATTACTAATGCTAATAATCACGCCGAGTGGCTAGAAGAGGCTTCGAAGTCAGCAATCAATGTCAACTTGTACTATGCCGACAAAGAAGGAAACATCGCCTATGTAATGGGTGGTCGCTACCCCCAACGCGCTCCAGGACATGACGGCAGGCTCCCGGCGCCCGGCTATGGTAATTATGACTGGCCGGGATTCATGCCTTTCGAAACCAATCCACAGGTGATTAATCCTTCAACTGGCTATATTGCCAACTGGAACCAACGCGCAGCAGAGGGCATGCCAAATCCTGATATGTGGTGGTATGCATGGCATGAAGCGGATAGGGTCCAGACTTTGTTCGACTCTATCGAGGAGCAGGAAAGCTTCTCTGGACAAGAAGCCTGGGAGTTGATGATGGAGGCTTCCTTCATTGATCCCAGCGCACGCTTCTTCATTCCTAGGCTAGTAGAAGCAGTAGAAGCTGCTGATGCCCCCGAGCTGCTAGATGCCATCAAGCTTCTAGCCACTTGGGATCATCGCGAGATCGACCAAACTGGCGACGGTTACTACGATTCTCCTGCCGTCCCGCTGTATAGAGCCTGGCTCATGCATCTTATTGAACAAATCTACAGCAACATTCTCCCTGAGGCTCATAACGCTTGGTTTCTTAACACTGGACATTTAGAGCCCGGCGGCAGCTCTCCTGGCAGCACAAATATCTCGGTAGCTGCCAAGGTGCTCTATCATGCACTTCAGGGTGAGAGCGATACTATTGGCTTCGATATTTTCGGAGGCAAAGACCCTAAAGTGCTGATGCGCAATGCTTTGACCGAATCTGTAGAGTCGCTAAAAGAGGAACAGGGAGATGAAATGAGCGCTTGGCGTACCGCCGTTACTCATACTACCTTCTCCCACCTTAATTTCTTAAGAGTACCTCAAGCCGGTGAAGAAGAAGCGATACAAATACACCATGCCATGAACCGTGGCACAGAAAACAACATGACCATCTTCTCTAATGGGCAGGTCTCAGGTTATGAAGTCGCCGCGCCAGGCCAGTCAGGCTTCATTGCGCCTGACGGCAACGCCTCACCTCACTATCAAGATCAACTGAACCTCTTCGAGACACTCGATAATAAGCGCATGTGGCTCACACCCGATGACATAAAATCAAATACCTCACACTCAGAGACCATAGAGTACTAAAAACACTCAAAATCCCAAGTATTGGCTATCCATAACCAGTTCTAACTTTACGAGGTCGCTCTCGACTGCCTTTTGCCCCCGGCGCACCAGGCATAGCGTTCAGCGCCTTGACTAGTGCTGTTTCTGAGAGTGACTTGGGTGCACACCTGGAAAGGGAAATGTTAGTCGACGGCAAGAGTGTCTCCTGCAGAGGAAATTTGAAGGAAGTCAAAGGCAATATGGATATGGTGCTTGTGCGTGTCGAGGCGAGCAATCATGACATCGCCCGCGACCCCACGGCCTGTGAGCAAGCAGCGAAACAGCTACAGCATGCTATCAAGACGTATATTGGTATCAGCACCCAGGTTGAGGTGTGCCAGGTAGAGAGCGTGATGCGCTCGCTGGGTAAGGCCAGACGCGTTAAAGATCTGCGCTAATTTCGCCCCCTGCTTAACAGCGGCGCATCGCCATAGACCGAGACTGAAACTCAGACCGACGCCCTTGCAGGCAACCCTGCAAGGGCTTTTTCATTCCCAAACAGCCAGCTTTGATGAAAAAAGATAGAACATTAAGAATCACTTAAATTCAGTCATTTTTCCTTTTCAAACCAACCACATCGGCTTTATCCGTAATCACAAAGTCTTAAAGTGACACATAAAAATACTTATTGATAAAATATTTTGTGTCACTATACTTTAAACAAGATAAGTCACACTCCCTGATAGTCCGACGCCGCGGAGGTCTCTATGTACGCGCAGCTCGTTGAAACCGGTACTAGCAAACTTAAGTCACTTGACGAGATGGGCCCTGAGGAACGCCAGTTCCAAGAGCGCATCAATGATGAAATTAAGATAGAACCCAAAAATTGGATGCCGGACGCCTATCGCAAGACATTGGTCCGTCAGATCTCTCAACACGCTCACTCAGAGATCGTCGGTATGCTTCCGGAAGGCAACTGGCTGACGCGTGCGCCGACCCTTAAGCGCAAGCTGCAGCTGATGGCCAAAATTCAGGATGAGGCGGGTCACGGCCTGTACCTCTATAGCGCCATGGAAACCCTCGGTGCCGACCGCGACGAAGAGATCGACAAGCTTCACGACGGCCGCGCTAAGTACTCCAGCATCTTCAACTACCCGACGCTTAACTGGGCAGACATGGGCACCATCGGTTGGCTGGTCGACGGCGCAGCCATCGTCAATCAGGTGCCGCTACAGCGCACTTCTTACGGCCCCTATGCGCGCGCGATGATTCGCGTATGTAAAGAAGAAAGCTTCCACCAGCGCCAGGGTTATCAGATTCTGCTGACCATGATGCAAGAAGGCACTGACGACCAGAAAGCCATGGTTCAGGACTCTATTAACCGTTTCTGGTGGCCATCGCTAATGATGTTCGGCCCGTCCGACGAAAACTCGCCTAACAGTGCCCAATCAATGGTTTGGAAGATCAAGCGTCACAGCAACGATGAGCTACGCCAGCGCTTCCTCGACCAAACCGTACCGCAGCTAGAGCTGCTGGGCTGCACTGCGCCTGACCCGGATCTCAAATATAACCAAGAGACCGGTCACTACGAGTTCGGTGAAATCGACTGGCAGGAATTCTTCGACGTGGTTAAAGGCAACGGCCCTTGCAACCGCGAACGTATCGAAGCACGCCGTAGCGCCATTGATAACGGTGCCTGGGTACGTGAAGCCGCCGTGGCTTATGCCGCCAAGCGTCAACGCAAAGCCGCCTGATATCTCGAAACTAATACCTCGAAACTGATTTCTTAAAACAATAGGGAGCCCCACGGCACGGGGTTCCTCTGACCACTGAGGCTTCTCTCATGGCTGACTGGCCCCTCTTCGAAGTTTTTATACGCAGCAAGCACGGTCTTAACCACAAGCACGTTGGCAGCGTACATGCCGCCGACCGCAGCATGGCAATCGAAAACGCCCGTGAGCTTTACACCCGGCGTAATGAAGGGGTGAGCATCTGGGTGGTTCCGGCCAGCGAAATCACCGCGTCTTCTCCCGATGAGAAAGAACCGCTGTTTGACCCGTCTAATGACAAGGTCTATCGCCACGCATCCTTCTACAAACTGCCGAAAGAAGTCGGCCACATGTAAGGGAGGCTGTGATGCAAAACATGGCTCACAAGAACACTGCTCAAAAAACACAAACCCCGTTGACCGATTACCTGCTACGCCTTGGCGACAACGCGTTAGTACTGGGTCAGCGCCACGCACAGTTATGCGGCAAGGCGCCGGCGTTGGAAGAAGAGCTGGCCTTAATGAATGTAGGGCTCGACCTCTTCGGGCAGGCACGCAACTGGCTTGACTATGCTGCTGAACTGATGGCGGCCGACGAGATCGATGCCGACCATCTGGCCTTTCGCCGCGATGCCCAGGACTTTCGTAATCTGTTGATCACCGAGCAGCCCAACGGTGACTTCGCTGACATCATGGGACGTCAGTTCTTGTTCGATGCTTGGCACGTTCACCTACTGGATGGCTTGGCCGAGTCCATCGACCCGCGAATTGCCGAAGTGGCTGCCAAATCGCTCAAAGAAGCAACGTACCACCTCCGCCGCTCCTCTGAATGGGTGATTCGCCTAGGCGATGGCACCGAAGAAAGCCACGCCCGTATGCAACGCGCTCTCGACAACCTCTGGCAGTTCACCGGCGAGCTATTGCAGGTCGACGAGATTGATCAGGCCATGATAGAGGCTGGTATCGCGCCTGACCCTGAACCCATTGCCGCTCGCTGGAAAGCGACGGTGGAAGAGGTGCTTGAGGAAGCCACGCTGGAGCGTCCCTCCTACGACGCCTGGATGTATACCGGCGGCAAAGTCGGCCATCACACCGAGCATCTGGGCTTTCTATTGGCGGAAATGCAATACCTGCCGAGGGCATATCCCGATGCGACCGTTTGGTAACCCACCGCCAGCTCCTGGCAGTGATGGGCCTATTGATAACAGGCCTGATGACTGGCCCTCAAGCGACTTGATTGGCAGCGACCGTCGCGGACTGCCGCCAGCCGGCGAAAAAGGCGATGTCGACGCTGTACTGGCGGTTTTACAGCAAGTGCTAGACCCAGAAGTGCCGGTCGTCAGCGTGGTTGAGCTGGGAATTGTGCGCGCTATCGACTGGGTGGACGGTCGGTTGGTGGTCAACGTGACCCCCACCTACTCCGGCTGCCCGGCGACGGAAGTTATCGAACAGCATATTCATGAAGCGCTGGTGGCCGCCGGCTACTCAGACCCGCTGATTCAGCGTCGCCTGACACCCGCCTGGACCACCGATTGGCTGACCAACGCCGGGCGCGAAAAATTGCGCGCTTACGGCATCGCGCCGCCGGTAGGGAGCGCCAGCAAGCGCAGCCTGACGGGCCATTCTGACCCGGTAGTACCCTGCCCTTTATGCGGCAGCAACACAACCGAACGCGTCAGCGAATTCGGCTCTACGGCTTGCAAGGCGCTCTACCGCTGCCGCGACTGCCTGGAGCCTTTCGATTATTTCAAGTGTCTGTAAAACGACGAGACTATTTCCCATGAGCCGATTTCACGCCCTGACCGTCAAGGATGTTCGCAAGGAAACCCATGATGCCGTTTCCATTGCTTTCGACATTCCCGACGACCTGCTGGATGCCTTTCGCTTTACCCAAGGGCAGTACCTGACACTGCGCCGCGACATCGAAGGTGGGGATGTCCGCCGCTCTTACTCGATTTGCACCGGCGTTCACGAACACGAGCTAAGAGTCGCCGTCAAGCTGGTGCCGGGCGGTAGCTTCTCCACCTTTGCCAACCAGCAACTGCAGCCTGGGGAGCAGTTGGAAGTGATGCCGCCACAGGGCAAGTTCTTCGTGCCTCTCGACCCCAGTCGTGCAGGGCATTATCTGGCGGTGACCGCAGGCAGTGGCGTCACCCCCATCATGTCGATTGTTGCCACTACGTTGGAAAGCGAGCCGAAAAGTCGTTTTACCGTGATTTATGGCAACCGCTCTACCACGGGCACGCTGTTTCGCGAACGTCTGCAGGATCTCAAGGATCGTTACCTCGAACGCCTCAATATCATTTATGTGTTCAGCCGTGAGCAGCAAGAAATCGGTCTTTACAACGGTCGTATCGATGCCGATAAGTGCAATGCCCTGTTTGACCGCTGGGTAGACGTACCCAAGCTCGATGCTGCGTTTATCTGTGGCCCGCAAGAGATGACCGAGATCGTGCGTAATGTCCTGACCCAACATGCAATGCCAAAGGAGAAGGTGCACTTTGAGCTGTTCACTACTGGGCGACCAACAGCAGGCGCCAAACACCGCCTGGCAGCCAGAGCGGGGCAAATTGAGGCTGAAACTTCGCACATTAAAGTGATCATCGACGGCCGTACCATCGAATATAACCTGCCCCGCAATACCCAGAATATTTTGGACGCGGGTAACGAGCACGGCGCCGACCTGCCGTTCTCTTGCAAGGCGGGCGTGTGTTCCACCTGTAAATCAAAAGTCATTGAAGGTGAGGTGGAAATGGATGCCAATTATGCTCTGGAAGATTACGAAATAGATGCCGGCTACGTACTGTCCTGCCAGTGCTATCCGATCAGCGACAAAGTGGTGCTCGATTTTGACGAGGTATAACCCCTAGTCCACCCACTTCCAAGCCGGCGACTGCGTCGTCTTTGTCTATATTGTACGGGAGAACACGCAATGCCAGTTTTGCAAAGTTACATCGCAGGCCAGTGGTTCGGACAAACCGAATCCAAAGCCCTTATCAGCGCCATCAACGGCACCACCGTTGCGCATACTCACCAAGAAGAGATCAATTTCCACGAAGCGGTGGCGTACGCCCGCAACACCGGTGTGAAAAACATTCTGGCGCTGGACTTTCAGCAGCGAGCCGCCATTCTTAAGGCGCTGGCCACCTATATTCAAGAGCGTAAGCGTGAGCTCTATGCCATCTCTCATCACACCGGCTGCACCAAGGCCGACTCCTGGATCGACATCGACGGTGGTTTCGGCACCCTGTTTACCTATGCCTCCACCGGCCGCAAGGAACTGCCCTCCGGCAATGTGGCCCACGAAGGCCCAGTGACACAATTAGGCAAAGAGAACCACTTCAACGGCACCCACATTCTGGTACCCCGCCGCGGCGTCTCGGTGCATATTAATGCGTTCAACTTTCCTATCTGGGGTATGTTGGAGAAGTTCGCGCCCGCCTTTCTGGCAGGCATGCCATGTATCTTCAAACCGGCAACGGCGACGAGCTACCTGACCGAAGCAGCGGTGCGCGTCATCAACGACTCTGGCTTGCTGCCAGAAGGTGCGCTGCAACTGGTGATCGGTGGAGCCGGTGACCTACTCGACCACCTGGAAGAGCAGGACTTTGTCACCTTTACCGGCTCGGCAAACACAGCCCTAATGCTGAAAAGTCACCCTAACATCATGGCCAAGAGCATTCCCTTTAACGCTGAGGCGGACTCGCTCAACAGCGCGATCATGGCACCCGATATCAGCCCGGGAGATGAAGAGTTCGCGATCTTTGCCAAAGAAGTGGTCAAGGAAATGACCGCTAAAGCAGGCCAAAAATGTACGGCGATCCGTCGAGTACTCGTACCCGCTGAGCATTTAGATACATTGGCAGGCATGATTAAAGAACGTCTTTCAAGCATCGTGGTGGGCGACCCTCATGAAGAAGGCGTACGCATGGGCGCGCTCTCTTCCAGTGACCAGCTGCATGACGTAAACGAGGCTATCGATCAACTACTGGAAACCAGTGAGTGTGTTTTCGGCAGAGACGGCAGCTTCAAAGCAGTCGGCCAGGGTGTGGAAAACGGCGCGTTTATCTCTCCCCACCTGCTGATCAACCGTAACCCGTTAAACGACGGCGGCGCTCACGATATTGAAGCCTTTGGCCCGGTCGCGACCCTGATGCCCTACAACGGTATCGACGAAGCACTGGCTATTGCCGCCAAGGGCAAGGGCAGCTTGGTCACCACACTAACCACCAAAACTCCCGCCATTGCTGCCGAAATGATTCCTGTGCTGGCCGCCCAGCATGGCCGTCTGCAGATCCTTGATGCCCAGGCAGCCAAAGAATCGACTGGCCACGGCTCTCCGCTACCGATGCTCAAGCATGGTGGCCCAGGCCGCGCAGGTGGTGGCGAAGAGCTTGGTGGCATTCGTGCGGTTCACCACTATTTACAACGCACCGCTATCCAGGGATCTCCAACCATGGTGGCGGCAGTTACCGGGGAGTATGTACGGGGTGCGAAGGTGCTCGAAACTGACGTTCACCCGTTCCGTCGCCATTTCGATGACCTGCAGGTGGGCGAGTCACTATTAACCCATCGCCGCACTGTCACCGAAGCCGACATCGTCAATTTTGGCTGTCTTTCAGGCGACCACTTCTACATGCACTTCGACGATATTGCCGCCAAAGAAACCCAGTTTGGCCAGCGCATCGCCCATGGCTACTTTGTGCTGTCGGCTGCTGCCGGTCTGTTCGTTTACCCAGGCGAAGGCCCCGTACTGGCGAACTACGGCCTGGATACACTGCGCTTTATTACACCTGTGTTGGTCGGCGACACTATCCGCGCCCGCCTAACCTGTAAGCGTAAGATTGACCAGGGCCGGGCATCTCCCGACGGCCACCCGCAAGGCGTGGTGATGTGGGACGTGGCAGTGACCAATCAACATGATGAGCTGGTCGCCAGCTACGACATTTTAACGCTGGTCGCAAAGCGGCAGTGACGCCTCAGCCTGTATAACCAGACATAAATAGCCAGACATAAAAGGTAGGCAAAAAAATGACAGGGCGTACGCCCTGTCATTTTTTGTGTCGCTAGAACATTAATAGAAACGGCTTAATCGCACAGCTTTAGTAAAGTAGTTGCGGTAGGAACAGCACAATCGCGGGGAAGATAAGCACCAACAACGCACGTATGGTACCAGCGACCCAGAAAGGCGTAACGCCGCGGAAGATCGTGCCTGTGGATACGTCCGGCAATACGGCTCGCAGAACAAACACGTTCATACCAACAGGAGGTGTTATCAGGCTAATCTCAATGACGATAACAACCAGAATGCCAAACCACACCAAGTCGTAACCCAGTCCTGCGACGACAGGGAAAAATACTGGCACGGTGAGCAGCAGCATCGACATACTTTCAAACACGCACCCCAGTACGACATAGATCGCGATAATCACCAGGATGACCATAAAAGGCGCAACATTCAGGCCATTGACCAATGCTAGCAAGTCGCTAGGCAGCCCCGCACGGTTGATAAAGTTGGCGAAAATCAGCGCCGTTAGTACCACAGCAAACAGCATCGCAGTTGTACGCACGGTGTCCATTAACACGTCCATTAACACTTGTGGGGTCAGCGCTCGACGCATTAGCGCGATTAAGAAAGCGCCCATTGCACCGATACCGGCCGCCTCAGTGGGTGTAAACACCCCGAGGTAAATACCGCCAATCACTAGTACAAACAGTGCTAGCGTACTGCCTACGCTTTTTAGTGCCTTAATCCGCTCTGTCCATGGCACTTTCTCTGCCGCAGGGCCAGCGGTGGGGTCGCGCCAAAGCACCCACTTAATGGCACCAATATAAAGAAAGATGCCAAGAATGCCGGGGATAAAGCCAGCGGCAAAAAGCTCGCGGATACTGGTTTCGGTCAAAATTCCATAAATCACCAGCATGACGCTGGGCGGTATCAAGATCCCCAAGGTGCCACCCGCCGCGATGGAAGCGGCAGCAAGTGAATCCTTATAGCCATATTTGCGCATTTGCGGCATGGCGACTCGGCCCATGGTGGCACACGTCGCTAAGCTCGATCCGCATATCGCGCTAAAACCACCGCAAGCGACGATTGTCGCCATTGCCTGACCACCCTTACGGTGACCTAGGAAACCATTTGATGCTCGAAACAAGGCATCGGATAAGCCTGCATGAGAAACAAAGTTGCCCATTAGAATGAACAATGGAATGACGGACAGCCCGTAATCCATGGCGGTGTCTACTACCCGCCGCGCCGCCATTGCTTCAGCAGCATTCCAGTTACCCGTTAATAGATAGAACCCGGCGAAACCAACGACCCCCATCGCGAACGCCAGTGGCACACGCAGGAACACAAGTATCAACAATACTGCGAAACCGTACAACGCTTCAGTCATGGGGCTCTCCTATACTCAATGGGCCACCTTTTTCGATTACCTTAAGCCCCTCAAGCAAATAAAAAGCGGCTCGTATAAGGGTCAGTAGTGCTGAAAGCGCGAGCATGATAGAGATCAGTCCGATCAGATAACCCCGAGGTATGCGCAGAAACTCCGTCACATCCCCCCATGAAAAGGCACGCTCTGCCAGCGCCCATACACGCTGAGCCATCAACCACAAAGCTGCCGTCACTATCAGGTTAACGATTACTTCACGTAGCCAGATAAGTTTTGCAGGAAATACCGCATCGAGCAGATCAACGCTGACATGCTCTTGACGCCAACAAACGACTGGCAGCGAGAGAAATACCAATGCCGCCAGCATTAGCTGGGTTAATTCAACAGCACCTAGAATGGGGGAATTAAAAAAGTAGCGGCCGCCTACGTCAGCAGTGGTCAACAGCATCATGCCAAAGAGGGTAGCGCCAGCCACCCCCTCTAATGTCAGCTGCAGAACCCGACTAACGCGCGTAGCACGTGCCATTTGGGTTTGCATGGTCACTCTCCATCTAGCGCCAGTGGGGATTTACTTTGCGTCGTCTGGTACTAATTCATCTGGCACTAGGCTGCTAACACTTTCTTCTTCCGCTGCAGCGCTAAGCTGCTCACGATAGAACTCGATGGCAGCCATCGCATCCACGTTGCGGTTTTCTGAAACAGACTCCGCCCACTCAGCGATCATGCTGTCACTCATGCTTTTCAGCGTATTGAGATCTTCGTCACCGAGTTCAGTAAAGGTATGGCCAAGCTCTTCAGCAAAGTCGACGCCCCGTACATCCACGACATCCATCATGTAGCCGAACAGACGCGATAAGCGCTCACCGGAGACGGATTCAACAGCTTCACGATCTTCGGGCGACATTTCATCCCAGATCATGGGATTAACAACAATGGTGAAACTGCCGCGATAGAAGCCGCCATCGACCTTAAGGGTGTAGGGGAAAATTTCTGCGACACGGAAGCTGCGCAGCCCTTCAGGTACCAGCATGGCACCATCGATAACACCTTGTGAGCCTGCTTCATAAACGCCTGTAGGCGGCAGTGCAACGCCGGTAAGCTCTAGGGCATTGGAAAGATCCCCCATTACGCCACCGCCAACGCGAATGCGCTTACCTTTAAGGTCTTCTAAGGTTTCATACTGTTCGCTGCTGAAGATCCAGCCAGGACCGTGGACACCGGCAGCAACAACATCTACACCACGGTGTTCACCAGCGGCTTCCAGGTACTCTTGATGCGTATGCCAATAGGCACTGGAGGCATTTTCTGATGAAAACTCTTGAAAGGTGGGAAACTCCGGTAGCTTGGTTAACTGAAAGCGGCCAGTGTTATAGCCGTGGAAAACCCAGGTAGCATCAGCGATACCATCGGCGACCATCTCCATTTGTGAAGCCGGGGGTCCCAGATCATGTATCACGTCTACTGTAACGCGGCCTTCTGTTGCTTCTTCAATCCACGCTTTCCAGGTTGGCCAGACGATGGTGTTAATGCCGTGATTGGGGCCCGCCCAGGTACTTACGGTGATCGTCGTTTGAGCCATGGCGGCGCTGCTCAGCATTGCAGCGGCGATAGCGCTAATCATCAGGTTTGTTGTTTTATTCACTTTTCTTTCCTCTGGTCGTCACGAACTGGGAGCCAAAACGTGATACCTTATTTTTGTAATAAAAAAAATATTAGAATCACGTTTATTATCACAATGCCTGCAGATAGGTGGATCGCGCAACGATCCATCGACTAATAGATTATAATACTTAAGTATACATATAAATTATTACTTTAAATTACAACAGCTTAAATAACATCAACTTGCCTTTGAGCGTTTCAAAGCTGCTGTTTTTAATTACTTTCTAACTCACTTTTTTGTTACACAATCTGTCCCTGAAAGCCCATAAGCGACACGCCATAACCAAAAAACAGTGTGATAACTGGCACAGAAAGCCGAGTCAGGTATTTCACGAGTGCTTTATCCGATCCTCTCCAACTGCCGTTCAAGCTTGCGCATGGTGTTAAGCAAGTCACGATATTCACCAATGCTCAGAGTCGACACCAGATCGGCTTCCCACGTCTGAGCTTCGGGCACTAGTTTATTAAGTAGCGCTTGCCCTTCATCTGTCAGGTGCAAGTCATGCAGTCGCTGATCTTGCTGGGATGGCGTGCGGCTTATCAGCCCACGCTCTTCCAGCGACTGAATAGCGCGAGATACGCGAGCCTTATCCATATTGGTGTAGGCACAGACCTTCTTAGCGGTTAAATCATCACAGTGGCTTAACCACGCCAGCACGCGCCACTGGGCGATGTTGAGATCATAAGACTCGGCATATAGCTTCTCTAATGCCTGGCTGATGCGGTCAGCTAAACGGTTAAGCTGATAGGGTAAAAACTGGTTGAGATCCAGCTCTGCCCTGGCTGAAGACTCCAGAGGCGTATCGCTTTCTACTTTATCCATCGTCATTGTGCTTCTCCTAGAGCCACCGGTTGTCAGGGAGTAGTGATGATAAAAATCAGCACCATAGCTGGGAATATGAGCACCAGCAACGCACCTATCATACTGCCCGCCCTTGAGGAAGAGAGTCCTCATAGCTCCATCCAATAACGCTGTTTCGAATAGAACGACTCATCGCTTACTCGCCTTCACCACACAAAATGTCATCAGCGTTAGGCTACCCATGCTCAGGACAAGGCAGAACAGTGCCGACAGATACTCTCTAATGCAACTAATTTGCCGATTTTAATTATTATACTTAGGTATGATATTGCAATAAAAGTCTGATTTATTGAGATTTACTGCTAATTTCATGCATAGGAACGGGCTATCTGCCCATAGAGTACTGGACATTTGGTTTCATTAGAAACTATCCTCCTGACATATAGCATTCCAATAAACACTTGAACCACCCTTTTAGCACCGGAGATACCATGAGTAAGAAATTCGCGTCCCATGCCGATACCGAAGAGAAACATATCAGTTTCACCAAGCTGGCAGAGGGGCTCTATGCTTACACGGCCGAAGGTGACCCCAACACGGGCATAGTGATTGGCGATGACAGCGTGATGGTCATTGACACCCAGGCAACCCCCATCATGGCCCAGGACGTTATCCGCCGTATTCGCGAGGTGACTGACCTACCGATTAAGCATGTGGTCATGACCCATTACCATGCCGTGCGTGTTCTCGGCGCTTCCGCGTACGATGCCGAGAATATCTACGCGAGCCAGAACACCTATGACCTGATTGTCGAGCGCGGCCAGCAAGATTATGAATCCGAGGTTGGCCGCTTCCCCCGTCTATTTAAGGGGGTGGACTCCGTACCTGGTTTGACTTGGCCAACCATTGTCTTCCAGGAAAAACTGACGGTGTTTATGGGTGAGCGTGAGGTACAAATCATCCACTTAGGCCGTGGACACACCAAGGGCGATACCGTTGTCTGGTTACCGGAAGAAAAAATCATGTTTTCCGGTGACCTCGTTGAGTATGGCGCCACGCCCTATACCGGCGATGCTTACCATGAGGACTGGCCCACTACGCTTGATCGCCTGCAGGCCATGCAGCCTCAAAAGCTGGTGCCCGGCCGCGGCGATGCGCTGCAAACTGCCCAGCAGTGCCAGGAAGCGATTCAAGGCACCCGCGACTTCTTGAATGACATGTATGGAAGCGTCAAAGCAGGCAAGGCGGCGGGCAAATCTCTCTCCGAGTGCTACGCCGAGACCTACGCGGTACTTAAGCCAAAGTATGAACACTGGGTTATCTTCGATCACTGTGTGCCTTTCGATATCACTCGATGCTACGACGAAGCAGGCGGCGAATACCCGGATCCCCGCATCTGGACGGCAGAGCGCGATACCGCTATGTGGCACTCGCTACAGGACGCCGTCGAAAATCAGTAAGTGCCGCCAGTGACACCCACTGATCATGCCCAGCAGTCGGGTGTAACGCACCCGACGCTGTAGGGGAGCTATAGATGCCAACAACCTATAAAAATCCTGTCTATCCTTACCGACGCCCGCCTGAACTCGATGTTCAAGAAGTTCGCCACTATCCGGTAGTGATTGTTGGTGCCGGACCTAGCGGCCTCGCCGCCGCCATCGATTTGGCTCAGCAAGGCGTTAATTCGATTGTTCTGGACGACAACAACACCGTTAGCGTGGGGTCGCGGGCCCTGTGTTTTGCTAAACGTTCGCTAGAAATTGTAGACCGCCTGGGTTGCGTCGAGCCGATGCTTGCAAAAGGCGTCACCTGGCAGCACGGTCGCGTCTTCTTCAAGGATCGCGAGGTCTACGGCTTCAACCTGCTGCCAGAAGACGGCCACCGTATGCCCGCCTTTATTAACTTGCAGCAGTATTACTTTGAAGAGTTTCTGGTCAACCGCACCCACGACTTTCCAGAGCAAATTGACCTTCGTTGGAAACATAAGGTCATTGATGTCGATGCTCAGCCTGAGTGCTCCGCCATCAAGGTCTCTACTCAAGACGGTGATTACCAGCTGACTTGTGACTACCTCCTCGTCTCGGATGGAGCTAACAGCCGAATCCGAGACATACTTGGCCTTGAGTGCAAAGGCCAAGTATTTCAGGACAGGTTCCTGATTGCTGATGTGGTGATGAAGGCCGATTTCCCTACAGAACGCTGGTTTTGGTTTGACCCGCCCTTTCATCCCAATCAGTCAGTCCTGCTGCACAAAGAACCGGATAATGTGTGGCGTATCGACTTCCAACTAGGCAGGGACGCTGACCCGGAAGAAGAAAAGAAAGAAGAGAACATTCGCCCACGAGTTCAGGCAATGCTTGGCCAAGACGTGGAGTTCGAGCTTGAGTGGGCCAGTGTCTACACCTTCCGCTGCCGCAAGATGGATAACTTCATTCACCATAGCGTGATATTCATGGGTGACGCGGCTCATCAGGTATCCCCCTTTGGTGCTAGAGGTGCCAACGGCGCCCTGCAGGGGGTGGAAAACTTAGCCTGGAAACTGGCGCGTGTTCTCAAAACGCAGGCGCCGAAAACACTGCTGTCCACGTATAACACCGAGCGCCAGCACGGTGCGACAGAAAACCTGCTTAACTCTACCCGTGCCACTGACTTTATTACCCCGAAGAGCCATATTAGCCAAGTATTAGATCGGAAGAGCACACGTCTGGCTGAGAAACATGCCTTCGCACGTAGCTTGGTCAACAGCGGCCGTCTTTCCATGCCCTGCCGCTATGACAACTCTCCGCTGAATACACCCGATGTTGATGGTGGCCCAAGCGAGTTGCGCCCTGGCAGCCCGACCAAGGACGCTCCCATTCAATTGGGAGAACAGAGCACTTGGTTACTCAATCAATTTGGCAATGGCTTCGTGTTGTTACTCGACGGCCGTTTTGAGGATGGGCACGCCGACACGCTTGCCGCGCCGTCGAGAGAGTTGACAGAGCTGCATGAGCTGTTAGGCCGCCGCACTGATTTAAGCCTGGTGGTCGTTGGCCCAGCACCGGATGAGCTTAGTGCTTTGCCGCGCACGACCGTCGTGGACGATGCAAAGGGGCTAGTGGCGCAACGATACGGCCTGAAATCAGGTGCCGGGTACCTTATTCGCCCTGATCAGCATATTGCTGCTCGCTGGCACGCCATCACTGCCCGCAAGGTTGACGACGCGTTAGACCGCGCGCTGGGCGTTCATCTTGCGGGTGCCGTTGACACTACTTTCCAGGAAAGTTGCCATGCAAAGGCTTGAACTGAATCCGAACTTCACTGATCCAGACGCCTTTTACGCTGCGCTCACGGCGCTACATCGCGACCGCGGCGAGGCAGAGAGCGAGCGCATCAATGCCCGTCTGATCCTGTTGCTAGCTAATCACATAGGCGATCAAGCCGTGCTTGAAGAGGCGATTTCCCATGCGGTTGGTGATGGTGATCAATAGCCGCGCCCCTTGGTTTATCAACATACAGTTTTATAAAAATATAGCTTTATCAAAATAACGTTCCCATAAAGCAGGCCTTAACAATGACTGAACAATTGAAATATCAAAATGGCTTTCATAATCACTTTTCAACCGAAGCGCTGCCGGGTGCACTGCCGATTGGGCAAAACTCACCTCAGAAGTGCGCTTATGGACTATATGCAGAGCAACTAACCGGCTCCGCATTTACAGCGCCACGTCATCAAAATTTCCGTAGCTGGCTTTACCGTATTCGCCCTTCTGTCGTTCAGAGCGCTTATCAGCCACTCGAAAATCACAAGGTACACACGGCCCCGTTAGACAAGCCAGCGGCGGATCCTAACCAAATGCGCTGGGATCCCGTTTCATTACCTAATGAGCCGACTGATTTTATCGATGGCTTGTTTACCATTGCCGTCAACGGCGATGCGGGTACACAGGCTGGGGTAGGCGTGCATGTCTACACCTTTAATAAAGACATGACCGAGCGGTTTTTCTACAACGCTGACGGAGAGCTGCTGTTTGTTCCGCAACTGGGCGCCATTCGTCTACGTACCGAATTTGGTGACATTGAGATCAATAATGGTGAGATTGCCGTTATTCCACGCGGTGTAAAATTCCAAGTGCGCAGAGCTCAGGGTGTTGATGCTGCGCGGGGATATATATGCGAGAACTACGGTAGTCCTTTAGAGCTACCAGGCCTCGGCCCCATCGGGTCTAACGGTCTAGCCAACCCGCGTGACTTCCAAAGCCCCGTGGCGGCCTATGAAGACCTGGAGGGCGACTACCGCCTAGTGGCTAAGTTCTCTGGTCGTTTCTGGGAGAGCAAACTCGACCATTCGCCGTTAGATGTGGTGGCGTGGCACGGCAACTGCGCACCTTATAAATATAATCTGGCTAATTTTAACACCATCAATACGGTTAGCTTCGATCATCCGGATCCGTCAATCTTCACCGTATTGACGTCACCCTCCGATACACAGGGAATGGCTAATATTGATTTTGTGATTTTTCCGCCACGTTGGATGGTTGCCGAGAACACCTTTAGACCGCCCTGGTTCCATCGCAATCTAATGAGCGAGTTTATGGGGCTTATTCATGGCGAGTACGATGCAAAAGCGGAAGGCTTCACCCCTGGTGGCGCCAGTCTACATAACTCAATGTCGCCCCACGGCCCCGATGCTGAGACATTTGAAAAAGCCTCCAATGCTGAGCTTAAGCCCCACTTCATAGGCGATACATTGGCCTTCATGTTTGAAAGCCGCTACTTCTTTCACCCAACCCCTGCGGCTCTGAATGCTGACTTCCGTCAACGTGATTATGTGGATGTTTGGTCGACGCTGCGCTCCCACTTCAACCCAAGCCAGCCCTGAACCCTATACCACCCTGACGACAAGGATTGAATCACTATGAAACTGGCAACACTTAAAAAGGGCCGCGACGGAGAGCTCATTATCGTCTCCCGTGACCTCTCCCGTGCTGTGAGCGCCGTTGATATTGCCCCCACACTTCAGGCTGCCCTGGAAAACTGGGAGGAGGTTAGCACTCAGCTTGAAGAACGCTATGCTCAGCTTAACAGTGGTGGTGTTGAAAACGCTTTTGAGCTTGATCAGAGTGCGCTGCACTCCCCTTTACCGCGTGCCTATCAGTGGGCTGACGGCTCCGCCTATCTGAACCATGTCCAACTGGCGGAAAAATCACAAAATC